>JAQBHC010000188.1:0-24703 GCA_032128175.1 Chloroflexota bacterium | reverse complement strand
GGTCGAGGCCACGCAGGCGCACACGGACACCCTGCGAGCGCTCGCCGCGGACCAGTTCGCCGCAGTCCAGGATCAGCTCGCGTCGCTGGCCGAGTCCCAGGCCGCGCTCGCTGCCCTCGACAGGGAGACGGAGCGACTGCTTGCGGTGCAGCAGGCGGCTTACGCGAAGCTTGCCCAGGATGCGACCAAGCTGGCGGCGTCCATCGCGGCGGCCGAGAAGGCCGAGGCTGAACTCCAGAAGAAGATCGACAAACTCGTGGCCGAGCGTGCCCGGGGCGGCTCGATCCCATCCGTCTACAACGGCACGCTGAAGTGGCCCCTCGGTGGCTCGATCACCCAGAATTTCGGGTGTACCGGATTCTCGTGGGAGCCCCGGCGAGGCAGTTGTCGGCACTTCCACTCGGGAATCGATATCGCGGCGCCGCTCTACAGTCCGATTCGCGCGGCAGGCCCCGGCGAGGTGGTTTTCGCCGGCCCCAATCCGTACGATCCCTACCCGAAGGCCTGGATCGTGGTCATCGCACATTCATCCGAGCTGGTGACCTGGTATGCCCACGTGGACAGGAGCAAGTACCCGATCCAGGTCAAGGCCGGTGATCGTGTGACCACGGGCCAGATCATCGCCTACGAGGGCCTGACCGGCCGGACCACCGGCCCGCATCTCCACTGGATGGTGGAGTTCAAGGGCGTGTTCGTTAACCCGCGCCTGTTCCTGTAGCCCGGTCCAGCTCCACCCTCGACGGGTGCTACGATCGAGCTCGGTCAGCCTGCCCAGGCACAACCGAGGAGGGCCCGTGAAGCGAACATTGGCGATGGTCCTGGCCGGGGGCGAGGGTGAGCGCCTGTCCATCCTCTCGTCGGTGCGGGCAAAGCCCGCTGTCCCGTTCGGCGGGAAGTACCGGATCATCGACTTCACGCTTTCGAACTGCGTCAACTCGGACATCAACGACGTCGTGGTGCTGACCCAGTACAACCCGAGGTCCCTCAACGATCACATCGGACTGGGCCGGCCCTGGGACCTCGACCGCGCGCGGGGCGGCGTCAAGCTCCTCCAGCCGTACATCGCCCGAGGCCGCGTCGCGGAGTGGTATCGCGGAACGGCCGATGCGGTGCTCCGCAACCGAAGCCTGCTCGAGCATTCGGACGCCGACATCGTGCTCATCCTCGCCGGTGACCATATCTACAAGATGGACTACACCCCATTCATCGCCGCGCACCGGCGCAAGCGGGCCGATGTGACCATCGCGGTCCGGCGGGTACCCCTGGCCGAGGCAACCCGGATGGGGATTCTGGCCATGGACGAGACCGACCGGATCACCGAGTGGCAGGAGAAGCCCAAGCAACCGAAGAGCGACCTCGCCTCCATGGGCGTGTACGTCTTCTCACGCAAGACGCTCCTGCGCTGGCTGGACGACGAGCTGACGGATTTCGGGACCCACATGATCCCCGCGATGCTCGATGCGGGTGCCCGTGTCTACGGCTACCGGTTCAACGCCTACTGGCAGGACGTCGGAACGATCCAGTCGTACTGGGAGGCCAACATGGCCTTGCTCGTCGATCATCCCGCCCTCGACCTGTACGACAAGGACTGGGTCATCCACACCAAATCGGAGGAACGGGCACCGGCCAAGCTCGGATCGACGGCCCAGGTTCATCGCAGCTTGATCAGCCATGGTTGCGTGATCGACGGCACCGTCGTCAACAGCGTCCTGTCGCCCGGTGTCCGGGTCGGTGTCGGTGCCGTCGTCCGCGACTCGATCGTGATGTTCGACTGTGTGATCGGATCCCGGGCGGTCGTGGACCGCGCGATCCTGGACAAGGAGGTCGTGGTGGGTGCGGGCGCGATCGTCGGGGAAGGCCCGGACGATCCGCCGAACAAGGCCGAACCAACGCGACTGAACACCGGGATCACGGTGGTCGGCAAGCAAAGCGTGATCCCGCGCGGGGCACGCATCGGGCGCAACGTGCGCATTGCCGGCGGCGTTCGGCCCTCCGACTTCGTCAAGCGGGTCGTGCCGACCGGCGGGTCCGTCGACGTCGCACCTGAGGTCGTCAGGGCCCGTCGCCAGGGTGCGCCAACGAAGGCGAAGACCCCGGCGGTCTAGACTTCCGCCGTGCCCGATAGCCCCATGGTCGCGACGGCAGCGTTGGTGCCGTCCTGGCTCGACGAACTCGACATCTCCACAGCACCAGCAACCGAGCGCGATGGCATCAGCGCCTGGGACATCGTCCTTGACGGTCGCCGGCGCCTCGACCTGCGCGTCACGCTGATCCTCGATCCGTCCCTCGGGCTCATCGTCTGGGCTCACCTCGCCCCGCCACTCGGTGACGGGCTGCGCCGGGCCTACCGCACGCTCCTCCAGTGGAATGATGAGTTTCCATTCGGGAAATTCTCGCTTGCAGACGACGGCCGACCGATCCTGTCGGTCGAGATCCCGGCCCGCTGGCTCGATGCCGAGGCGCTCGGCACGGCGCTCGCCCGCGTTGTCGGGATCGCCGATCGCGTGTTCGACGAGACGCGCCCCTGGGTCTGGATCGGCGGGCACGTCCCGACCGGGTACGCGGACAGGACCGGGCGGTCGGAGACGCTCCTCGCTCGCTACGCGGATCGCCTGCCGGAGCTGTTCCCAGCGTGACGGTCCGCCAACGCGTTCGCGCCCTCCTGTCCGGAAGCCTCGGCCTGGCCGTGGCCCTGTCCCTCGCCCTGGGTTCCGCCGGACTCACCGCCCCGCCAGCTCACGCTGCCACGCCGATCCTGACGATGGTGACCAGCGCGACCTACGACGTCATCCCCGACGAACAGCGGGTCGCCGTGACGGTCGAGATCACAGCCACCAGCCGGCGACGTGACACGGCGACTCGCAAGTACACGATCGACCAAGCCTATCTCGTCGTCCTTCCGACGGCCTCCAACCTGCGCCTGACCGGCGAATCCGGGAAGCCCGCCGTGACGGTCAGCTCGCGCTCGGCGGCCGGTACCGTCGTGCTGCTTCGGTTCGGAACGGCGCTCGCATCGGGGAAGTCGCTCAATTTGACCCTGACTTTCGACGTCGAGGACCCCGGCGGAGCGACGGATCGAGCGCTCCGGATCTCGCCGTCGCTGGTCGCCTTCACGGCCTGGGCCTTCGGAACCGACGACGTGGCCGGCTCGACCGTCCGCGTCCGCCTTCCGGCGGGCTATGCGGCGGCCATCGGGCGAGGACCCCTGTCCGGCCCAACGACCGATCCCGACGGGCATCTGCTGTTCGAGAGTGACGCCCTGGCGACGCCAGCCACGTTCGTTGCCGATGTCACGGCGGACCGGCCGGGTGTTCTCCTCGATGAGCGGGTGTCGATTACCGTTGAGGGCGAGCCCCTGACCCTGCTCGTCCGGTCCTGGCCCGATGATCCCGAGTGGCGGGCGCGGGTCGGGGAGGTCCTCGCAGCCGGCCTGCCGGCCCTGGGTGCGGCGATCGGCCTCGCTTGGCCCAGCGCAGCCGAGCTGGAGGTGCGCGAGACCATCGCGAGGGCCGGGGACGTGGCCTCCGCCGATGACGGCGCCGGTGCGTTTGAGCCCACCTCCAGTCGGCTCGATATTCCATACACGGCAGATCCATCCGCCATCGTTCATGGAGCTGCCCACGGGTGGTTCAACGCGCAGCTCGTGGCCGACCGATGGATCGCCGAAGGTTTCGCGGGCCTCTACGCTGCCCAGGCAGGCGCGGCGATCGGCGTCGAGGTCACGCCAATAGCGATGACGCCGGATGCCCTGGCTGAGGCGGTTCCTCTGAACGCGTGGGTCGTTGGAGGCAGCCAGGATCTCTTCGGACACGCCGCCGCGATGGCGCTCGCCAACGCCATCCGCGAGTTGGCCGGCGATGAGGCGCTCCGGCAGGTCTGGCGAGATGCCGCGGCAGGGATCGGCGCGTACCAGCCCGAGCCGCCGTCAGGCGCCGGCTCCGACGCGGGACCCGAGGATGGCTCGCCGCCACTGGACTGGCGATCGCTGCTCGACCTCCTCGAGGCCGGTCCCGCGGGCTCTACCGGCTCGTTCGAGAAGCTGTGGCGCCAATGGGTCGTGCGACCCGCGGATGCCGCACTGCTCGACGTTCGCTCTGGTGCCCGAGTCCTGTACGAGGAAGCCGTGAAGGCGTCCGCGCCGTGGGTCCTGCCGCGCTCCATTCGCGACGCCGTGCGGGCCTGGAGCTTCGAACTGGCGACCGACGAGCTGAATCAGGCAACCGAGATCCTCGAACTGCGCCGGGAGATCGAGGTGGCAGCCGCGGCCGTCGGCCTGGAGCCTCCTGATGCGCTCCGCCGTCAATTCGAGGGAACCGACGGGCTCCAAACGGCAGCAGCCGAGGCCGTCACGGAGCGGGCGGTCATCGGAGCCTTCGAGGAGGTTCTCGCGGCGAGGCCGGTCGATCCAGACCTGATGACCCAGGCCGGCCTGATCGGCGTCGACCCCGAGCCGGACATTGCCGCAGCACGGCTCGCCTTCGCGAGGGGCGATCTGGACGAGACCGCGCGATTGGCCGCGTCCGCGAGGGCCATCTGGGACGACGCTCCGGCGATTGGTCGCGGGCGGCTCGTGAGTGGCGCGGCGATCGCGATCGCGGCACTGCTGCTGCTCTGGCTTGCCATCCCACGTCGCCGCGGTGCGGCCAGATGAACACACTCCAGGGGCGACGGAGCCGTACGGTACACTCGCCGCCGGTCCGCCAGCGGACGTCGTGCAACCGGCCGGCGATCATGCGGAACCGGATGGAGGCTCGACCGGCGGTGCTTGGCGGGGACCGGATCCAGGGCGCTCAGACGCGTGTGCCGGGGTGATGCGCATCCAACGGGCGCGGCCTTCGTCCGAGATCCTGTCCGGAGATTCGGCCGACGTCTACTTCGCCCGCGCGGAGCACATCCTGCAGCGCGAGGGTCTCGATCCGGTCGTGGTCATGGAGGTCTTTGCTCGCAAGGACGCCGTGCTGTGTGGGATCGATGAAGCCAAGACCCTCCTCGGCACCGTGCTCGCGGAAGCAGATCCGACCGAGACGGTCGTAGAGTCCTTGAACGATGGCGACGAGATCGGGCCGAAAGAAGTCGTGCTCCGGATCACCGGTCGATACCGAGCCTTCGGGCTGTACGAGACGGCGATCCTGGGCATGCTCGCCCAGTCCACGGGCTGGGCGACCGCCGCCCGAGAGGTCGCGCAGGCGGCCGCGCCGGACCCGGTCATCTCATTCGGCGCCCGTCACGTCCACCCCGACATCGTTGACGTCCTGGACTATGCCGCCATCGTCGGTGGCTGCGTGGGCGCTTCGACGCCGTCTGGTGCCCGACTCGCGGGCCTCGCGCCGACCGGCACGATGCCGCACTCGCTGGTCCTGATCATCGGCGACACCGTCGATGCTGCGCTGGCCTTCGACCGCGACATGGACCCGGACGTGCCCCGGATCGTGCTCGTCGACACCTTCCGCGACGAGGCGGAGGAAGCCCTTCGGGTGGCCGATGCCCTCGGTGATCGCCTGTACGGCATCCGTCTCGACACGCCAGCGGAGCGCGGGCGCGTGACAGCGGACCTGGTCAAGGAGGTCCGCGCCCGCCTCGATCAGGCCGGCCACGGCCATGTCCGGATCGTCGTCTCCGGTGGCCTGAACCCGGATCGGATCCGCTATTTCAAGGATGCCGACGCCCGGGTGGACTCGTTCGCGGTCGGGTCGTTCATCAGCGGCGCGTCGCCGATCGATTTCACCGGCGATCTCAAGGAAATCGATGGCCGGCCGATCGCCAAGCGGGGGCGTATTCCCGGCCGTACGGACAGCCCGCGCCTCGCCCGGATCAATCTGGCCGACTGGCGCGCCTGACCCAGCGCAAGCGTTCAGCGATGTGGCGCAGGCCGCGCCCCTGTTTCCATGATCCTGGCCATCCAGAACAGCCCGACGAGTGACTTCGCGTCCGCGATCTCGCCACGCTCGGCCATTTTGACGGCGTCGCGCCAGGGGACCCGCTCGAGCTCGAGGCGTTCGTCCTCGTCCGGGCCCAGGCGGTTCTCATGGGCTGGCAAGAGATCCCGGGCGAGATAGAGGTGCATCAGTTCGGTCGCGAACCCGGGCGCCGTCCAGAACGCCCCGAGGTGCTGCCAGGTAGCAGCCCGATAGCCAGTTTCTTCCTCCAGCTCGCGTGGCGCAGCCAGATCAGGATCCTCGACCGCACCCTCGCCGTCGGGCACCCGATCGAGCGTTCCGGCCGGGATTTCCAGCAGCGTCCGCCCCGCGGCCAGGCGGAACTGGCGGACCATCAGCACCGACGCATCTGCGTCCAGGGCCACGATGGCCACCGCCCCGGGGTGCGCGACGATATCTCGCTGGGATCGCCCGCCGCCGGGGGTTTCAATGTCATCGACGCGGACGTCCAGATAGTGCCCGCGGTGAACAATCCGCGACGCGACGACCGTCTCGCGGAGACGATCGTCGGCCGGGTGGGGGTCGCCCGCGGCGACATGCGCGCGGGCCACCGGGGTCAGGCCGTGGCGGAGAAGATCGACCCGCCGGATGCGGCGTCGAACAGGTACAGCCGATCAGCCGGCAGGTGGAGCTCCACGTTGTCTCCGGGTCGTACGTTTCGGGTGGCCGGCACAAGGGCGATCACATCGCCTTCGTGCCCGTCGATCGTCACGTGGAGCAATTCCTCGTTGCCGAGATACTCGACGACGTCGGCCTTGGCACGGATGACGAGGTCCTCGCCCTGATCGACGAGGTCCAGGTGTTCCGGCCGGAATCCGGCGTGGAATGACCTCGACCCTGAGGCCTCAACGGCCTGACTGAGCCGGCTCGGCAGGGTGAGCTCAAGCCCGCCCCCCTTGAGGCGACCGTCGGCGAGTTCCACGGTGGCGAAGTTCATGGCCGGGCTGCCGATGAACCCGGCCACGAACTTGTTGACCGGTGTGTCGTAGAGTTCCTGCGGCGTTCCGACCTGCTGCAGGTCGCCGGTGTTCATGACAGCGATCCGGGTACCCATCGTCATGGCTTCGACCTGGTCGTGCGTGACGTAGACGAACGTCGTGCCCATGCGCTGGTGCAGGCGAGCGATCTCGGCACGCGTCTGCACTCGGAGCTTGGCGTCCAGATTGGAGAGCGGCTCGTCCATGAGGAAGACCGCCGGTTCGCGCACGATGGCACGCCCGAGGGCGACGCGCTGTCGCTGGCCGCCCGAAAGCTCCTTGGGCTTCCGAGCCAGCAGGGCTTCGAGGCCGAGGATCCTCGCCGCGTCGGCGACGCGCGAGTCGATCTCCGCCTTGGGAAGCTTGCGCAGCTTCAGGCCGAAGGCCATGTTGTCCCGCACGCTCATATGCGGATACAGGGCATAGCTCTGGAAGACCATCGCGATGTCGCGATCCTTGGCGGCGACGTCGTTGACGACGCGATCGCCGATCTTCACGATCCCGTCGCTGATCTCCTCAAGCCCGGCGATCATGCGCAGGCTCGTGGTCTTGCCGCATCCGGACGGTCCCACAAGGACCATGAATTCGCCGTCGTGGATCTCGAGCGACAGATCGCGGACGGCATAGACCTCGCCGTACTGCTTGCTGACGCCCTCGAACGTCACCGTGGCCATGACGCAACCTCCGACCGGCTCGACATCGCGGATCCTTGCATCTCACCGCGCTTGAGGCGCGAGCGTCGACGGATCCCGTACGTGACCGTTCCGGCTGGCCAGATCCTCCACGCTGGAGGCACCAGCGCGCGACCGGAAAGCGACCGTCCGTCTACCCGGCGGCGGCCTCGGCGAAACTCGCCATGTCGAAGTAGACGCCATCGGGTGTTGCGCTCGCTGGGGGCGTCGCTCCTGCGCCCGATCGCCCATGCCGGCGGTCGATCCAGATCGTCGACAGGCCAAGGGCCTTGGCTGGCACATGGTCGTGAAAGAGACTTTGGGCAACGTGGAGGATGCGTTCGACGGGCAGCCCGAGCCGCTCGACGGCGAGCTCGAAGTTGGCCAGCCGCGGCTTGTAGCCGCGCGCCTGCTGGGCCGTCACGATCCAGTCGAAGGTCACGCCCAGACGACGGTTCGACGCCGCGAACAGGTCGTCATCACAGTTGGTGAGGATGCCGAGCCGAAAGCGTCGGCTGAGGGCCTCCAGCGCAGCGGCCGAGTCGGGAAAGGCCGGCCAATCCGCGACGGAACGGCCGAAGGCCTCGCAAGCGGCGGCCGAGGGCCGGACGCCCAGCCCAGTCCCGATTTCCGCGAGGCAGGCGCCGAGGATGTCGCGATAGCGCTGGTACGGGCCTGCCTCAAGCCGGACTTCGATGTCGGCGAAGTGGCCGAGGAGGTCTTCGTCCGAGGCCGAAACGCCCAGGGGATCGAGCGCCGAGCGGAGTCCTGCGAGGATCCCGGTCTCCCAGTCGATGAGCGTTCCGTAGCAATCGAAGGTCAGCGCGTCGAACGCGCTGTAGTCGAGGTCGGTCATTCGAGCTGCCCCAGTACGGGTGAGGTGGTGGGGTGGCCTACGGGGATTGAACCCGTAACCTCTGGAGCCACAATCCAGTGCTCTGCCGATTGAGCTAAGGCCACCATGCGCGGCGCGATCACCGATCAGGGACCGCGGGCCCGCGCAGTGTACCCGAATGTGACGCGCGCTCGGCACATGCGCGCGGGATGGCGCCTGCGTGCGGTTCCAGGGCGCCAGGCGCATTCGCGCGGGACCGCCCGGGCGGTTCGGTGGTTTCAAGGGTGGTGTGGTGCGCAATCTGGTACCTCGGGCCGCGGCTGGGTGGGACCTTGGGCCGGGACCGAATCGGCCTGAGCGCCCATATGGTCCGGGTAAGCGGTCGGAGGAGCCGATCGAGTGCCCGAATCCGTGGAGCCGACGTCGAACATGGTCATCGCCAGTCGCTTGCGTCACAGGGCCCCCGGCCGGGCGCCCAGATCGATCCGCGGCATCGTCGCGCTCGTTGCCCTGGCCGTATCGCTGGCGATGCCGGGCCTGGTCTTTGCCTGGGATGCCAGCGCCTTTTCGTCAAGCGATGAGGCACTGCTGGTTCAGCTGACCAATCAGGCTCGCGCGTCGGCCGGGCTCAAGGCGCTGACCGTCGATTCGACCCTGACAAACGTCGCTCGGTGGCGATCCAAGGACATGATCGAGCGGAACTACTTCAGTCACACCATCCCGCCCGCCAATACGAAGGTCTTCGACGAACTGCAGCGGATCGGCTACTGCTACGTCGCTGCCGGCGAGAACATCGGGACCAACAACTACCCCGACGACATCGCGACCGCGTCGATCCAGGACGGGTTCATGGGCTCCACGGGCCATCGAAACAACATTCTGGGCACCGCCTGGACCGTGGTTGGTGTCGGTGCGTACAAGGGCCCCGACGGCAAGCACATGTGGACCGTGCTGTTCGCCCAGAAGTGCGCCTCGGCGCCGGCTCCGACGGTGAAACCGACGCCAGCGCCGACCCCGAAGCCAACGGCGACGCCGACACCCAAACCCACAACTGGACCGACCGCGACGGCCGAGGCCACTCCGAAACCGACCGTCAAGCCAACGGCGCAGCCGACCTCCGTGCCGACGCCTGAGCCAACCTCGATCGCCGCCGCCACGATCGCGCCCACCGCGGTCGCCGACCCGACAGCTGCCGCAACCGCGGCCGCGACCGCTGCGCCCACGGCCGCTCCGGACGAGCGAGGCACCACCGGGCCAGCAGGTGGACCGGCTGAACCCGCGCCCGCGTCAACACCAGCACCCCAGGCGTTCCTCGCGGGGCCAGCCGGACTCCAGGTCATTGATGCCCCAGTTTCCAACAATCTGGTTGACACGATCGTCGGCGATGTTGCGGGTGCGTACTTCGGGTCCTGACCCGTTTCGATCGGAGCGGCGACTACACTGGCGCAGCGTCCCCCTCGCGCGTCGAAGCCACGGAGTCACGAATGCCGGCCATCCTCGAAGCGCGCGATCTGACCAAGCGATTTGAGCTTGGTGCGACGCACGTCGAGGCACTCCGCGGGGTCACGCTGTCGGTGCAGTCGGGCGAGTTCGTCGCGTTGATGGGGCCGTCGGGGTCAGGCAAGACCACCCTCCTGCAGTTGCTCGGCGGCCTGGATCGCCCGACGACGGGATCGGTCGTCTTTGAGGGCCGGGACATCAGTCGGCTGTCCGATGACGAGGCGACGCGGCTTCGTCGGGAGCGCACCGGCTTCGTCTTCCAGGCGTTCAACCTGATCCCGCTGCTCAACGTTCGCGAGAACATCGCCCTGCCCTTCACGATCGCGGGCCAGGACGCCAACCGCGGCGAGTTCAGGGAGCGGATCCGGGACGTCATCGAGCTGGTCGAGTTGACCGGCAAGGAGCGCCATCGTCCGGACCAGCTGTCCCAGGGAGAGCAGCAGCGTGTGGCCGTCGCCCGTGCGCTCGTGACCCGGCCGTCGGTGCTCCTCGCGGACGAGCCGACCGGCAATCTCGACTACACCACCGGTGGCGAGTTGCTCGATGCCCTGTGGCGGACCTGCGAATCCGCCGCGCAGACGATCGTGCTCGTGACCCACGATGCCCGAGCGGCGGCTTATGCGGACCGCGTGCTCGTCATCGGGGATGGCCGGATCAAGGACGAGATCGACCTCGGCCGGCGTCTCGACCACTCGGCGGCCCCGCTCATCGCTCGGCTCGCGCAGCTCGGGCTCTAGCGGCATGGGCCTCAACCGGCTGGCAGCGCGGACGCTCGCCGCGCGGCCGCTTCGATCGCTCCTCACCATCCTCGGTGTGGCGCTCGGCGTCGGCGTGCTGTCGGCATCCTTGACCATGGGTGCGGGCCTCGAGACGGCCATTGGCCGCACGGTCGGCAACGCCGTCGGCAGAGCCGACCTCAGGGTGTCGTCGTTCCTCGAGCGGGGATTGGCCGACGGAACCGTGGACATGATCCGTGGCACCGATGGCGTGGCCGTCGTCGCGCCGAGCATTGAGCGGCAGACGTTCCTCGCCCCGATCACGGGCCAGCCCGTCAAGGGGGCCGTCACGGTCGTCGGCGTCGATCCTGCGTCGTATGCCCTGCTGCATCCGATGGAGCTCGCCGCCGGGGCGCCGCTTCGTCGGTCGGATGAAGCCTCGGCCGTCATCACCGAGGACCTCGCCGCGAGTGATGGCTACGTGGTCGGGAGCGAACTGACGATCCAGGGAGTCGGAGCACCCGCCCACCTCCGGGTGATCGGGATCGTGCCCGGCCCTGGCTCGATCGCCGGCACTGCCGGGCGAAGCGTGGTCATCCCGATCGAGGCAGCCCGTTCGGTCTTCGGCATCGGCGGCGTCAGCCGCGTCGACATCGCCGTCGCCAGTGGCACATCGGCCGCGGATGTTACCCAACGGCTGGCCGACCGACTGACCGCGGAACCCTACATCCTCGCGTCTCCCGCCGACCTGGCGGCCGGCCTCCGAGCCTCGACGGCCGACTTCCAGGCGACCACCGCGTTGCTGGCCGCGATCGTCCTGTTCGTGGGCTCATTCCTGATCATCAACACGATGTCGATGACCGTCGGCGAGCGCGCCCGCGAAGTCGGACTCCTCCGGGCGGCCGGCGCGACCCGTGCCCAGGTCGTCCAGTTCGTGTTGACGGGCGCCGCGATGCTCGGCATCCTCGGGTCCGTCCTCGGGATTGCCGTCGGAGCCGGGCTGGGTGCGGTCATCATAGGTTCGCTTCGGGCGCTGACCGGGTTCAGCGCGGACGTTGACGGCGTGAGTGTCAGCAGCCTCGTCCTCGCGTTCATCGTGGGTATCGCCATCACGGTGGCGGCGGCCGTTGAGCCGGCGGTTCGTGCAGCGCGGATCTCGCCGGTCGAGGCGTTGCGGGCTGGGCTCGATCTCCCGTCGGCTCGGCGGGGTCGCTTCGCCTGGCTCGCAGTGGTCTTCGTGGCGGTCGCGATCCTGGCCCTTCTTGTCTGGCCCAGGGCGTCCGGCACTGTGGGCGCAGATCGGGCGTTGGCGGTCTACGGCGTCCTGCTCCTGGCAACGCTGTCGTCGCCGTTCTTCCTGCCGTCGTTAGCGCGCATCCTCGGCTCGCCCCTGACCTTCGTCGTGCGGCTCGAGGAGCGTCTGGCGCGTGGATCGCTGGCCCGTGACCGCAGCCGCGCCGCCCTGACGCTCGGGGCGCTCGTGGTCGGAGTCTCGATGATCGTCGGGTTGAGCTGGACGGCCCAGGCGGCCCGTGAGCGCGCCTCCGCCTGGCTGATTGACGTGGTTCCGGGTGATGACGTCGTGACCAGTATTCGACCCGTGGACGCGGCGGAAGGCGTGCGCGAGTCCCTGGCAGCCGTTCCCGGCGTCGCGGCCGTGACCCCCATCGGGACGTTCGACCTCGCGGTTCGGGGTGTGCGGATGGACGCGGCGGCGGTCGTTGGTGCCGACTTCCTGCGCGATGGACGGCTCACCTTCGTCCAGGGGGATCGCGTGGCGGCGCTCGAGGCGCTTGATCAGGGTGGATCTGCGATCCTGCCGGTCGCCGCAGCCAAGCGGCTGGGCCTCGGAGTCGGCGATACGATCACCCTGGCATTGGGTGGCGGAACGACTCTTGAGCTGACCATTGACGGCGTCGTCGAGCGATCGATCCCCGGTGGTGGTGGCGAGGCCATCCTCCTCGGCTGGCCCGATGCGAGCGGCCGGATCGGCGTTGCCGGCGCCGACGTGTTCGCCGTTCGATTCGCGCCGGACGCGCCGCGTGACTCCCATGTGGCCCTTGAAACGGTCGCCCGGAGTCTCGCCCTCGAGGCAGTCCCGCTGGGCCGAATCCAGGGTGCGGTCACCGATGCCCTTGGTCGGGTCTTTGGCCTGTTCGATGCGCTCGCGCTGGTCGCCGTCCTCGTCGCGGGGCTCGGGATACTGAACACCCTGGCGATGGGTGTTCTCGAGCGTGTCCGCGAAATCGCGCTGCTGCGCGCGATCGGCATGAGTCGACGCCAGGCGTCCCGAATGGTCGTCGTGGAGGGGCTGGTCCTCGGACTGGTCGGGACGGCGCTCGGCGCTGTGGTGGGACTGGCAGTCGGGGCCGTCCTGCTCGCCCTCAGCGGTGGTTTCGACACCTCGATCGCGCTCCCTTGGGCATCGATTCTGATGGCCGTTGGCCTCGGGCTCGCCGCCTCAATCGTGGCGTCCTACTATCCGTCCCGGCTGGCCTCTCGCGTGTCAATCGTCCGGGCTCTCAAAGTCGACTAGGGCTGCCGTCCGACACGGCGGCTGAGCATGAACGCTCGGGACTCCCTGTTAGACTCGCGGCGCGGCTCGGGTCCGAGCCCCAGGAGGACTGAATGACGCTCTCTGTGCCCCGTTTGGATCGGTCCGCCGCGGGCGAGCGAGGGATCACCATCGCCGACTTCCTCGTTCCGGTGCGTGTCGCTGAAGGGATCGGGGTCCGTCTCCGACACCTGGCCCTGATCCTCGCGGGCACGCTGCTCATCTCGGTGGCCGCCCAGGTCCACTTCTATCTGCCGGGTAATCCCGTCCCATACACAGGCCAGACGTTCGCCGTCCTGCTCGCCGGTGGCGCCCTGGGCTTCCGCCGCGGGATCGCGTCAACCGGGTTGTACCTGCTGATCGGTGCGGTCGGCCTGCACGTGTTCGCTGACTCGAAGCACGGCTGGGACATCGTCGTGGGGGCGACCGGAGGCTACCTCGTTGGGTTCGTGCTCGCTGCGGCCATAGTCGGTCGGCTTGCGGAGCTTGGCTGGGATCGAAATCTGGCAGGCTCGATTGCCGCCATGCTCCTCGGCGAGGCAGCGATCTTCGGGGTAGGAGTGCCCTGGCTCGCGATCGCGACGGGCAACTCGCTGGACTGGGCGGTTATCAATGGGTTGACGCCCTTCCTTTGGGCGGAGGTTGCGAAGCTCGCCCTCGCGGCCGTGGCCTTCCCGGCCGCGTGGTGGCTGGTGGGTCGCCGGCCCGGCGACCGCTGAACCCGTCTCGAGGCGGGCTGGGAGTCCTGCACGAGGATCGGGCGGAGGAGGATCGGGCTACCATCGCCCGATGGCGACCGTAGCGAACCCTCCGGATCTGGGCGCGCTCCTGGAAGCGGCGCGCGTCGAGCTGCCCGCGGTCCGGCTCTTGACCGACACTATCGATCGCGAGTCCTATCGCCGCGACGAAACGGCCTACCTCGCGGCGGGACTCCCGGGCGCGGTCGCGCTGCCGACCAGTACCGCAGACGTCGCCGGTCTCCTCCGACTGGCCTCACGACACCGAGTGCCGGTCGTGCCGCGCGGTGCAGGAACGGGGCTGTCCGGCGGGGCAGCCGGGATCGAGGGCGCGTTGACGATCGCCCTCACTCGTATGGACCAGATCCTGGAGATCGATCGCGCCAATCTGTGCGTGGTCACCCAGCCGGGCGTCATCAATGCCGCGCTCAAGGAGGCCGTCGCCGCCGAGGGCCTGTTCTATGCGCCAGATCCGGCGAGCTACGAGAGTTGCTCGATCGGGGGCAATCTGGGCACCAACGCGGGCGGCCTGTGCTGCGTGAAGTACGGGCAGACGCGGGACGCCGTCCTCGGCCTCGAGGTCGTGCTGGCTGACGGGACGGTGATCCGGACCGGCGGGCGAAACGTCAAGGACGTGGCCGGGTACAGCCTGACCCACCTGTTCGTCGGCAGCCAGGGCACCCTCGGGATCATCACCGAAGCGACGCTCCGCCTGCGGCCGGCTCCCGGGCCGCGCTCGACGTTGCTTGTCTTCTTCGATTCGATCGACGCGGCGGGCGCCGCCGTGGCCGCCATGACCGCGGATGGCCTCGTGCCGGTGACACTCGAACTGATGGATCGGGAGACGATCCACGCGGTTGAGGACTGGCATCATCTCGGCCTCGACCTGACCGCCGCCGGCATGCTGATGGTCGAATCCGACGCCCCTGGCGACGCCGCGGGCCGTGAACTCGACCGAGCCGAGGCGGCCAGCCTGGCCGTGGGCGGACGCTCCGTGGTCCGCGCGACGGATCCCCAGGAGGCCGACTGGCTGCGCCAGGCTCGCCGGCTTGCACTGCGGGCCCTCGAGCGGCAGGGGACCGTGCGCATGGAGGACGTCGGGGTCCCGCGCGCTCGCGTGCCGGACCTTCTCCGAGCTATCGAGCGGATCACCGCTGCCCACGGCGTTCGGTGTGCGACGTTCGGGCATGCCGGCGATGGCAATCTGCACCCGAATCTGATCTTCGACCGGGACGATCCAGAAGCGGAGCAGCTGACGATCCGCGTGCGCGATGAGATCTTCCGTGCCGCGCTCGACCTCGGCGGCACCGTCACGGCCGAGCACGGCATCGGGGCCGCCCGCCGCGAGTGGCTGCCGATCCAGGTCGGAGACTCAGCGGTCGCCGCCATGCGCGCCATCAAGGGGGCGCTCGATCCGCTCGGGATCCTCAACCCTGGTCGCGTCCTGTAGGGGCCGCCGCGTCGCCTTGACGGTTGCCCGGGTACGGCGCCCGGCGCTCGGCGTCGATTTGAGGCACAATAGTCAGCCCCCGCCGCTGTGCGGCAACCTCCGTGCCCAGGAGTTCACGTGAACGGTCGCCCACTCTCCTTGACCCGTCCCTCGCTGCGCAATGGCGAGCCTGAGCCGCTCCGCCACGTGATCGAGGTGTACGTCCACAAGGACCAGCTGATCACCTGCGTGTGTGGCTGGCATGGCAGTTGCGTCGCGAATGCAACCGGTGGTTCGGACTGGACCGTTCACCTGAATCAGTTCCGGACGAAGCGCAAGTAGCAACCGCTCGCGACTGAGCGCCGCCGGCTGGCGGCGCCGCAGGGCAGCCGGGCCAGGCTCAGGTGCCAGGCTCCCGAATCAGGCCTCGGAGCCCCCGGGTCAGACCTCCGAAACGAACCCCGGGCCCTCCAGCAATCGGCCGCGCACCCATGCGCCCCGGACCATGTCCGGATGCGGCCGGAAGATCAGCCGGCTGGCGATATCCGCCGGATCCGCATCGATCGGATCGTGAGGCGGGGCGCCAAGGTCGGCGTGCCGCACCGGGGCGGTGAGCCCCGCATCGACCGCGATGAGGTCAGCCTCCTTGCCGGTCTCGATGGAGCCGATCCGGTCGTCGAGCCCCAGGGCGCGAGCTCCGTCCAGCGAGCCCATGCGGATCCAGTCCAGCGGGCCGAGTGACGGCGTGGTCTCGCCCAGAAGTGTCCGCCGCGCGTTCTGCGCATAGGCTCCGACCCGCATCACGGACATCATCGAGGGATCCGGTCCGCCGGCCACGTCCGAGCCCAGACCGATGCCGAGGCCAGCCTCCAGGAATCGCGCCAGGGGCATGATCCCCGACGCGAGGAACAGGTTCGAGGCCGGACAGTGTGCGATCCGGGTGTCGGTTTCAACGAGACGCCCGAGTTCTCGATCCGTCAGGTGCACGCCATGGGCGAGGACGGTCTTCGGACCGAGCCCGCCGGCTCGGTCGTACACATCCACGTAGTCGATGGCTTCGGGGAACAGCCGGGCGACCTCGGCGATCTCCCCCGGATCCTCGGACACGTGGGTCTGCCACCAGGCCCCGGTGCGATTGGCCAGTTCCGCCGATGCAGCGAGCATTTCTGCCGTGCACGAGACAGCAAACCGCGGCGTGACGGCATAGCCAAGGCGACCGTCCGCGGCACCGTGCCATCGGCTGCACAGGTCCTCCGACTCACGCAAGGACTGGTCGAGGATGGCCGACGGCTTGATGTCCTCGTCGTACGTGATCCGATCCATCATCACCTTGCCCAGGATGGCTCGTATTCCATGCGCCTCGGCGGCCCTGAAGGCCTCGTGCATCGACGCCTCGTAGACAGCGCCATAGGCGAGGACTGTGGTCGTGCCGACCGCGGCGAGGGTCCGGAATGCCGCAGGCGCCAGCGCCGCCGCGTCCCCGGCCTCGGCAAACTGGCGCTCGAGCGGAAAGATGTAGCGGCGTAGCCACGCCAGGAGATCGAGCCCGGCCCCCAGTCCTGCATTCGGTAGCTGTGGGAGGTGGGCATGCAGATCGACCATCCCTGGCAGGAGCACCAAGGGACGAACATCCACCAGGGGGGTGTCGGTCAACCCCTCCCTAACCGGCCGCACGGTCAGCGCATGATCGGCCGCCGAGCCGACCCAGGCGATGCGTCCCGCGACATCAACGACGACAACGCCGTCCGGGTGAAAGGTGGTCCCGCCGTCGCCGATCGGTGTCAGGACCCTGGCACGCAGCGCAAACGGTGGTCGCTCCGGGAGCGCCGGGTGCGGCAGGGGTTCCGGGGAGGCGGTCACGGTGGCCGATGCTAGCACGGGCCCCGGCCCGGATCCGGGACCTGCGAAGATGGTTCCGATGGACGGGTTCGAGTTGCTGTTCGCGGGCGGAACGATCGTGGACGGAACCGGCAACCCTGGATTTCCCGGGGCCCTCGGCATCCGGGGCGGCCGGCTCACCGTACTCCGGGACCCGGTCCTGATCTCCGCCGCGAAGACAGCCGCCGCGCGCACGATCGACGCCTCCAGCAAGGTCGTCGCGCCAGGCTTCATCGACCTGCACAGTCATTCGGGCCTGACGATTCTGTCCGAGCCACTCCACGGGCCCAAGGTGCGCCAGGGCGTCACCACCGAGGTCATCGGCGTGGATGGCAACGCGTACGCCCCGTTCCCGGACCCGGCCGACCTCGCGGCGTTCGTGGAGCTCAACGCCGGGCTCGACGGCCACCCTCCGAACGGTATCGCGGACTGGGACACCGTCGCCAGTTATCTCGAGCGATTCGACGGACGGGTCAGCGTCAACATCGCCTTCCTGGTCGGCAACGCACCGCTGCGGATTGCCACCGTCGGGTGGGACGACCTTGAGGCGAACCCGGCCGCGCTGGCACGGATGCGCTCGATGCTCCGTGAGGGGATGGAGGCCGGCGCGTTCGGCGTCTCCTCGGGACTGGATTACCCGCCGGGTTCGTATGCCAGCACGGCCGAATTGGCCGGACTCGCGAATGAGGCCGGGCGACTCGGCGGGATGTATCACACCCATGTTCGCTATCCGCTTGGCGATCGATTCCTCGACCCGTTCCGCGAGGCCATCGAGATCGGACGGCTGGGCGAGGCGCCCGCCCACATCACCCACTTCTATCACCGCGCCACGTTCCCCGGCACGCCCGACCAGATGCTCGAGCTGGTGGACGATGCCCGGGCTGAGGGACTCGACGTCACCTTCGACGCCTATCCGTACGAGTGGGCCTCCACCCGGCTGCTGATCACGGTGCCACCGTGGGTCCAGGCCGGGGGACCGGGACCGACCCTTGAGCGCCTGGCCGACCCGGCGATTCGGGCTCGGATCCGGGAGGAGCTCGGAGCCCGCGGCGCCCTCGACGCGGGCACTGGCGGAATCGCCGACATCCGGCTGGGCTACTTCGGCCGGCCGGAGCACGCCCGCTGGGAGGGCCGGACGTTGGGAGAGATCGCGCGGGAGACCGGCGAGGATCTGGTTGAGTTGCTGTGCCACCTGCTGGTGTCCGAGGGGTTGCGCCTCAACCAGGTGACGCCAGGCCCGCACACAGACGGGATTCGACGCTTCTATCGCCACCCGGTATCGATGATCGGGACGGACTCGACCTTCATCGGTGACAAGCCCAGCCCCAGGACCTACGGCTCATTCCCGCGCATCCTCGGCCAGTTCGTGCGCGACGAGGGGATCCTAGGCCTCGAAGAGGCGGTCGCCAAGATGACCTCGATGCCGGCCGCCCGGCTCGGGCTGCGGGACCGCGGTCGGCTCGCGGATGGCTATGTGGCAGATCTCGTGGTGTTCGATCCCGCAACCGTCCGCGCCCTGGCGACCTACGAGGAACCGAGGCAATTCCCTGAGGGCATCGAGCACGTCATCGTGGCCGGGGTTCCGGTTGTGACGGACGGGGTCCACACCGGTGCCACGCCGGGGCGAGCCCTCCGACGCGGGCGCGACTGACCGGCGACTCCGGACGCTGCCCGATGACGTGGTGATACGCTCTCGCCCCAGGTGGAGCAGCCCGACTCCGGAGGACCAGATCGTCCGATGACGACCCGCACGATGCCGCACCCCACCGCGTCGCCCGGCCGGTCCGCCCCCGATGCGCTGGTGGTGGAGCCCGGCTCAACGGTCGCTGGTCGAGCCAAGGGCTTCCCCGTCCGTCGCGAGGGGCCGGCCAAGCTGACGGGGGCCGCCAAGTACACCGACGATCTCGTCTTCCCCGGCGCCTGGTATGGCGCAACGATTCGCTCGACGGAGCCACGGGCGCGCCTCATCGGGATCGAGCTCGACCCGTCGGTGGACTGGTCGAAGGTCGTGGTCGTGACGGCCGAGGACATTCCCGGCGAGAACCTCGTCAGCGCCATCAAGGAGGACCAGCCGGTCCTCGTCCCGATCGGCGGCGAGATTCGCCATCATGCCGAGCCCGTGGCCCTGCTGGCCGCGCCGGATCGCGAGACGATTCGCCGGCTGCGGCCCCACGTGCGGCTCATCACCGAGCCCCTGCCGCCCGAGTTCAACCCCGAGGCGTCCGATCATGTTTTCGCCCAATACGAGATTGGCGGTGGGGACCTCGATGCCGGGTTTGCGGCGGCGGACCTGATCATCGAAGGCGAGTACCGGGTCGGGCACCAGGAGCAGCTCTACATCGAAAACAACGCGATGATCGCCGTCCCGGCCGAGGATGGCGGGATGGCCGTGCATGGCTCGCTGCAGTGCCCGTACTACGTGCACAAGGCGATGATCAAGACGCTCGGCCTGAGCGCCGCGCAGGCGCGCGTCATCCAGGCTGAGACGGGCGGCGGGTTCGGCGGCAAGGAGGAATACCCTTCGATCCTCGCCCTGCACGCCGCTCTCCTGGCGCGCAAGTCTGGTCGCCCCGTGCGCATGATCTACGACCGGCATGAGGACATCGCCGCGACGACCAAGCGTCACCCGGCGATCGTTCGCCACCGCACGGGCGTGAAGCGCGACGGGACTCTCGTCGCCCAGGACATCGAGGTCATCATGGACGCCGGGGCCTATTGCACCCTGACCCCGGTGGTGCTCTCGCGCGGCGCCCTCCACTCTGGCGGCCCCTATCGCTGCCCGAACGTCCGGATCCGCGCCCGCGCCACCAGGACCAACACCCCGCCGAATGGCGCCTTCCGCGGGTTCGGCGCCCCGCAGGTCGAGTTCGCGGTGGAGACGCACCTCAATCGGATCGCCGACCGGCTCGGCATCGCGCCCGACGAGATCCGTCGCCGCAACGCCTACGAACTGAACGACACGACACCCACCGGACAGGTCCTTCGCGAAAGTGTCGCCGCCCAGGAGGTCCTCCGGCTGGCCGTGGACGCCAGCGACTTCGAGCGGCTACGACTGGGGACCGGCCACGCGAACGGCGAACGCCGCGGCTCCGGGATGGTCCCGGCGGGCCGGCTCCAATCGGGCTCCGCCCGTACGGCGTCCGGGATCGGATTGGCGCTCGGCTGGCACGGCGCAGGATTCACCGGATCTGGCGAAGTGCACATCGGCTCGGTGGCGTCCGTAGAGCTTGGCGGCGACGGGCGCGTTCGGGTCCTGATGGGATCCACCGAGATGGGGCAGGGGACGAACACGATCTTCCCGCTGATGGTGGCCGGTGAACTCGGCATCGTCGCGGATGCGGTCGACATGGCGCCGGTGGACACCGCGTTCGTGCCAGACAGTGGCCCAACCGTGGCCAGCCGCACGGCCATGGTCGTGGGCGGCCTGTGCATCGATGCGGCGCGGCGGCTGCGCGCCGAGGTCGAGGCTCGCCACGACGGCCGTCCGTTCGCCGAGGTCTACCAGGCGGACGCGGCCACCCACGGCCCGACCCGCATCGATCAGGGCTTCGAGCCATATCCCGGGATCCACTTTGATGACGCGACCTATCGCGGAGACGCCTACCCGGCCTTCGGCTGGGCAGCCTGCGTGGTGATGGTCGAGGTTGACCTCGATACCGGCGAGGTCGCGGTCCGCGACGTCGTCGCAGTGGACGACGTTGGCCGGGTGATCCATCCGATCCTGTGCGAGGGCCAGGTCGAGGGGGGCACCCTGCAGGCCATCGGATACGCGACCATCGAGGAGATCAAGCTGGACAACGGCCGCTATCTCAACGATCGACTGGCGACCTACCTCATTCCCACGGCGCTCGATGCCCCGCGGATGCGGACGATCCTGGTGGAAGCGCCGTTCAGCGGCGCTCCACATGGCGCAAAGGGGGTCGGTGAGCTGCCGATGGACGTCGGCGCACCGGCGGTGATCGCGGCGATCCACGACGCCGTCGGGGTCTGGATCACCGAGCTTCCGGCCACGCCGGAGCGGATCCTTGCGGCTATGGGAGCCCCGCCCGGCGACTCGACAGGTGCCGCATGAGCGCGGTCCGCTTCCTGGTCAACGGGGCGCCGGCCGAAGTCGAGGTCCCGGGGATGCGCCGGCTCCTGGATGTCCTGCGCGAGGAGCTGGGCCTGACCGGCACCAAGGAGGGGTGCGGGGAAGGGGAGTGCGGCGCCTGCTCAGTCCTGCTCGACGGTCAGGTCGTCGATGCTTGCCTGGTTCCGATGTCCCAGGTGGACGGCCGGATCGTGCGGACCGTGGAGGGTCTGTCACTGGCGGCCCGGGAACGTGGGCACCTCGACACCCTGCAGGAGACGTTCCTGCGATTCGGCGCCGCGCAGTGCGGCATCTGCACACCGGGGATGCTCATGGCCGCGCGGGCCTACCTCGATGCGGGCGGTGGACCGAGTCCCGATGCCATCCGCGAGGCGATTGCGGGCAACCTGTGCCGCTGCACCGGCTATCAGAAGATCGTCGACGCGATCGCGGCCGTTGCGGCGGGGGAACTACCGTGAGCGACGAACCCCGGGCGGTCACGGAACCGACGGATCCTCCCGACCCGGCCGCGACGGCGGTGACCCGCGAGCCCACCGAAGACGACCGGACGGCCGATCGCCCCGGGCGCGAGCCGGGCGATCTCGTCTTGGCGATGTCCCCCCGTCAGATCCTCGGCGGCTTCGCCCTCATTGCCGGTCTGATCATCATGCTTCGCCGGCGCGGCCGGGGCCGCGGCAAGGACTGACTCGTGCCCGCCGAGCCTGCGATCACGGCGCCCGTGCGGCTCAAAGACGCCTACGAGCTGCTGGCCTCGATGCCACACGCTCCGATTGCCGGCGGCACGGATCTGATGGTTCGAATCACCGGCGAGATCGGCGAGCCACCGGAGCGGATGCTCGACATTTCGCGCCTGCGCGAGCTCGAGGGGATCTCCCTTGAGCCCGGCACGCTGGTGATCGGCGCTCGAACGACGTACACCGAAATCCGCCGCGACGTCCTCTGTCGTGCCCACCTGCCGGTACTCGTTGAGGGTGCCGCCACGATCGGAGCGGCGCAGATCCAGAACCGCGGAACGCTCGGCGGCAACATCGCGAATGCCTCGCCGGCGGGGGACATGCTCCCGATCTTGCTGGCCACCGATGCCGAGATTGTTCTCGGCAGCATTCGCGGGGAGCGAACCGTCGCGGCGGCCGACTTCTTCCCCGAATATCGGCGCACCGCGCTCGCCCCCGACGAGCTGATCCTGCGGATTCGGTTCCCGCTGCCGCCCGGCCGCGAGGTGCGCTTTCGGAAGGTTGGGACCCGCCGAGCGCAGGCGATCTCAAAGGTGGTCATCTGCGCGGCCTGGCGAGCGCACGGGTCCAGCGGCGGTTGGTCGGATGTGCGCGTCGCGCTGGGCTCGGTCGCAGCGACCCCGATCCGGGCGACGGCCACGGAGGCCGCGCTGGAGGGGCGGCGACCCACGCCGGAGTCGGCCGACCTGGCGGCCGAGACCCTGGCTGCGGAGCTTCGGCCGATCGACGACGTGCGGTCCACGGCCGAGTACCGGCGCACGGTTGCGGCGCGGGTCCTGCATAGAATCCTGCGCGACGCCGGCGGGTGGTGAGCCCGCCCCTCGAGCTCGACGCCCTGAATGCGGCCGACGCGCCGGCGTTCGCCGCAGCGCTGGCCCCGTTGTTCGAAGGCGCCCCTCGCTTTCTGGACCGACTCGCTGCGGGTCGGCCGGACGGCGATTGGGAGGGCCTGTTCTCGCGTGCCCGAACGATGGCCCATGCCATGCCCGAGGTCGAGCAGGTGGAGCTGATCGACGCGCACCCCCGGCTGGGCGCCCCGGCCGACGCCGTATCGGCACTCTCGTTCGTGGAGCAGGGCTACGAGCAGGAGGCCGCCGAGGAGGCCGCCGGTGCCGCCGAGGCTGAGCGAGAGCGGGTCGCCGCGAAGCTCGAGCGCCTGAATGCCGCCTACGAGGCGCTCTTCGGGTTCCGTTACTGTGTCCACGTTGCCGGTCGATCGCGGGCCGCGTTGCTGCCGGACATGGCGATGGCGCTGCACGCTGATCGCGAGGCCGAACTCCATCGGGCGCTCGATGCGGTCGTGGACATAGCAATAACGCGCCTCTCGGTCCTTCGCGGCCGGACGATTTGAACCAGGAGGATTCGATGTTCGAGCTCGGCGCCAATCGCTATGGAAAGTCCCGGATCCGCCTGGTCACCGTCGATCGCGCCACGGAGCGCCATGTCCTTCGCGATCTGACCGTGGACGTGTCGCTCGAAGGTGACTTCACGGCGGCACACGTCGATGGCGACAACACCAACCTGGTGGCCACCGACACCATGAAGAACACGGTCTATGCCTTCGCCCGGGATCATATGTCCGGCGCAACCGAGGACTACGGTCTGGCGCTCGCCCGGCACTTCGCGGCCTACCCGCAGGTCGATCGGGCGGTCATCACCCTGCGCGAGCATCCGTGGGAGCGGATCCCGCTCGCGGTCGGCGACGCGCCGGACGCCTTCATCCGGTCCGGGGATCTGATCCGCGTGGCGATCGTCGGCGCGACCAAGCTGGGAGCCTCCGTGGAGGCCGGCGTCGAAGAGCTGACCGTGATGAAGACCACCAAGTCGGCGTTCACGGGGTTCGAGCGCGACGCCTACACGACGCTGCCGGAGACGGACGATCGGGTCATGGCCACCAAGATCAGCGCGCTGTGGGGCTACGCCGAGACGGCTGCTGAGCCAGGTTTCGACTTCGATGCGTCCTTCAATCGGGCGAAGACGACGCTGTTGACCGTGCTGGCAGAGCACTTCAGCCCGTCCGTGCAGACGTCCATCTGGGTCATGGCCAGCGCGATGCTCGAAGCCGAGCCGTCAATCGACTGGGTTCGGATGGTTCTTCCCAACCTGCACCACTGGACCGTGAATCTGGAGCCCTTCGGACTCGATAACCCCAACATGGTCTACGTCTCGACGACCGAGCCGCACGGTCTCATCGATGCCACGGTCCGACGGAGCGGCTGAGCCCATGGCCGCGACTGGCGCGCCGATCGAGGTGTACGGCGGAAGCCCGCCCGGGGCTGCCGAAATCCTGACCCCGGCCGCGCTCGATTTCCTGGCGAACCTCGAGCGTCAATTCCGCCCCGCACGGGCCGTGCTGCTGGCGCGGCGCGAGGACCGGGCTGCGGAGATCCGCGCCGGGGCCGTGCTCGACTTCCTGGCCGAGACGGCGGGGATCCGGGCCGACGATGCATGGCGCGTCGCGGACACGCCGGCTGACCTGCTCGACCGGCGCGTCGAGATCACCGGGCCCGCCGAGCCAAAGATGATGATCAACGCCCTCAATTCGGGCGCCCGCGGCTTCATGGCCGACCTCGAGGATTCGCTGTCACCGACCTGGGCCAACGTGATCGGCGGTCAGGCAGCGCTGCGTGAAGCCGTTCGCGGCAG
>JAQBHC010000187.1:0-2742 GCA_032128175.1 Chloroflexota bacterium | reverse complement strand
GGAGCCCGCACCGCCGAGTATCCTTCACGCGGCCACCGCGGACCCTCGTGACGCAGCACGGACAGGCGTCGAAGGGATACCGCGGTCACCCATATCAAGCCCAAATCCCCGACATCAGGTGGTACGCATGAAGATCGGAGTCGCCAGGGAAACCGCGCCTGGAGAGCGGCGTGTCGCCCTGGTACCCGAAGCGCTCGGCAAGCTGACCGCGGCCGGCCTCGAGATTCTTGTCGAGGCCGGAGCCGGCGACGGCGCGTTGATCCCCGATTCGGCCTACGGGGATGCCGGCGCGACGATCGTCAACACGGACGACCTGTACGCCAAATCGGACGCGATCCTGCGAGTCCAGAAGCCGAGCGAGGCCGAGGCGCAGCGTCTCCGATCCGGCCAGGCCGTGGTGGGACTGCTCCAGCCGCTCCTTGACCCCGAACTCATGGAAACGCTCGCGAAGGCCGGCGTCACTGCCATCAGCCTGGATGCGATCCCGCGGACCCTGTCCCGCGCCCAGACAATGGACGCCCTCTCATCGCAGGCCAATGTCGGCGGGTACAAGGCAGTCCTCATCGCCGCGAATGCGTTCGGGCGCTACTTCCCGCTGCTGACCACCGCGGCCGGCACGGCCAAGCCGGCAAACGTGCTCATCCTGGGGATCGGCGTCGCCGGGCTCCAGGCCATCGGCACCGCGCGACGCCTTGGTTCCGTGGTCAAGGCGTACGACGTACGCCCCGAAACCCGGGAGCAGGCCGAGTCTCTCGGCGCGCAATTCCTCAAGCTCAAGACCTCGATCGACGCCACTGGCGCGGGCGGTTACGCCCGCGAGTTGACGGCCGAGGAGCGTGCCGCCCAGCAGGCCGAGTTGAATGAAGCGATCGGCGGCATGGACATCGTCATCACGACCGCCCAGGTTCCCGGCCGGAAGCCCCCGGTTCTCGTGACCGCCGAAGCGGTGGCGGCGATGAAGTCAGGCTCCGTCATCGTGGACATGGCCGCATCCCCGCTGGGCGGGAACTGTGAGCTGTCGAAGGCCGGCGATACGATCGTGTCCGACAACGGGGTGACCATCATCGCCCCCGACAACCTGCCCGCATCGATGCCGGTCAGCGCCTCCCAGTTCTACGCTCGAAATATCTCGGCGTGTCTCCTCGAGATGGTCAAGGACGGCACCCTCGATCTTGACTTCGAGAATGAGGTCACCAAGGCGACCGTGATCACCCACGGCGGGGCGGTGATCCAGGAAGCGACGAAGAAGCTGCTCGAACCGGCTGGCGCCGGGGCCGAAGGGAAGAACGCGTGAACGAAGCTCTGCTCTTCGCCCTGACGATCTTCGTCCTGGCGATCCTCGTCGGGTTTGCCGTGATCAGCAAGGTTCCGGCGACGCTCCATACGCCCCTGATGTCGGGCGCGAACTCGATCCACGGCATCATCCTCATCGGCGCGATGCTCATCACGGCCAACGCGACAGAGCCGCTCAGCCAGGCGCTCAGCCTCGTCGCCGTCGCCTTCGCGACGATGAACGTGGTCGGCGGCTACGTCGTCACGGACCGCATGCTCCAGATGTTCAAGCGTAGGCCGACCGCTCCCAAGCGAACCGAGCAAGGCGAGGGCTAGGCGATGGACTTCGCGACCCTCGAATCGATCGTCCGCCTCGTCTGGCTGGGCGGCGCATCCTGCTTCATCATCGGACTCATCCAGATGAATTCGCCCGCGACGGCGAGGAATGGCAACCTCCTGTCGGCGGCGGGGATGGCTGCGGCCGTCGCGGCCACCGCGATCCTCCTCGCGTTCCGGGCAGGAACGCCTGGGAGCACCTGGCTGATCATCGCAGTGGGCATCGCCATCGGCGGTGGCGGAGGCCTGTGGACCGCCCGCAAGGTCAAGATGACCGCGATGCCGCAGCTGGTGTCGCTGTTCAATGCGGTCGGCGGCGGCGCTGCAGCCCTCGTCGCGATTGACGATTACCTTCGCTTCGAACGTCTCGGTGCGGCCGTCTCCCTCGAAACGACCGTCGCCGTCGTCCTCGACGTGATCATCGGCAGTGTCACGTTCACGGGCTCGCTCATTGCCAGCGGCAAGCTCCAGGGCCTCATCGCCGGCAAGCCGATTCTCATCCCCGGTGGACGGATCGTGACCATCGCCCTGGCCGTCGTGGCCGTCGGCGGCGCGATCTTCCTGTTCAGCGGCAACGTCAGCTCGCCAGTCCTGATGCTGATCATCGCGGCGGCATTGATCTTCGGAGTCACGATGGTCCTGCCGATCGGCGGGGCCGACATGCCGGTCGTCATCAGCCTGCTCAACGCGTTCACCGGCACGGCCGTAGCGATGGCCGGGTTCGTCCTCGAGAACGATGTCCTGATCATCGCCGGTGCCCTCGTGGGTGCGTCGGGCGCGATCCTCACCAAGCTCATGGCCGACGCGATGAATCGGTCAGTGATGAACATCATGATCGGCGGATTCGGCGGCGGCGAGGGTACGGCCGGAGCGGCTGTCGAAGGAGGCGGCTCGGTCCGCTCGATCGGCGCCGACGACGTCGCGATCCAGCTCGCCTACGCAACCCACGTGATCGTCGTGCCCGGGTACGGCCTCGCGGTTGCCCAGGCGCAGCACGCCGTGCGCGAGCTGGCGGAGCTGCTCGAGGAGCGCGGCGTCGACGTCAAGTACGCGATCCACCCGGTTGCGGGTCGGATGCCGGGACACATGAATGTCCTCCTGGCCGAGGCAAATGTCCCCTATCCCCAACTCAAG
>JAQBHC010000186.1:0-2931 GCA_032128175.1 Chloroflexota bacterium | reverse complement strand
GGTCCCGGCCGTGTTCCGACCGGCGCCACTGTCGATGCCGAGCAGGAGGACATTGACTCGCGCGACCGCCGGGATGCGCGACGGTTCGGCAGTCGTCAACGGGGAGGCCGACGGCCCACCTGACGCTGGCGGGGTCGGTGGTTCCCAGGCGCCCCCGGCCGGCACGTCGAAGACTCGATCGACCTCTTCGCGAGCGACGTTCGTGACGTAGCCCAGATATGCCTGCGGCAGGATCACCGCTGTCAGGATCACCGCCACGACGACGCCGTGCCGAGCCCGCGGCTGCCGCCATCCAACCGCAGAGAGGCCGGTGGCGACGGCCAAGAGGCGCCAGACCAGCACGACGGCTTGAAGAACAAGGATCAATCCCAGCGCATTGACGATCTCGGCGGCAAGGCGCGGGATCGACGTCGATGCGACCACGATCGCGAGTGCGAGCAGCGCCACCAGGACTGGTAGGCCGAACACGTACGCCAGCCGTTGCCGACCCGCTGCGAGGTGCCCGGCTCCGGGCAGGAGGGCATCGAGGAGGACCCAGCGCAGTTGTTGACCTCGGGGGCTGGGCGACTCCATAGCGCCAGGAGCCGCAGGAGCATCCGGCGACGCCGGTCCGTCTGGCGACGCCGGTCCGTCTGGCGCCGTGGGCCCCTCGGGAGCGGCGGTAGCTTCAGAATCGGGCGGAAACACGTACGGGAGCCTAGCAGGGCAGGGTATCGTCGACGAGAATCAGGCCCGCCATCGGCGGACCGCCCACATCCGATCGATCGCGGCGTGGCATCATCGGGGGAGCCAATCAGGCAACAGGAGGAGCCTCGCGCGTGCCGCCGATCACCGAACTCTCGCGCATCGAGCCTGTCCACCTCGATCGTCTGGATCGCCAGGGGATCTTCACGACCGGCCTCCTGTTGGAGGTCAGCGAAACGACCACGCGGCGGCAAACGCTGGCCGATCAGGTCGATGCCACGACCAACGACGTGCTCCTCTGGCGGGATGAGGCGCTGATGCTCAACCTGGCGGGTTTCGGTCCCACCGAGCACGTGATGCTCAGTCAGGCTGGATTCGAAGGATTGCGCGACATCCTCGACGTCGATGTTGATGGCTTCCGCGCGAGGGTCGCCCGTGGCGCGCAGGAGCTGAATCTGGACATGCCGCCGACTCTTCTGCTCGAAAGCTGGTGGGAGCAGGCCCGCACCCTCGAAGACGAATAGGCCGAGTCGGTTCCGCCGGACCCCGGCGGTACCATGCACCGGTCATGCGCTTGATCCGAGGCCTCCCCTCCATTCTCGTTGCCGGGGCGGCCGCACTCGTCCTGGTCGCCGTTGCGGTTGCCCCATTCCTGACGCCCGCCTGGGTGTCGTTCGAGCAGGGCCGTGCCGATGCCGCCGCCTGGACCGGTCTGTCCGCCGATGATCTCCGGATGGCAACTGACCAGATCCTGAGCGACCTGGTACTCGGGCCACCATCCTTCGCCGTCGAACTCAACGGCGTGCCGGTCCTGTCTGCATCCGAGCGCAGCCACATGCGCGACGTCCGCGTCGTGTTCGCGGGGTTCTATGTGACGGCCACGGTCGGGCTCGCCCTGCTCCTGATCGCCTGGCGACTGGCAGGGCGAGGTGGTTCCTGGTCGCGGGCGGCGTTCTGGCGCGCGGTTCGGGCCGGCGCGGCTGGACTCGGAGTTGGCCTCCTCATCGCCGCCGTGGTTGCCGTCACCGCATTCGACGCGGCCTTCGAGGTCTTCCACCGGCTGTTCTTCGCGGCCGGCACGTACACGTTCGACCCGCGAACGGATCGCCTCGTCCAGCTGTTCCCGGAGGTCTTCTGGTCAGAGACGGCCATCGCCGTCGGTGCCGTCGCGCTTACCCTCGCCGTCCTGGTGGTCGTGATGTCTGGACGGGTCCGCGCCGGGGGCCAGGCGGACCCTGGGATCGCCGCGGCTACCAGTCGATGAGCGGGGTACCAATCGCGCGACTTGCCGGTATCGAGATCCGTGTCCAGCTGGGCTGGGTCTTCATCGTCGCCCTGGTGGCGGTCCTAGCCGTGGTCCAGGTCGCCGAGGTGGCGCCCGAGTTGGCGACGCCGCTCCAATACGTGCTCGGCGGGGCTGTCGGGGTCGCCTTCTTCCTGAGCGCGCTGCTACACGATCTCGCGCATGCCGTCACCGCTCGTCGTCGAGGCGTAGCCGTCGAATCGATCCTGATCTCCTTCTTCGGCGGCACGACGCCGGATGATCCGTCGGCGTCCGTCGCCGCCGACGATCTCGCGATCGCCGTGAGCGGTCCGGCGGTGAGCACGATTGTCGGGCTCGCCCTGGCCTTCATTTCCGTCCCGCTCAGCGCGTCCGGTTCGGAGATCGGGATTGCGCTCGGTCAGATCCTGGCGGTCCTTGCCGCGTTGAACGTTCTCATCGGGGTCATCAACCTGATCCCTTCGTATCCGCTCGACGGCGGGCGGATCGTGCGTGCGCTCGTCTGGCGGAGGACGGGCTCGCTTGCCCGTGGCTGGGCGGCAGCTGCCACGGCTGGCCGGCTGTCCGGATTCGTGACGCTCGCGCTCGGCGGCGGGTTCTTCCTGACCGGCCAGCTGACCAACGGCGGCATGGTCGCGCTCAGCGGATGGTTCCTGATCCTGTCCAGCCGCTCCATTCGCGAGCGGCAGAAGATCGACGCGCTGATCGGCGACCTCACCGTCTCGGACGCTATGGAGCGATCGACGACCACGGTGCCTCAGAACCTGACCGTGGACACGCTGGCAGCCCAGCTCCTCGATCGGGAGTCGTCGACGACCGCAATCCCGGTAACGGAGGATGGGGCCGTGGTCGGCATCCTCGGTGTCCGGGAGCTACGACGCCTCCGCCGCGGCGCCTGGCCCACCACGAACGTTGCGGCCGCCATGGCCCGCCCACCCCGGATGGTCACACTGACCTCGACCGAT
>JAQBHC010000185.1:0-3897 GCA_032128175.1 Chloroflexota bacterium | reverse complement strand
GCGACGATCTCCTCGAGCAGGATCTCGTCGCAGTCGCGCAGGAGATCGAGCCGCTCGCGCGTGACGGCCCCGATGATCCGCACCGCCAGCCCGGGGCCCGGGAAGGGATGACGCCAGACGATCGGGTCGGGCAGACCGAGCACCTCGCCGAGCTTCCGGACCTCGTCCTTGAAGAGATCGCGAAGCGGCTCGATGAGCTCGAACTCCATGTCCTCGGGCAGGCCGCCGACGTTGTGATGGAGCTTGATGTTCGCGGCCGTCCCCGCGTGGCTGTGACCGGACTCGATGACGTCCGGGTAGAGCGTGCCCTGGGTCAGGAAGTCGATCTGGCCGAGCTTGGCCGCCTCCTCCTCAAAGACCCGGATGAACTCATCGCCGATGATCTTCCGTTTCTGCTCGGGATCGATGACCCCGGCCAGCCGGGCGAGGAAACGCTGGCGTGCATCGACCATCACGAGGCGCATGCCGAGGTGCTGCTCGAAGGTCGCCCGCAGGAGCTCCGATTCCTTCTTGCGCATGAGTCCGTGGTCCACGTAGATGCAGGTGAGGCGATCGCCGACGGCTCGGTGCACGAGCGCCGCCGCGACCGCCGAGTCCACGCCGCCCGACAGGGCGCAGATCACGAGGCCGTCGGAGCCGACCGTGGCCGCGTGCGCGTTGACCCGGTCACGGATCTCGGAAACCGTCGATTCGATGAAGTTCGCGGGCGTCCACGACGCCTTCGCGCCGGCGATCCCGACGACAAAGTTGCGCAGCACGTCCTTCCCCCGAGGCGTGTGTGCCACCTCGGGATGGAACTGGATTCCGTACAGGTTGCGATCCGGATCGACGAGCCCAGCGAAGGGCGTGGAACCGGTGTGAGCGGTGGACCGGAAACCTTCGGGGAGTCGGGTGATCGAGTCGCCGTGGCTCATCCAGACCGGCTGTTCGCGGTCGATGCCGGCGAACAGCGGATCGTCGGCGGTGATCGTCACGGTTGCCGGCCCGTATTCGCGCTTGGTTGCCGGGAGCACATCGCCACCCAGTTCAAGGGCCATCAGCTGCGCGCCGTAGCAGATGCCCAGGACCGGGATCCGTCCGCTCCAGATTGCCGGATCCGGCTTCGGCGCGCCGTCGTCGTAGACGGACATCGGGCCGCCCGAAAGGATGATCGCGCTGGCCCCGCGCGCCTCGATATCTGCCATGGGCGTGTCGTGCGGCATGAGCTCGGAGTAGACGCTGAGTTCGCGGACGCGGCGTGCGATCAACTGAGCGAACTGGCTCCCGAAGTCGAGGATGACGACCGTGCCGTGGTCGGTCGATGCCGGACGATCCGCCGGCGCTCGATCGGGTGGAGGTGCGTTGAGCGCGGTCTCGAGATAGGCCTCGACCTCGGCGTCATCCGGGGCGAGGACGCGATGGCCGGCATTGGCCGCCTCGCCGTGGACTGTCTTGCCCTTGTCCGCCACGCTCGATTCCGTCCCCCATTGCCCACCAAGGGGCGGTCCAACCTCGTCCTCGGCAGTGTACCGGCGCGACGGACTACCCTCCGCCCCATGCGTCGGCCGGCGTGGCGTCCCTCCGCCTGTCGCGCCGATGTGCGCCCCTCGCGCGGCGCGCATGGGCTCCTGTCGCGCCGATGTGCGCTCCAGAGCACAACCCGGACGGACCGGGCGCTGGCGGGGGCGACGCGATGGCCCCGCAACCCCGGACTTGGTCGATCCTGCGCCTCCGCACGCATAGACGCGACAGGTTCCCAGCGGGACCGGTCCGGCCGCAGCATGCGGGACCGGTCCGGCCGCAGCATGCGGGACCGGAAACGTCCAGGTTGTGTCCGCGACTGCACAACGCGCCGCCGCTTGCGGGTCCGGTCCGGCCGCAGCATGCGGGACCGGAAACGTCCAGGTTGTGTCCGCGACTGCACAACGCGCCGCCGCTTGCCGAGCCGGAAGCGTCCACGACGTGTCCGCGACTGGACATCGTGGCGCCGCACGGCGTCAGTCCTTGTTGCGCATCGCCTCAGCGGCCATGTCGAAGTACTGCAGCAGGCGCGCGGCCACGTGCGACGGCGGGTCCATGAACACGACCGCCGCACGCATCGCGGTCAGCCAGTGGTCCCGAACGGTCGGATCGATCGCAAACGGCATGTGGCGCATGTACAGACGCGGCTGCCCGCGTTCTGCGTTGTAGGTCGTGGGCCCACCCCAGTACTGGGCGAGGAACAGCGAGAGGCGGTGACGCGCACCGACCAGATCCGACTGATCGGGATACAAGGCGAGCAGCGACGGATTCGCCTCGACGCCCTGGTAGAACCGATCGACCAATCCCTCGAAGAAGGGCATGCCGCCCGCCTCCTCGAAGACCGATCGCCGCGCCGGCGTCCGATCCAGGGTCGGCTGATAAGCATCGACCGAGGCGGTTTCGTCGGGCCTGGCCGGGCGGACGGGGAGAGGTTCGGGCATGTCCTCGAGTGTACGACCGAAGGGGTCGATCAACCCGCCGGGCGCAGCCGGAAGGCGGGACCGCGGCCGAGGCGCTCCGCCGGCGTGCCGTACTTGAGGATCATCTCCGAGACGGCCCGGCCGGCCTCGGCCGCATCCAGCGGTTCGGCGACCGCGTCCCATGAACGCTCACCGACCGTCACGCGGCAGCGCGGATCGAACTCAAGATTGCGTGCCCAGTCGGCGTCCGGATCGCCTGCCGCGACGAGCAAGGAGCCGTCAGCCTCCTCCACGAACCCAACGGCGACCGCAAGCGGCTCGCCTGAGATCCTGCCGGTCGTCTCGATGCTCACGACCTTGCCCCACTCCGTCAGTTGGAAACCGATCTCGTCAATGGTCACGGCGTCTGGTCGAGACCGAGGCGAACCGCGATTGCTGCCGCGTCCGTGCGACCGCGCGCATCGAGCTTTCCGATGATGTGCGACACGTGGACACCGGCGGTGTTCTCGCTGATGAAGAGGTTGCCCGCGATCTGCCGATTCGTCCAGCCTTTCGTCAACAACGCCAACACTTCTCGTTCGCGCGGGGTCAGCCCGAATGGATCGGCAGGCGAAGTGGTCGACGCTTCGGCCTCGGAGGCTTGACCAACCCCGGCCGTGACCAGTCGGATTCGGGCGCGCGCGGTGAGCGATTCGATCGCCTTGAGCAACGGCTTCGCACCGAGCCCGCCGGCAATCGCGGCGGCCTCAGATAGCGCCTCCGCGGCGCCTGAACGATCGCCGGTCGCGAGACATGCCTCGGCCTCCCTCCAGCGAACGTAGCCGACCAGGTAAGGCCGCTCAACTCCCCTCCACGCTGATAGCGCCTCGCGCCAGGCCGAGACACCGGAAGTCGCCTCCAACCGGGTGTCTTCGGCGACCGAGGTGGCCAGTTCGGCGATCGTCGCCTTCCTCGCGGGCCCTATCTGCCTCTGCAAGCTCGCGTTGAAGACGCGCTCCCGGTCGGCGCGCAGCACGTTCCCTCGCCGGGAGGCGTCCTGCCCCAGCTGCGGATCCCGCAGGGCTCGCGCGACGTCGGCCAGATCGGCAGCGGCACGGGCCCCAACTCGATGGAGACGAACGAGGTACCAGCTCCATGGAATCGCGGCCAACGCAGCGACACCAGCGTCCACGATGTCCAATGCCTCGGCCGGTCGGCCTGCCCATAGGGCCAGCTCGGCTCGGGCGATGTGATACGGACCACTGAACTGCCCCTCGATCGGCGCATCGCCGATCAGCTCCCACAGCCGGTCGAGACGAGCGGCAGCTTCTGGCGCACCCGAGGCGACGGAGAGCTCGGCCCATCGCGAGATTCCGTATCGATCCATGTGGCTCCCGCCGTGAGTCAGGGACTCCGCCTCGTTGGCGAGACGGCCGGCGACATCCCAGCGGCCCAGATCGAAATGGACGAACAGCGCGCCCTGGCGAAGGAAGCAGCC
>JAQBHC010000184.1:0-12650 GCA_032128175.1 Chloroflexota bacterium | reverse complement strand
CAGTCATCTCCATACGCGACCGGGATTTCGTCACCGCGTCGCGGGCGCTGGGCGAGTCGTCAATGGGTCTGCTGAGCCGGCGGATCATCCCGAACGCCCTGACACCGCTCATCGTGCAGGGGACCCTCGGGATCGCCGACGCGGTCCTCTCAGTGGCGGCCCTGTCATTCCTTGGCCTGGGCGCCCAGCCACCCGATGCCGAATGGGGATCGATGATCGGCCTCGCCCGCAATTCCATGTTCGCCGCGCCACACCTGGTGCTTTTCCCGGGCATCGCGCTCGCGTTGACCGTCCTCGGCTTCAACCTGCTGGGCGACGGACTGCGCGACGCGCTTGACCCGAGGCTCAACCGATGACGGACGAGAGGGCGGTCCTGGAAGAGCTCGGACCGGTTGCCCCCCGCCGCCCGGGTCGCGAGCGGGGCGAACGGCCACTCCTCGAAGTCAAGGGCCTGCGCACGTCGTTCTACACGACCGACGGCGTCGTTCGGGCGGTGGACGGGATCGACTTCCACGTCGATCGCGGCGAGATCATGGGCCTGGACGGCGAGTCCGGCTGCGGCAAGAGCGTGACCAGCCTGTCGATCATGCGGCTGGTGGCCAAGCCGGGCCGGATCGAGGCCGGCCAGATCCTGTTCGACGGCAGGGACCTGCTGACTGTGCCGGACGAAGAGATGCGCAAGATTCGGGGCAACCGGATCTCGATGATCTTCCAGCAGCCGACGTCGTCGTTGAATCCGGTATGGAATGTGGGCAACCAGGTCGAGGAAGTGCTGCGCATTCATCGCGGGATGAAGGGGAAAGTCGCCCGATCACGCGCATTGGAGCTCCTGCGCATGGTTGGCATCCCGGACCCGGAGCGTCGGATGAAGTCCTTTCCGCACGAGATGTCGGGGGGCATGGCCCAGCGGATCATGATCGCCATGGCGCTTGCCTGCGAGCCGGAGTTGCTGATTGCCGACGAGCCGACGACGGCGCTCGACGTGACCATCCAGGCTCAGATCCTGGATCTGATGCGGACCTTGCGCGATGAGACCGGGACCGCGATCGTGCTCATCACTCACGACCTCGGTGTCGTCGCGGAAATGTGCGACCGCGTGGCCGTGATGTACGCCGGCGAGATCGTCGAGCAGACGAACGTCAGCACCCTGTTCGAAGACCCGCGCCACCCGTACACCCGCGGTCTCATCGGTTCGATCCCGGTGCTGGGCAGCGTGATGGAGTCGCTGACCGTCATTCCAGGTAACGTGCCCAACCTCATCGACCTGCCGAGTGGCTGCCGCTTCGCGCCGCGCTGCACGAGCCGCGTGGAATTCAACGTGACCCTCGCCACCGAGGCGCACCCAGCCCTGCTGCCGGTGGAGGCGGGCCACGACGCAAGGTGCTGGCTGTACCACGATGAGGAAGGTCGGCCGCGGGACGTGCCACTCGACCGGATCGAGACGGCCCCATGACGTCACCCGTGACCCCGCCCGGCACGCCGGCCGGAACGCCGCCCGGCACGCCGCTCGTTGCCGTCCACGATCTCGTGAAGCACTTCCCGGTGAAGGGCGGCGTTCTGCAGCGGACGGTGGGGCATGTGCGGGCCGTGGATGGGGTGAGTTTCGAAGTACGACGCGGCGAGACCCTGGGCCTGGTCGGTGAATCCGGCTGCGGCAAGACGACCGTCGGGCGCCTGCTGCTCCGACTGATCGAGCCGACGTCCGGCACGATCAGTTTCGACGGCACGGACATCACGAATGTCCATGGCGGCGCGCTCAAGCCCTATCGGCGCCGCATGCAGATCATCTTCCAGGACCCGTATGCGTCGCTCGATCCACGAACCCCGATCGGCGACAGCATCGGCGAGGGCCTGCGGATCCACAACATGGGGTCGTCGACCGAACGGCGGGAACGCGTCCGCAGGATGATGGACATGGTCGGCCTCGCCCCGTACCACTATCGCCGCTACCCGCACGAATTCTCGGGCGGACAGCGCCAGCGGATTGGTATCGCCCGGGCGCTCGTCCTCGAGCCAGACCTCCTGGTATGCGATGAACCCGTCTCAGCCCTTGATGTGTCGATTCAGGCGCAGGTGCTCAATCTCCTGAAGTCCCTGCAGGGCGAGCTTGGCCTGACCTATGTGTTCGTGGCCCACAACATGGGAGTCGTCGAGCACATCAGCGACCGCGTCGCCGTCATGTACCTCGGACAGATGGTCGAGGTCGCGGACCGTCGGGCGGTCTTCCGGGACGCCCAGCACCCATACACGCAGGCCCTGATGTCGGCAATCCCGATCCCGGATCCCGCGCGGCGGCGAGTCCGGACGATCCTGGCCGGTGACGTGCCGTCACCGCTCAATCCGCCGGGTGGTTGCCGCTTCCACCCACGCTGCCCGTTGCGCGAGCAGCTCGGGTCACCCGCGATCTGCGCGACGGACCAGCCTGAACTCGAAGTGCGCGATGAACGGGAAACGCTCGATCATCTGGCGGCATGCCACTTCGTGGACGCTCGCAGGGCGCAAGCCTAGCTTCCTGGCGGGGCCAAGCCCGTCATCGGGCACAGGTCCAGCCCGCTATAAGGCCCCAGGCGTGCGGGCTCAGTCCCCCGTCTGCGCCGATCCTGGCAGCGTCGCAAGGGCCGCGGCCGGTGTCCCCCGGCGGGTCGGCTGATCCGTGAGGTGCGCGACCCCGACGTCAGTCTTGAGCGCATCGGCGGAGTAGTGGCACGCCGCCAGGTGCTCCGAAGAGGTCGTGTTGACGACACGGAGCGCCGGATCATCGGTCCGGCAGTTCTCGGGCTGGCCGAGCTTTTCATACAACCAGCACCGCGTGTGGAACCGGCACCCCGACGGCGGGTTGGCGGGACTCGGGACGTCCCCCTGAAGAATGACCCGCCGTCGCTTTCTCTCAGACACTGGATCCGGGACCGGAACGGCAGACAGGAGGGCCCGCGTGTATGGATGACCGGGCCCGGCATAGATCTCGTCGGGCGGCCCGATCTCCACGATCTTGCCCAGGTACATCACCGCCACACGATCGCTGATGTGCTTCACGACCGACAGGTCGTGGGCGATGAACAGGTAGGTCAGCCCAAGCTTCTCCCGAAGGTCGCCCAGCAGATTGAGGACCTGCGCCTGGATGGAGACGTCAAGCGCTGAGATCGGCTCGTCGGCGACAATGAACTCCGGCTCCACCGCCAACGCGCGAGCAACCCCGATGCGCTGTCGCTGCCCGCCCGAGAATTCGTGCGGATAGCGATTCACGAAGTCAGGGTTGAGGCCGACCAGCGTCAGCAGTTCCGCAACACGCTCGTCCTTCGCCTTGCCGCGGGCCAGATCATGCGTTTCGATCGGCTCGGCGACGGTCGAACCCACGGTGAAGCGCGGGTCGAGCGAGCCATATGGATCCTGAAAGATGATCTGCATCCGCCGGCGAAGGCGCCGCAGCTCGTCCGGTTTGGTCTTGAGCACATCAATCCCGTCGAAGCGCACAGAACCAGCGGTTGGCTCGCGGAGACGGATGATCGCCCGGCCCGTGGTGCTCTTGCCACAGCCGGACTCCCCGACCAGGCCGAGCGTCTCGCCGCGCCTGATTTCGAACGAAATGTCGTCGACCGCCCGGACGGTCCCGATCTGCGTCTGGAAGATGCCGGAGCGAATTGGGAAGTACACCTTGAGGTTTTCGACCTCGACGATGTTTCGCGAATCGTGGGGCTGCGGCGCCGGCGCCGACCCGATGCTCGGCGCGGTCACTTGATCCAACCCCCCGTTTCTGTCGCCCAGCAACGGGCCACGTGTCCTGTGTCGCCGCGCTTGACCAGCGACGGCTCCTGCTGGATGCAGACGTCGTGCGCATAGGCGCAGCGCGGCGCGAACCGGCAGGCGTCCGGAATGTCAATCAGCAGGGGTGGCAGCCCCTCGATTGAGCGGAGGTGCGTACCACGCTTGTCGTCCAGGCGCGGCAGCGAATCAAGCAGCCCCCACGTGTACGGCATCTGCGGTGACTCGAACATTTCGTCCACCGATCCGGTTTCGACGATTCGCCCGCCATACATCACGTTGATCCGATCGCACATCCCGGCCGCGATTCCGAGATCGTGGGTGATCAGGAGGACGGCCGTATTGAACTCGTCCGACAAGGTCTGGATGAGTTCCAGGATCTGGGCCTGAATGGTCACGTCGAGCGCCGTCGTCGGCTCATCCGCCAGGATGAGTTTCGGGTCGCACGACAGCGCGATCGCGATCATGACGCGCTGGCGCATGCCGCCCGAGAACTGGTGCGGGTAGTCGTTGAGGCGCTCGCGGGCCCGCGGGATCCCTACCTTGCTGAGCAGCTCGACGACGCGGTCGTTGGCTGCCTTCGAGGAGAGCTTGAGGTGCTCTCGGATGGACTCGGCGATCTGGAAACCGATCGTGAGCGTCGGGTTCAGGCTCGTCAGTGGGTCCTGGAAGATGAACCCGATCTCCTTGCCCCGGAGCTGGCGCATGCCGGCATCATTGAGGCCGAGCAGGTCAACGCCATCGAAGGTGATGCTTCCGGAGACGATCTCGCCGGGCGGATCGGGAACGAGGCGGACGAGCGACAGCGCCGTGACGCTCTTCCCACAGCCCGACTCGCCGACGAGCCCGAGCGTCTCGCCGTAGCCGATTGAGAAACTGACGTCGTCCACGGCTCGGACAATGCCTTCGCGAGTGTAGAAGTGGGTCGAGAGGTTCGATACCTCGAGCAGATTGCCCGCCTTGGGTTCCCGGTCCATCGTCGCGGTCCTCCCGGCTGCTGTCCGGGCCGCGCCCGCGTCGCCCGACGGCAGGTCAAGGACCGTCGCTGCATCGTCGGTTGATCCCGACAGGGACGCCATTACTGCTTCCCCTTCAGCTTCGGATCGAGCGCGTCGCGAAGTCCGTCACCGAGGAAGGTGAAGCCAATCAGAGCGAGCGCGATGGCAATGGCCGGGAAGATCACGAGGTGGCTGTCCCCGCGGACGTACTTCTGTCCCTCGGCAATCAGGCTGCCCCACGAGGCACGGGGCGGCTGGATACCGACGCCGATGAATGCGAGCGTCGCTTCGGACAGAATGGCTCCCGGAATGCCGAGCGTGACGGCCACGATGATCGGGCCGAGTCCGTTCGGGATCAGATGCCGAAGGATGATCTTCCGGTCAGACACGCCAATCGCACGGGCAGCCTCGACGAACTCCGTCTCCCTGAGGGACAGGAGCTGGCCGCGGACCAGCCGGGCAACCGTGACCCACGATGTGAGCCCAATGGCGAAGAACACCAGGAACAGCCCGTTCAGCGCCTGACCGAAGAACGTCTCACGAAACGCGACCGACAGCAGGATGATCAACAGGAGGTCCGGAAAGGCATAGATGACGTCGATGACACGCATCAGATACGTGTCCCAGCGTCCACCGAACCAGCCAGCGATGGCGCCGACCGGCACGCCGATCCCGAGCACCACGAGCTGCACGACGATCGCCACCGTCATGCTGATCTGGGCTCCGTCAAGGAGCCGACTGAACAGGTCGCGTCCCAGCTGGTCGGTCCCGAGCAGGTGGTCAGGGCTTCCGACCGGCAGTGGCTGGTTCCCGTTGGCACGGATGGCGTCGATGTCCTGGGAAGCGTAGGGAAACGGGGCCAGGATCGGTCCGATGATCGCGAGCACGAACAACGTGCCTACGATGCCCAGCCCAACGATCGCCAGGCGGTTCCGGGCGAGACGACCGAACGCCTCACGCCACGGCCCCATGGGGGCCTTCTTGGGAAGCGTCGCTGCGCGCGAAACGGAGTTCGTGGCCATGACCGGGACGCCCCTTCTAGCTGTACCGGATCCGGGGATCGATGTAGGCGTACAGGATGTCCACAATCAGATTCAGGAACGCGACCGCGAACGCATAGATCAGGGTCATCGCCATCAGCAGGCCGTAGTCACGCTGGCCGATGGACTGAACGTAGAACTTGCCGATCCCGGGGATCGAGAAGATCTTCTCGATGATGAACGATCCCGTCACGAGAAAAGCAAGGATCGGTCCAAGGATCGTGACCACCGGGATGAGCGCGTTCCGGATCATGTGGCGCGTCACGACGGCGGTGTTCCTGATCCCCTTGCTGTGCGCCGTTCTGACGTAGTCGCGGCGAGTCACCTCGAGCATGGACGCCCGCGTATACCGGGCGATCTGTGAGATCGGGAAGCCGGCCAGGGCGATCGTCGGCAGAACCCACGTGTTGGGTCCCTTCCATCCGTTGGTCGGGAACCATCCAAGGGTGACGCTGAATACGACCACCAGGAGAATCGCCAACACGAAGCTTGGCGTGGAGATCCCGACGATCGATATCGCCGTCGAGAGATAGTCCGGCCACCGGTTGTGGCCGAGTGCGCCGATCACTCCAAGGGGAATCCCGATGAGGATGGCGAGCAGGAAGGCCATGACGCCGAGCTGAACCGTGGGCCAGACGCCGTCCGCGACGATGTCGCCGACGGATCGTTCGACGTACTTGTACGAGGGTCCGAAGTCAAACCGGGTGACGATCCCGCCGACCCAGTTGATGTACTGCTCATGGACGGGCTTATCCAGCCCGTACTTGGCATTCAGCCGCGCCACAGTCGCCTCGGGCAGGGCCTTTTCACGTGCCCACGGCCCGCCGGGAACGGCGTGCATGAGGCCGAAGGTGATGACCGAGACGACGAATAGCACCGGGATGATCCACAGGAATCGGCGGATGAGATACGTCGCCATCGGTCGGGTCCCTCAGTCGGCGGTGAAGGAATAGTTGTGCGTGGGCCGGCGGAGCCGGCCCACGCACATGCGCATCGTCGGGAGAACGAGGCGGGTCTAGTGCTTGAGGATCTGAATGGTCTCGTACCAGAAGTCGCCGACATTCTGCGCGATGTCCGGGCTGACGACAACGCCGGACACGTACGGTGCGATTGCGACGGTGGACGCTCCGAACCGCAGTGGGATCGTAGCGGCGTCGTCCATCGCGATCTGCTGAGCCTGCTTGTACAGCTCGACCTGCTTGTCCTGGTCGGGCTCCGAAGCCGCCTGGTCGAGGAGGGCGTCAAAAGCCTCGTTGCAGTAGATGCTGTCGTTGTTGCCACCACCGCAGTTGTAGAGGCCGAACATCTGGTTGCTGGCGTGCGGGAAGTCCGCTCCCCAGCCGTTACGCGAGATGGTGTACCCGCCCGAATGGCGGACTCCGAGGAACACGCCGAACTCGGCAGAGATCTGGTCGAACACCATGCCCGGGAAGGCCTGGCTCCAGGCTTCCGCGAGGAACGCGACGCGAGCCTCATGTCCGGGGTTGAACCCGAACGTGATCTTCCCGAGGTCGGCCGGTGAGGCCACCCCGAGCTCCTGGAGCGCCGTCGCCATGTGGGCCTGAGCTGAGGCCAGGTCGAATGGGTACGGATTGATGGTCTCATCGTAGCCGGGGATGCCCGGCATGACCGGGCTGTTCGCGACGAGGCCCGTGCCGCCGTAGAGGACGTCAACGAACGCCTGCTTGTCGATCGCCTGGGTCAGCGCGATGCGGAAGTTCAGGTTGCTGGTCGGGCCCGTGGCGTTGTTGAAGTTGTAGTAGGTAATGCTGAAGGTCGCGACCTTCTGGGTCATCGGGCCGAGGACCGGATCCGAAGTGACGCGGGCCAGGTCTTCGCTCGGAACGATGGCGAGATCGATCTCGCCGGCCTCGAAGGCAGCCTGCTGCGCGGACGCTTCCTGGAGCATCGCCATGTGGATCTCGGTGAGGGTGGGCTTGTCGCCGTACCAGTTTTCGTTCTGGGTCACGACGATTTCGCTCTGGTGCTCCCAGGTCGTCAGCTTGAACGGACCCGAGCCGACGTACGTGGCGGCCTCGGCGAAGCCCGAGCTGTCAACCCACGCCTTCTGCAGCGGGACGGTCACCCACAGTGTGGCGATGGTCAGGAAGAACGTGGCCGGCGTTGCGAGCTGCACGATGAACGTCTTGTCGTCGGGCGCCGAGACGCCGAGATTGGCCAGCGCGGCGTCGATTGTGGCGTCCGTCGCGGCAGCGTCGCCCGCGAGAGCCAGAAGCTCTGGGCCACCCTGGACAACGTCGAGGACGTAGGAGTACGGCGCCGCCAGCCGAGGATCCATGAGTCGCTTCCACGAGTAGACGAGATCGCCGGCGACAATCGGGTTGCCGTCGGAGTACATCGCATCGCGAAGCGTAAAGGTGAAGGTCTGGGCATCGGCCGATACGTCCACGCTCTCCGCGAGGGACGGGACTGCCTGGAGATCGTGGTCGAGGTACATCAGCGGGCGATGGATCGCGTTAAGAACCGCGATCGAGTTGCTGTCCGACGCCATGGTCGGATCGAGGGTCGGGGGCTCCCCGATAATGTCAATCCGAAGAATCTGCTCATCCGCGAGGTTTGAAGCCACCTCGGTTGGAGCCGCTGTATCGCCTGGGGCGAGCGAGGCAGGTGCCTGGCTTGCTGAACCGCCGCACGCCGCGGCGATGATCGCGACGACCATGCTGGTCGCTACGAGTCTCTTTCGGAACATCTGTCGTCCTTTCGAGTGGCTGGGCGCAGAACCAGTGAGCGGGCGCCCAGAATGGTGGCCACACACGCGGTCCACCGCGTTGCCGCGATGGTAGCGTGGAAGTTGGTTGCACGGAGCCCGATTTTTCACGGCGAGCTTCGCGCCCCTATTGACCGGGATCTCCCGGAACGATGGGTCCTCCACGTTGCGAGTGCGCAGCCGTACTCCTCACGACGCTGCCCGGATCGGGCGGCGCGGCGCGCCTATCATTGTCATCGGAGGGCGGTCCGTCAACTTTTGGCCGTCGCCGTGCGGTAGTGGGCGCTCCGGCGCCGGCCTCAGGCCTCGGCCGTCAGCCGCTCATACGCCGGGCCATCGAGAAGATCATCCAGCTGCGCTTGGTCGCTCATCCTGATCCGGATCATCCAGCCGGACCCGTGGGGATCGCTGTTGAGGAGTTCCGGCTCGCCGCCCAGCGCCGTGTTGGCCTCGATCACCTCGCCGCTGATCGGCGCGTACAGATCACTCACGGCCTTGACCGATTCGACGACGCCGAAGGTGGCGTGCTGATCCAGCGTTCGGCCGACGCTCGGGAGCTCGACGAAGACGACGTCACCCAGCTGTCCCGCGGCAAAACTGGTGATGCCCACCGTGGCCACGTCGCCGTCGATGCGGACCCATTCGTGGTCCCTGGTGTAACGAAGTTCCGACGAGGCCATGTGCTGGCGTCCTCCTTGAGCATGTACTGGAGTCCTGGGCACGCTGGCGATCCGCGCCGCGGATCCTTGTCAGCGGGACCGACGATAGAACGGCAGCGGGACGACCTCAGCTGCCACCGGCTGATCGCGCACCACGACACTCAGGATCGTACCCGGTTCTCCGTCGTCCGGACGGACGTAGGCCATGGCAATCGGCCGGCCGAGCGTCGGCGAATGGGTACCAGAAGTGACGACACCGGTCGCCTTGCCATCGCGTTCCACGACGTAGCCGTGCCGAGCAATCCCCCGGCCGGTGACGGTCAGGCCGACCAGGCGCTTCGCGATCCCCTGCCCCGCGGCTCGAGAGAGGGCATCCCGGCCGATAAACGGCCCGGGCTTGTCAAACTTGACGACGCGCCCCAGGCCCGCCTCAAAGGGATTCGTTTCGCGACCGAGCTCATTCCCGTAGAGCGGCATCCCTGCCTCGAGACGGAGTGTGTCACGCGCGCCGAGTCCGCACGGAATGACGCCAGCCTCGCTGCCCGCAGCCAGGAGGCGCGCCCAGACTTCCGCGGCGCGGTCCCAATCGACGAAGATCTCGAAGCCGTCCTCGCCCGTATAGCCCGTTCGAGCGACGTGCGCCGGAATGCCGCCGACCTCGCCCTCGGCGATCGCGTAGTAGCGCAGGCCTGCCAGGTCGACGCCGGTGAGCGGCTGGAGGACGCCCGCGGCGGCGGGGCCCTGAATCGATACCAGAGAGGTGGCCATTGAACGGTCATCGAGGAGCGCATCCCAGCCCGAGAGTCGATCGGCCAGGGCGTCGGACACGACGCCGGCATTCCCTGCATTGGCGACGACCAGGAATCGATCGTCCGCTAGCCGATAGACGATGAGGTCATCGATGATGCCGCCGTCCTCCGCGCAGAGCATCGAGTAGTGCGCACGGCCGATGATCAGGGTTCTCGGGTCGGTGATCAGTGCCGTCGCGAGGGCGTCCCCCGCGCCCGGACCATCCACGAAGAGCTCGCCCATGTGCGACAGGTCAAACAGGCCCGCGCGCTCCCTGACCGCGCGGTGCTCCTCGAGGATGCCGCCGTAATGCAGCGGCATGAGCCAGCCGCTGAATTCCACGAACTTCGCGCCAAGCGCACGATGGATGTCGACCAGCGCGGTTTCGTGCGCTGCGCCCGCGGACGCTTCGGTCATGTCGAGGACGCCTCGGTCATGTCGAGGACGTCTCCGGAAGAACGGCAGGCGGATGGCCGGTGCCGCTTTCCGGTACTCGCAAGAGATCGGACAGCGCGGTTTCCGTGGAGGCGACCAGGCCCCGCTCAGTCTCGAACGTGAGCAGGCCGGCCGCCTCGGCGAACGGCACCCATCGGACCCGCTCGAATTCGTGATCGTGTCGAGATAGGTCGCCGCCGACCGGTTCCATGAGCCAGTAGTGAACCGTCTTGTCGATCCGCACGTCGTCCTGGATGAAGACGTAGGAGATCGACGGCAGCGGCGCGATCAGGCGAACGACCAGACCGGTCTCTTCCTCGACTTCGCGAAGGGCCGTCTGTTCGATGGTCTCGTCGCCGTCCGGCGTTCCCTTGGGGAGTGTCCAGGTCCCTCGCCGCCGGAGGCCCTCTCGACGACGGAGCCCGATGACCAGCGAGGGTCTCCCCTCGTCAAACGCAATGACTATCCCGCCGGCTGAGGTGGCGGCGACCGACCTCAGGCCAGCCACGGCGCCACGGAGGCGCTCGGCCGTGCGCTCCGCACAGATCGTGTCCAGGACATCGAGACGATCGGTCGCGGCCGGCCCGACACGGGTCGGCGGGGCCGCGTCGGCGTGATGGATCGGGTCCCGCCGCGGAGCCCGCTCAGGGCCGAGGACGTCTCGCTACGAAGCACGGTCGCGCGGCCCGAGGTCGCGCGAAACGTGATCGCGGCCCCGAGCCCGAGCCGCCGCTCGCGGGTTCGGACCGAGGGTCGAGGAAAGTGGGCCGCCGGACGCGCTGCGTACTTGGCCGCGATGCTGTGATCCATTGGCCGTATGGTAGCGCGTCAGTGCGCGCGCGCAAGGGAAAGTCGCATCGCGGCGACAACCTCTGGTGCCAGGACGCCACGCTCTTCTGCGAGCCGGATCTCGCGGGCCCCGGCCGCGACATACAGCGGCAGCACGGAGGGCGCATGGACCCGCAGCGATTCGAGGTGCCGATCGAGCGTTCCGATGTCGCCCCGCGGGATCGGGCCGGTCAGCGCCCGTGAGATTCCGAGGATCCGGGCGTTCTCGAGCGTCTGCTCCGCCAGGCGGCCGTAGATTGCCAGCGAGCCAGATTCGTCGAGCCCAGCCACGGCACCCAATTCGGCAATCGCGTCGAGCAGCGCCACGAATCCACCGGCTGCGAGCACGGCGGCGGCGTGATAGGCCGCTTTCGTGCCGGGCGCCAGGCGAACAGCCGATGCCCCGATCGCGTCGGCCATGCGCGCCAGAAGCGCCGCCAGTTGATCGTCTCCCTCGATCGCGATCGTGGCGCCCTGGAGGGCAGAGACGGCCAGCTCGGTGTCGGCAAACGCGACCAGCGGGTGGAATGCGCCGACCTGGGTTCCCGCGGCCATGGCCGGCTCCAGGACGTCCGCCCCCAACGCGCCGGACGTGTGGATCATCGCCTGGCCGCTGTACATCCGAAGGCTCGCGGCGAGCCCCGGCAACGCATCATCGGGGACGGCCAGGATCACCAGCTCGACGTCATCGAGCAGTGCCGTCGCCTCCGCGAACGCCCGTGCGCCCGGCACGAGCGAGCGGAATCGCTCACGCCGTTCCGCGCTCCGAGAACTGACCGCGCCCACGGTCCAGCCCGCCCTGGCGAGTGCCACACCGAGCGCCGTGCCCACCGCACCGGCGCCGACGATCCCGATGACGGGGGGCTCGTCGGGACCCGAGTGCGCATGCGGGTGGACATGATCGGAAGCGTGGGTTTCATCACCGTGGCGGTGGTGGCCGGGTGCATCAGGTGCCAGATCGATGCCGCGATCGGCCAGCTCATCGAGCGTTGCGTCGGCGTCGTCGTCCCGATCACCGCCAGACCGCGGCGCGGGCCATGCCCTCATCCGGCACCCCCGGCGGTGTGGTGGCTCGTCGCGCGGTACGCTTGCATCAATCGAGTGTAGCCACCCAGCGAGGGAGCAATCTCCGTGCCCATTCGCGATCCCTTCGGCGCCCGCAGTCCACTCGGGGCCGGGCTGCCCGACGTGTATCGGCTGGCTGTCCTCGGCCACCTGATCCATCTTGAGCGGGCGCCCATCACCCTGAAGATCCTGCTCGAGAACGTGCTGCGTCACGCGGGAAACGGCATCGTCGAGACCGCCGACGTCGAGCGACTGGCCGCGTGGAGGCCCGGTTCCGCCGCCGAGGTCGAGATCCCGTTCATGCCCTCGCGCGTGATCCTCCAGGACTTCACCGGCGTGCCTGTGATCG
>JAQBHC010000183.1:0-5136 GCA_032128175.1 Chloroflexota bacterium | reverse complement strand
GGCGGAGACACCGAACCTGGACCACGATCATCGCGGCACGCATCTCGACAATGACGGGACACCCGTAATGGCCGGCATGGTTCGCCGCTACCTTGGCCTCAGCGGCAAACCCGATAGTCGTCCCGACGACTGGCTCCGGCTCGCATCGCAAACAGATGACGACGGCTTCTATCTCACGCCACTACGCCGGGCGATCGAAGCGACCCTCGACCCGGAGGAGCGCCGTTTTCTGCGTGACCTCGTGCCGGAGCCGCTTTTCCCCTCGGAGATTGCCACGCTCCACGGGATGCATGAAGGCTTCATCCGACGCCACACCACCTTCGGGGCGCTCACGGCTCTGTATCGTCGCTATCTCACGGCGCCGACCGATGGACAGCGAGCGAAACCCGGCTGGCTCAGCATGAGCGAGAGTCAGCGAAACGCGGTTGACGACGGTCAATCTGCTGCTAACATGCCAGCGGGCGTCGCGTAGCCCGGTCATATCGTGCTGCTTCCCGAACAGGGACAGCCGTTTCCGCCTATTCAGCGACGCCGGGAGCGGATTAGTTGAGCCTCATCGACACCGAACAGGACGACGCGGCCACCCTCCGAGCCGAGGACGAAGCAATCCTGGCCGCCGCCAACCCAACACCAGAGCGGGAGCTGCCCACCGGCACCACCCTCGCGCAACTGATTGAGAGCCTATCCAATGGCACGGACACGGAAGCGGTATAGCGAGCCAGTCAAGCTCTCGGCAGTCATGGCGGCCGAGATGACCGGCGTCGTTGCGACCGAAAAGGCGACGGGCATTCCCGAGTCCACCATTCGCTATTGGATGGACCGGCCGGAGTTCGCGCAGTACCGCGCTAAGGTGCGCGAGGACCTGAAAGACGAGATCACCGTCGTGGCGCACCTTGCCTGGCAGCGAGTCGGCGAGTACCTGCACAACGGAACGCTCGAACCGCGCGATGCCCTGTTCGCCGCTGAGAAGGCCACCGTCCAATACCTGCTGCTCAGTGGCGAGGCTACCAGTCGCACCGAGACGAAGGCGCTCACCGATGACCTCAATGACACCGAACGCCAACGGCTCCGCGATTGGATCGACGGACTTGGAACAACTGCGGACGATGCCGCCTCGGTTGAGGCAGGCGCTCCGGTCTGAGCTCGGCCCACACTTCGCCAACGACCAGCAGCGCCATTTCTTCGACAGCCATGCGCCCGAGGTGCTCTACTCCGGGGCGATGGGCGCCGGCAAGTCCCGGATCGGCTGCGAGAAGATCTACTGGCTGGCCCTTGAGAACCCCGGTGCGCAGTTCGCCATCATCCGCAAGGCCAAGGCCAGCCTGACCGCCACGACGCAGCGAACGTTCTTCCGCGACGTGGTCCGGGTATCCACCATCACCGGCCGCAACAAGACCGAGGACTGGATCGAGGTAGCCCGACCGGGCAAGGAACCCAGCCGGATCTGGTTCATGGGCCTCGATCCCGACCCGGTGACGGGCGTTCCCTCCAAGGTCGGCTCATTCGACGGCGCGGCGGTCTTCGTCGATGAAGCCGTGGAGCTCACCGAGGCCGACTGGATCTTGCTCATCGGCCGTCTGCGTGATCCCCGGATGCCGTGGCACCAGATCATGGCCGCCACCAACCCGTCGTCACCGAACCACTGGCTCAAGCAGCGCTTCACTCCACCAGCGCCCGGACAGCGCGACTACTTCCACGCCACGGCGGTCGATAACCGCTTCCTGCCCGAGGACTACCAGGCAGCGATCGCGGGCCTGCCGGATAACGTGTTCGGCCAACGGCTGGGTCAGGGCCGCTGGGTCATGGCGGAGGGCGCCATTTACGACTTCCCGAACGACCAGATCGTGAGCCCGCCCGAGGGCCAGAAGTGGAAGCGCATCGTGGCCGGCATCGACTGGGGCTACGTCCACGCGTTCGCCTGCGAGATCTTGGGCGTCACCGGCTCCGGGCGGATCGCGGTACTGGGCGAGGTCTACCGGCGGGGTACACTCATCGAGGACATCATCCCGGTCCTGCTCCGACTACAGACGGCGCTCAACATCGAAGCGTTCTACGCCGACCCGTCCGAACCGGAGTACATCGCGGCCTGTCAACGCAAGGGCCTGTCGATGATCCCGGCCACCAATGACGTACTACCGGGCATCAACGCCGTATCTGCGGCCATCCGGCAGGGCATGACCATCGACCCGTCCTGCGTTGGCCTGCTCAACGAACTCCCGACCTATCGCTGGGCTCCCGAGCGTTCAACGGGCGGCTTCAAGGAGAAGCCCGTCGAGGAGGGCGATGATGCCGCTGACGCATTGCGTTACGCGGTCATGGCCCTCGCTGAGTCAGGCGTCCTGCTCTACATCTGAACCAGGAGCCTATCTGTGCCGATCCGTGACTCGCTGGCCCGATGGCTCGGCGTCAACTCCAAGGCGTCAATCGTCGGCCTCGCAGCCCATGAGCTGCCGGATCGCGGACTGGAAAAGTCGTTCGACGACGCCGTCCTGCTGTCCACCTACGCCGACGATGCGTGGCCCTATGTGTGCGCCCGCATCCTCGCCGAGAACGGCTCCATGCCACCGCTCCGCTTCGGCGCGCTGGACAGGGACGGCAACTTCAAGCCGGTAGCGCCGGATCATCCGCTCCAGGACCTGTTCGACAACCCGAACCCGCAGACGACGGGACGCGAGTTCCGCCAGTTGCTCATCACCTACCTTGAACTGGTAGGCCACAGCCCCATCGAGATCATCCGGCCTACGGATGGCGCACGATTGGGTTCCGCTGGTAGGCCGGGCAAGCGGCAGCGGGCGGGGTTCGAGCTCTACACGCACAACCCGTCCCCGTGGCGCATCGTCGGCAACCCGGACGCTTCGATCCGAGGCTACCTGTGGCTCCGCACGTCCGAGAACGACATCCGCTGGACGCCGGAGCAGATGACGTATCTGCGCTGGATCAACCCCAACGACCGCTGGTACGGTCAGGGACGCATCCAGGCGGTGCGGCAGGCGGTCATGGCCGAGGAATACGCGGCCATCCGGGACAAGAAGTTCGAGAAGACGCTGGGCGTCCCGCCGGGCATCCTCAGCTCCGAGATGCCCTTGGGCGACCCGCAGGCAGCGGAGTTGCAGCGGCGCTGGGAGAAGGCCGTCGGCGGCTACGCCAACGCGGGCAAGATCGCCATCTTGGGGTCCAAGACCACCTACCAGCCGATCGCTGCCAGCGCGCGTGACGCACAGTGGATCGAGCAGCGCCGCTGGCGCATCCAGGAGTTCGGCGCCGCGTTCGGCATCCCGGTCGTGATCCTCGTTGGCATGAAGGACGCCACCTTCGCCAACGCGGCCGAGGCCGTGGACTACCTGTGGGAGTTCACCCTCCAGCCACGGCTGGAAATGATCGCGGCCATGATTACCCAGCGGGTGATCCCGCTGCTGACAACCGAGCCGCTGATCGCCAAGTTCGACTACAGCGATGTCGATGCGCTCAACGAGAACGAGGCCGAAGTCGTCGGCGTCGCCAAGGGGATGTCCGATACCGGCGTGGTCACGGTCGACGAGGTGCGCGAGCCTTGGGCCTCATGCCGCTGGGTGGCGACGTAGGGGCGCGGCTGCTCATCCCGTCCACGATGGGGCACAAGAGCCAAGCCGAGATCACCGCTGGCGGTGCGATGGGCGTGGAGAGCGCACAGGCCGCCGTGGACGCGCTGCGCAACCCACCGCCGACCAACGAGCCGCGCAAGGCCAAGTCCGAGATCGTCGTGCCGTCCGAGCAGCGGCGGGGCGACCGCGAGACGCTGCTGCACCCCGTGGTGGATTCCTACCGCCGCGACCTCAAGGCGTACTTCGCCGCGCAGTCAGCGGCGCTGGGCCCGGCCACGTCGGGCAAGGCTATCCCGTCCGACGAGGGCGCGAGCATCATCGAGCGGGCCATCGCCATCCTGACCGGCAAGCGCTGGCGTGACCGGCTGGCACGGATCAGCGAGGCACCGATCAGCGCGTCAATCACGATGGGCGCGGCGGAGGCGGCCGGCACGATGGGCGTGGCGGTGTCGTTCTCGATCCCGGCATCCGAGCCCGCGCTGGCGCTGCTCACGGGTCACCTGGACCGACTCGGCGTCGGCATCCAGAACACCTCCGTCGCCGCCGTCCGCAAGGTGCTGGAAGACGGCCTCCGGGCGGGTCTGTCCCGTACCGAACTGCGCGCCTCGCTCGCTAGCCTGTTCGATGGGTACGAGGACTGGCGGGTGGATCGCATCGCCCGCACCGAGACTACGGCGGCGTACAACCTCGGCAGCATCGGCCAGTACCGCGAGGCGGGCGTGAAGCTCGTCACCGTGGTCGATGGCGACGGCGACGAGAACTGCGCGCCGTGGAACGGCCGCGAGCACGTCCCGCTGGAGGAGGCCGAAGGGGCACCCCTCGGACATCCGAACTGCACCAGGACGTGGATACCCGAGACAGAGGGCCTGTTCGAGCGCGAACTGGCAACCGAACCCGAAGCACGGAAGGGCGCGATGCGCGTCGAGTTCGATATCCCGGCGCCGATCGTCAACGTTCCGGCACCGGTCGTGAACATTCCGGCCCCGCTCGTCAACGTGGCCCCGCCAATCGTCAACGTGGCCGCGGGCAAGGCGCCGGTGGTCAACGTGGACACCAAGCCGTTCACCGATGCCGTAGCGGGGCTGCGCTCCGACATGGCCGCCGTGAAAGCCGAGATCCGCAAGCCACGCCAACGCAAGCTCGTCCGGGATGACATCGGACGGGTCACAGGCTCAGAGGATGTCGTCGAATGATCCCCATCCTTGAGGTGCCGATCACCAACTGGTACTGCCCCAACTGCGGGGCGACCGACCAGACCCGTATCCGCGGTCCGCACTCCCGGTTCCATCCCTGCCCCAAGTTGCGCGGCGGCCTCACCGCCCCGATGCTGCCGAAGGGCATGGACGCCAAGGTGACAGCCCACACGCGGGAGGATTATGTCGGCACCGAAGACGTGCAACTCGCCCCGGACGGAAGTCCGGTCATGTCCATCGTGACGACCCGCTCCGACGGGACGAACGACGCGATGGTATTCGCCCCAACCGCACACATCAGAGGAGACACCTAGTCATGGCATGGACCGTCAGCAAAATCTTTTCCGCCTACGTCACCGACG
>JAQBHC010000182.1:0-4923 GCA_032128175.1 Chloroflexota bacterium | reverse complement strand
AGAGTGCAAAGGCATAAGGGAGCTTGACTGCGAGACCTACAAGTCGAGCAGAGACGAAAGTCGGGCTTAGTGATCTGGTACCTCCGAGTGGAAGGGGTATCACTCAACGGATAAAAGCTACCCCGGGGATAACAGGCTTATAGGGTCCAAGAGTTCACATCGACGACCCTGTTTGGCACCTCGATGTCGGCTCGTCGCATCCTGGGGCGGAAGTACGTCCCAAGGGTTTGGCTGTTCGCCAATTAAAGCGGCACGCGAGCTGGGTTCAGAACGTCGTGAGACAGTTCGGTCTCTATCCGCCGTGGGCGTAGGGAACTTGACAGGAGCTGCTCCTAGTACGAGAGGACCGGAGTGGACGAACCGCTGGTGTGCCAGTTGTCCCGCCAGGGGCATCGCTGGGTAGCTATGTTCGGCAGGGATAAGCGCTGAAAGCATCTAAGTGCGAAGCTCGCCTGGAGATGAGGTTCCCCACCGGGTTAACCGGGTAAGACCGCAGGGAGACCACCTGTTTGATAGGCCGCATGTGGAAGTCCGGTGACGGATGAAGCTGAGCGGTACTAATGGTCGAGGGCTTGACCACTTCCAGCACCTGACCCAGGGTCAGCGGCTGGAATCTGGATAGATTCTTTGGAATACGCGAAATCGATCGATCGTTGACTTCTCGGCGCCCTCCCGCCAGGTGGCGGGTGGTCGCAGCCGATTCACTTCCAGCAGCAAGATCCTGGTGACTCTAGCGGAGAGGCCATACCCGTTCCCATCCCGAACACGGAAGTCAAGCTCTCCAGCGCCGAAGATACTGAGAGGGCAGCCTTTCGGGAAAATAGGTCGTCGCCAGGATTTTGTGCGTCCAGCGCCAGGAACGCGGGACCTGGATCCCCGACGGCGCCTCCGCCTCGCCTCAGCCTGAGAGCGATCGGTTCACAGCCGTCACCTCGGTGACGAGATGGTCCTCGCGGTATCCTCGGGCACATGTCAGCCCAGGAACCAGAGATGGCGACGCAATCCGAATCGCTCGACGACGTAGAAGTGCCACGAGTGGCGCCAGCGCGTTGTCCGTACCTGCGCAGCGCAGACGGTGCTTGGGTATCGGCGGCTCCCGTCGCGGACCACCGGTGCTACGCGGTCGTTCCGCCCGCACCGCTGTCGATCCCGAAACAGCGCCGCCTGTGCGCGTCGCCCGAGCACATTACGTGCGCCACCTATCTCGCCGTGGACGAGTCCAGGGCAGCCCGAAAGGCCGTCCCTGAACCAGAGGCCGGATGGGGTTGGACGAGGACAAGTCCCTTGGTCGACGTCAACGTCGGCCTTCGCCCGCAGCTCGCGGCCGCGCTGACGAACGGGAAGATCTGGCGGGCGCTGCCGGCCGTGGCACTCGTCGTGGTCCTGGTCGTCCTCGGCGGGTCCAACCTCGGATCGAATGATCAGGTCGGTCTGTCCTCGTCTGCGCCTGCGCTTCTGACGCCCACCAGTTCGCCGAAGCCGATACCGTCCCCTCTGGCGACGTCGGAGCCTTCCACCGAACAGACTCCGTCGGCGCCTGTTTCGCCGGCGCCCTCCACAGCCCCGCCACCGACGGCGATACCGACACCGCTGCCGACACCGCGAGTTACGCCAGTCCCTTCGGCCAGAGCGCAATACACCGTGAAATCGGGTGACACCCTGTACGGGATAGCCGGTCAGTTCGGGATCAGCGTCTCGGCGCTCAAGAACTTCAACTCGATCACCTCGGATGTGATCCACGTCGGTGATGTGCTGCTGATCCCCTGACGGCGTCCGGCGTCGCTCAGCGCTGACACCCCCGGCACCACGAGGTCGCTTCGCTGCGTGACGCGACCTCGCTGATCCTCGTGCCGCAGCGCGGACACGGTTGGCCGCCTCTCCGGTGGACGGCCAGGAAGTCGCGGATCTCGGTTTCGAATTTCGGGGGAACCCTGTCGCGGAGCGTCGCGGAGGCACTCCACAGGGTCAATCGCATGGCCTGGTACAGCTCGTCTATCTCCTCGGCCGCCAGCGAGGAGCGCTTCCGAAATGGATTCAGGCGGGCCGCGTGGAGGATCTCGTCGCTATACGCGTTCCCTATTCCTGCCACGAACTGCTGGTTGCGGAGCAGGGCCTTCAACTCGCCGGGATGGCGGCGGATCCGGTCACGCCAGATTTCCAGCGTCAGGGCTTGGTCATCCCCGTCCGGCCCCTGGGCATCGTCCGCTTCACCCAGGCCGGCGTAGCCGGGAATCGGTCGTGTCTCGGCGGCAGGCAGGAGGTACACCTTGCCCATCTGCGTCGGATCTCGATATCGCACCTCGGTCTCCGCATCCTCACCCGGGAGCCATGGGGCTCCCCGCGTCCAGGCGCTCGCGCTCACCCGCTGGCGCCCGCGCGGTCCGAAACGGAGGACGAACGCGGTCTTGGTGGGAAGCGGCCTGGATGGTTTCGCGAGCTCGAAGCGACCCGTGAGCATGGCGTTGATAACGACGGCGTCGCGATCGAACTGGAAGCGCACAAACTTGCCCCGATGGGTCACGCTCACCAACCGCTGGCCGACGAGGGCAGCAAGTTCGGCCGGCGTCCCGCGAACCGCGAGTGGCGCAGGTGTCGGGACCCGGACCACGTTTCGATTCGCCAATGCGGCGTGAAACGCCTCCGAAACGACGGTCAGGTCGGGCAATTCAGGCACGTTCCCGTCGATTGTAGACGCCGAGAACCGTGTGCTAGACTCCCGTGGCCCTCCGGGCAGGAAAGCTGAAGAGCACGTTCACCCCGATATCGATCTCGAAGGAGCGGACCGCGGCAGATCACCCACGGACCACTTGATCGCAGACAGACGGCTTGAGCGCTGCTCAGGCCGTTCCTGATTCTTGGCGGGACTTGGATTGCAGGAGACCATCTACATTGACCAACGAGCAGCAGGGCGGGACGACGCCGCCGGCCGAGGCGATTGCCGCGGCCCCGGCCCCCGAGCAGACCGACGCGGCGCCCGTCGCCGCGGCCGATCCCGCCGAGACATCTATCGTGGACACCGCTGACATGGTGACCGACCCGACGCAGGACGAGGAAGCCGCCGCAGTGGCGGCCACGGAGCCCGGGCCCGAGGCAGCGGAGCCCGAGGCGACGGCGGTCGAGCCTGAGCCAGAGGCTCCCACGGCACAGCCCGAGGCGCTGGAGCCCGAGGCGACGGCGGTCGAGCCTGAGCCAGAGCCCGAGGTGCTGGAGCCCGATGCGACGGCGGTCGAGCCCGAGTCAGAGCCCGAGGCGCTGGAGCCGGAGGCGACGGCGGTCGAGCCTGAGCCCGAGCCCGTGTCTGAGCCCGAGGCCGCGGAGCCCGAGGCGACCGCCCCGCAGGCCGATGCGTCGGCATCGGTGGAAGAGCAGGAGTTGCTCGACGCACCCGCGGCTGAGATCGAGCCAGATCCGCCCCGCGCGACCGGGCCCGAGCCCACGACGATGGAAGAGTTGCTTGCCGAGCAAGACGGAGACATCAAGAGCTTCAAGAGCGGTGATGTCGTTGACGGTGTCGTCGTCCGTATCGACAAGGACGAGATCCTCGTCGACATCGGCGCCAAGAGCGAGGGCGTCGTCAGCAACCGCGAGTTGTTCGGCCGCCATGGGGAAGCCCAGCCCGCGCTGAACATCGGCGACACCGTCCTCGTCTACGTGCTCCAGCCGGAGTCACCAGAGGGTCACGTCGTCCTGTCGCTTCGCCGAGCCGGACTCGAGCGCAAGTGGCGCTCGATGCAGGAGCAGCTTGAGACAGGGGTCATCATCGAGGCGCCCGTCATCGACCACAACAAGGGTGGCCTCATCGTCGACTGTGGCATCCGCGGTTTCGTCCCGATCAGCCAGATCGTCGACTTCCCGCGCCGTCCGCAGAACGACCAGCCACGCGACGCGGCTCAGGAAATCGCCGAGAAGCTGATGCCGTTCGTCGGCCGGAAGCTTCGGCTGAAGATCCTCGAGGTCAATCGCAAGGCCAACCGCCTGATCCTCTCGGAGAAGGTCGCCCTGTACGAAGAACGTCGCGAAAAGCGGGACGAGTTGTTCAGTAGCCTCCAGGTCGGCCAGAAGGTCACCGGCACCGTTCGGAGCATCGCTCCGTTCGGCGTGTTCATCGACCTCGGCGGGATCGACGGGCTGGTCCACAAGAGCGAGCTGTCGTGGAACAAGGTCAACAACCCCGAGGGCGGCTACGTGGTCGGCGAAGAGGTCGAGGCCGAAGTCATCGATATCAACCACGAACGCGGCCGCATCAGCCTCTCGATCCGACGCCTGCAGCCAGATCCGTGGCACTCCACGGTGGCTGACTTCAACGTTGGCGACATCATCGATGGCACCGTCACGAAGCTCGTCAACTTCGGCGCGTTCGTGCGTGTCCGTGATGGGCTCGAGGGTCTCATCCACATCAGCGAATTGAGTCACCAGCGCGTCGCGCATCCAGGCGACGTGGTGCACGAGGATCAGGCGCTGAAGCTCAAGATCATCAGCCTTGACTCCGAGCGCCATCGCCTTGGATTGAGCCTCAAGCAGGCTGAAGAGGCCCCGGTCCGGACCATGCCGGAGCCGGGAGCGGCGCCCGTCGCCGCACCTCGCCCAGAGCGACGCCCGCGCCCCGAGCGGGAACGAGAGCGCAGCTATACGCCTTCGGACGCGGTGCAGGAGCCAGAAGGCGGTATGGACACGACGCTCGCGGCGGCATTCGCCGGAGTCCGGGAGCAGCTCGCAGCCGCCGAGGCAGCAGATGAGCCGGTAGCCGTTGCGGAGCCCGAATCAGCTGCTGAGCCGGAAATGGTCGCAGCGGCAGAGCCCGAGGCAGCGGCAGAGCCCGAGGCAGCGGCAGAGCCCGAGGCAGCGGCAGAGCCCGAGGCAGCGGCAGAGCCCGAGGCAGCGGCAGAGCCCGAGGCAGCGGCAGAGCCCGAGGCAGCGGCAGAG
>JAQBHC010000181.1:0-3642 GCA_032128175.1 Chloroflexota bacterium | reverse complement strand
AATCCGTCGGCGGCGTTGGCGGTGGAGCGGTCGTCGGCGTCCTGGCGCCCTCGCTCTTCCCGGGCATCTGGGAGTACCCGATCCGGCTGGCCGGAGCGCTTGCAGCGCTGGCGCTCACCGCGTCGCGGCCGATCCCTGGCTCGCCGTCGGCGCCGGTCTCACGGAGTGCCAGGCGGCGGCTCAACTTCAGCCCGTTCTTCGTCGGGGGGCGCATGCGGGTCGGACCCTACGTTGTCGTCGCGGCTGTCGTCGTCGCGATCATGGCAGCCGAGCAGTCGGTGGCGCTCGAGGTCGCTGTTCGTTGGATTCTCTTTGGGGGTTTGATCCTGCTGGTCGGCGCGCAACCACGGTTTCTGGCCGCTGCAACGGGGCTCGCCCTCACGATCGCGACCCTGGTGATCCCCGTTCCGGCGCTGCTTCGCGATCGCAGCTTCTTCGGGGTGACAGAAGTGATCCGGTCCTCGGAGGAGCAGGTGACGGTCCTCATGAACGGGACGACCGTGCACGGAATCCAATCGACCGATCCCGCACTGGCCCGACGGCCGTACACCTACTACGCGGCGAGCGGACCGCTCGGGGACGTGTTCGCGTGGCTCGACGCAGCCCGGCCGAATGCCTCCATCGCCGTTGTCGGCTTGGGAGCCGGCACCATCGCAGCCTACGAACAACCGGGGCAGACCCTGACCTTCTTCGAGATCGATCCCCTCGTCGTTCGCGTCGCGACCGACCCGCACTTCTTCACCTACCTGTCAGACGCCCCGAGCACGCCGGCCATCGTTCTCGGAGATGCACGACTGTCGCTCCGGAGCGCCGCGTCAGGCTCATTTGACCTCCTCGTCCTCGATGCGTTCTCGTCCGACGCCATTCCGGCGCACCTGCTCACGCTGGAGGCGCTGGCCGATGATCTGCGGGTCCTGCGCGCCGGTGGTCTCATGGCCGTGCACATCTCGAACCGGTACTACGATCTCGCGCCAGCGCTCAGCGCCGCTGGTCGAGAGCTCGGCCTCGTCGTCCTCGACAAGGGGTACAACCCGACCCCAGCAGAAGCCGAGGCCGGCGCTGCGATTTCCTACTGGGTTGTGCTGCTGGCCGATCCGAGTACGGCGGATCCGTTTCTGGCCCGCGGATGGAAGGTCGGTACCGACACCGGGGAGCGTCCGTTGACGGACGACCATCCGGACATCCTTCGGTTCCTGTCCATCAGGCGCTAGGAGGCTGCAGACTCTTCGTCGAGCGCCGCGCGGCGACGAGACAATGCGTAGCGGTTGGCGCGCAAGGTGAGGATCGGGATCATCACGAGACCCAGACCGAGGATGCCGAGGGCGGTGTAGCCGGCCCCGGCCATGATGACGCCGGATCCGAGGCTGGCGGCCGCCGCCGCACTCCAGATCACCGCGTCGGCAAATCCTTGAACGCGCGTCCGCTCGTGGACCGCGAGGTGCTCGGAGAGCAGTGCGGAGCCGGCGACGAAACCGATGTTCCAGCCGAGCCCGAGCAGGAACAGGGCCGGGAGGAGAAGGAGGCCGCCGGCGGGCGGGGCGATGGCCGCCATGACCGCGGAGACGGCCAGCACGCCGGTTCCGACAAAGATTGCGCGAACGGCTCCGACCCGCTCCGTGAACTTCCCCGACAGTGGCGACAGCGCGAACATGCCCAGGGTGTGCGCGGAAAGGATGACCCCCACCGCCGTCAGGTCGTGACCATGCTGGGTCATATGGAGGGGCGTCATCGTCATGATCAGGGTCATCACGAACTGCCCGATAACCAATGCGACGATCGCGGCCATGACGCCTGGCCGTCGGACCATGGACCAGAGGGCCTCAGTGGCGGACCCGGAAATCCGAGCCCGGCCCGGCCCCGGGGCGGTGGTATCCGCGATCGTGTAGGGATCTGGGCGCAGGAGCGTGAACGACAGGATTGCCGCGATGCCGACGAAGAAGACCGGCACGAGGTATGGCCCAGCCAGCGGTGGCAGCCCGACCGAGCGGGCCATCGCACCTGCGACGGGCACCATGGCCGGGCCTACCACCGAGCCGACCGTCGCCCCCCAGACCACGAGGCCGATCGCCGACGCCCGACGAGCGGCCGGGACGAGGTCTGCGGCCGTATAGCGCGAGAGCTGGTTCGAACTGTTCCCGAACCCGATCAGGACCGTTCCAACCAGCAGGAGCGGGAATGAGCGGAGGATGACCGCGGCCGTGGCGATGAGCGCGCCCACGACCCCGACCGAATACCCGGTCACGAGGCCGAACCGTCGACCCCTCCGAGTCATCAGCGAGGACAGCAGAACGGACCCAATTGCGGAACCCAGGACGACCGTCGCGCCGGGGGCCCCGGCGAGCGTCGCCGATCCGAGGAGATCCTGCGCGACGATGGTCGCGACCGTGACCGCCGCAATGTGCCCAGTGCTCCCGAGTGCGACACCGGCGATCAGGCTGAGACGCGCGCGCTTCCTGGCTGCAGCCAACTCGATCGGGGACAGGGTTACGTCGGTATCCACCGCGGGATCATAGGCGGCACGGGCCGCTGCTAGCCGGCCGTGACCTCGGTGCCGATGTGCGCCCCGGCGGATCCATCCACCGGCTCCGCGATCTCCACGAAACGACAGAGGACGTTGAGCAGGCGCATCTGCTCCGGTGTGCGGCACGCGACCAGGAGCAGGGCCGGGCTTGCGATCAGGACCGCCAGACCTCGGGCCCGCGATATGGCGACGTTGAGGCGATTCCCGGAGTAGAGGAACTCGAGGTCTCGGGGCGCGTCATCGGGCGTGGAGGTGGTCATGGAGTAGATCGCCACGGGAGCCTCCCGGCCCTGGAACTTGTCCACGGTTCCGACGTTCGGGCGCTGCCCGAGGCGCGCCTCGACGTGGCGCCCGATTTCCGCGACCTGGGCGTTGTACGGCGCGACGACCAGGATGTCGTCAATGGACAGCGCGTGGTGGTTGCCGTCCTTGTCCGTCCAGGATCGGCCGACCAGTTGCTCAATCGCGGCCGCGATCCAGATCGCCTCGTCGCGCGACCGATTCGAGGCGTCCCGATGCGCGATTCTCACATGCCGAACGCCGTTGCCGCCGACGGGTTGTCCCGAGCCGACGTCCTGTCGCGCATTGGCCGGATCCGTGTCCAGCCGCCCGTCGTAGAACGCCGTAGAGATGAACTCGTTGATGGCCGGGTGCAACCGGTAGGTCGTCTGCAGCAGCAGGCCCCGGTCCGGAGCAATCGTTCTGGCATCCCCGACCAGGTGCTGCAGGGCCGAGGCCTCCGCACCTTCCGCATGGGTTCCGTTGGAAACCTGGGGGAGCTGGTTGGGATCCCCGAGCAGGACGAGCGAGTCGGCCGCACCAGCGACCGCCAGCGCGTCTGCGAGCGAGAACTGGCCCGCCTCATCCACGAACAGGACATCCACCGACGCCTCGAGGTCCTCGCGCGCCCACAGCCACGACGTGCCGCCTACGACATCGATGCGGCCGCCCCGGAGCCCATCCCGCACGGCCTCGTTGGAGTCGAGCTGGGCAATCTCCGGCCACGATGCGGTGAGTCCGACCTCGTCCGTCTTCTGGGCGATCCGGACGCTGTGCCCCTCATCGCGCGCGGCCCTCGCAACCGCCTCGAGGGCATTGGCGATGACGCGATGCGATTGCGC
>JAQBHC010000180.1:0-7438 GCA_032128175.1 Chloroflexota bacterium | reverse complement strand
GCGGCGCTTCGGCAGACCATCAGCGAGAACGCCACCGAACAGGCCAAAGACGAGGACCGGGGTGAACTGGGCTGCGGCGACGAGCCCGAGGTAGACCGGGTCGCCCGTGAGCTCAAGGACGAGCCACCCCTGGGCAACGCTCTGCATCCATGTCCCGATCAGCGAGACCAGCTGACCCGTGATGAAGAGTCGGTAGTTTCGATGGCGCAGTGCACGCCAGCCGCGAAACTGCACGATGGCGGCCACTCTGGGGCGCCCACCGGTCACGGATCCGGCTCCGAATGCGACAGTTCGCGACCCGCGTCGAGATCGTCCAGATGGCGCTCGAGGTGGACGCGGCGGGTTTCAGCCTCCCCGATCATTGCCGCAATCCGTTCGGCCTTGCCACGCAACCCCTGCACCTGGCGCTCGACCCGCTCAACGGCGTCCCGGAGGATCGCCCGGCGTTCCTCGACGTCCGAGGTGCTCCGAAATCGAACCCGGTTGCGTTCCCGTGCCTCCTCGTCTTCGAGCAGACGACCGATCTCGGCCAGGCTGAATCCGGCGTCGTCGCGGAGGCCGCGGATGAAGCGCAGCCGCTCGAGGTCGTCGTCGTCGAACAGTCGATAGGACCCCTCGGACCGGGCCGCCGGCTTGAGCAGGCCGATCTCCTCGTAGTAGCGAACGGCGCGTGCCGTCAGGCCGACTTCCTCGGCAACTTCGGTGATCTTGAGCAGATGATGAACCGAAACCACTGGCTGATCGGCTGGATCGCGGCCGCCCGCGGTGGAAGGTTCTGGAGTCACGCTGACGAGCATACCAAACCTTGCCGTACACGTGAATGTTGTGGCGGGCAGACATCATCCGGCAGCGCTCGCCGGCTGCGGCTGGCCGGCCGACGTTCGCGCGCCGACGTTCACCAGACACCGTGCTTAGACCGGCGGTAACTCCTGGAGATCCGTCTGGGCGCCCGCGAACAGGTCGCCGACCTCCGCCACTCGGTCCGGGAGGGTCCGAATGGTCCACCGATTCGGTCGTAGGGCGGGGTCGTCGAGTTCATCCCAGGAAATCGGCGCGGATACCGGTGCCCCCGGTGCCGGGCGTACTGCATAGGGCGCCACCAGCGTCTTGATCGACGCGTTCTGCGTGTAGTCAAGACGCGCTTTGCCGCCACGAGCGTCCTTCGCCCACTCCCACGACACGAGGTCCGGGACGACGGCCCCGACGGCGCGCGAGAGCTTCTCCACCCAGTCGGTGGTCTGGCCGTGGTCATATATGGGCAGGATCGGGATCCAGATCTGGATCCCCCGTTGACCGGTCACCTTCGGATACCCCCGGACGCCGAGATGTCCGAGGGCCGTTCGGTAGAGGCGGGCCAGGGTGAGCGTCTCGTCCCAGGTGGTCGTGGTCCCGGGATCGATGTCGATCAGGGCGAAGGTCGGCCGCCACGGAGCGTCCAGCCGAGCCGTCCACGCGTGGATCTCGAAGGCGGCCTGGTTGGCGAGCCAGCACAGGGTGGCGACCCCGTCGGCAACGACATGCTCGTTGGCGTCGCGCGCCTGGACGCCGACTTCTCGCCACCGGCGCAGCCAGCTCGGATCGGTCGGCCGCAGCGCCTTTTGCCAGAACCCCGGCTTGTCGGCCCCGTCAGGAAAGCGATGGAGGTTGAGCGGCCGCTCGTCGAGATGCGGCAGCATCGCCGGCGCAATCAGGGCGAAGTAGCGGACGAGATCGCGCTTGGTGACCGGGCCGGTAGCATCCCCGTCGATGGCCGGGAAGATAACCTTGTCAAGGTTGGTCAGCTTCAGGTCGACGCCGCCGATGCGCCACACGCCCTGCCGACCGAGCGCATCCAGTGCCTCAAGCTCAGCCGGTTCCGCCTTCCATGGGTGCAGGCGGACGGGGGCGCGAGGAGGAGCCGGTTCGCCTTGCCGCCTGGCTTCGCCGCTCGCGGCAATCGGAAGTGCCGCCTCAACGGCGCGCACGGTCCGCTTCGTCTCGACAGCCTGCTCGCGGGTGACCTCGAGCGGATCCCGGCCTGCCTCGATGCCCTTGAAGGCGCCCTGCCGAACGAGCCCATCGCGACTCCAGCCGCCGAGCTCTGCCCGAATGACGAGCTCAGGGCGTACCCACCGCACCTCCGCGAGATCGCCGCCCCAGCGTCCGCGATAGTCCTTCGGGGGTGACGGATCGAACGGTGGGCTGTCCGTGGCGAGGCCCTCCAGTCGCTTGCCGAGGTCGGCCGCCGCCTTGGCGGTGAACCCGGAGCCGATCTTGCCAGCAAAGCGGAGGCGGGGCGGAGCGTCGGGCACATCGGGGTCGCTCTCGTGGACGCCGACGACAAGGGCACCCAGGGCGCCGGAACTACCGGTGCGGGGCGTCCAGCCACCGACCACGAGTTCCTGTTCGGGCCGGAGCTTCAGCTTGAGCCACGCCCGCGATCGCACGCCGGGCTCGTACAGGGAGCGCCGATGCTTGGCCACGGCACCCTCAAGCCCCTGCCTGGCGCAGGCCTCGAGGAAGGCGATGCCCTCCGCCTCGACGTGACCGGCGAACCGTACCCGCCCATCCTCGCGGAGCACGGACTGGAGCAGGCGCTTTCGATCCTCGAGCGGGACGCGCAGCAGCGAGCGACCGTCGAGGTAGAGCAGGTCAAAGGCCTGATACACGAGCCGCGCGGCCGCCGCCCCACCAGGGCCCCGGGTGCCAAGCCGTTCCTGCAGGAGTGAGAAGTCCGGCAACCCGGCGTCATCGATGGCGATGACTTCGCCATCCACGATCGCCTGCCTCGCCGTGATCCAGGTCGGCGGAGCCAGGAGGCGCGGGAAGAACGCCTCGCCGTCCTTGCCATTGCGGGTAAACGTGTGGACCCTGCCGTCTTCGACCACCGCCTGCAGCCGATAGCCATCCCATTTGACCTCGAACAGCCAGTCGTCATCACGGAACGGGCGGTCGGTCAGCGTGGCAGCCATCGGCTCGATGAAGCCGGACATCGGTGTTTCGATGGCTGCGGTCAGGTCGATCTGAGCAGCGGCGGCTGGCGCCTCGCTGATCCACAGGGCGTCACGGCTGTCGCGAACCTCGTCGTTGGTGCGTCCGGTCTTGACGCTCTGCCCGTGATCCTCGGCATCCCAGCCCGAGATCGCGTGCTCGTCCTTCTTGTGGATCAGCAGCCACTGCTCCGCCTCGTCGTCCTCGAACGCGCGAGCGGCCGGGTCCTTGGCCCTTCCGGGTCGTTCCCGGCCGCGACCGCTGGTCCGAACGATCGTGAAGCGGCCGTGCAGCTTCTGGCCGTCAAGCCGGAATTTGACCTCCCCGTCGACGACACCGCGGGCACCATCGGGGGTCGCCGGCTCGGCCAGCCAGGTTCCCCAGTCCCAGACGATCACGTCCCCGGCACCGTACTGACCCTTGGGGATGACGCCCTCGAAGTCTAGGTACTCGATCGGGTGGTCCTCAACGTGGACGGCCATCCGTCGGGCGCCCGGGTCCAGCGTCGGTCCGCGGGGCACGGCCCACGACACGAGGACGCCGCCGATCTCAAGGCGGAAGTCGTAATGCAGTCGCGTCGCGCGGTGCCGCTGCACGACGAACCGGCCGCCACCCGTAGCATCAACCGCCGACGCTCCGGCGGGTTCGGGCGTCCGGGCGAAATCCCGCTTGTGCCGGTATTCCTCGAGCAGCAGGCGGGACTTCAGGTCGACTCGACGCGCGGATTCAGGCGGTCTTGCGACGCCGCGTCGGCTTGGCATCATCGACCGCGACGGACTTCATGGCCTTCGCATCCGCGACCGACCGTGGCGCTTCGGAGCTGGCTTCGCGAGCCGCCGTGGCGGCCTTCACGCTCGCCTGCAGCGCCGCCATCAGGTCGATGAGGTTGGAGGATTCCTCGGCCGCCGGGGCAGCGACGAGCTCACGACCTTCGACCTTGGACTCGATGATCTGCATCAGGGCGGTCCGGTATTCGTCGCGGTACTGGCTCGGATCGAAGGCTCCCGTCATGGCTCCGATGAGCTGCTCGGCCATGGCCTTCTCGGCAGCCTTGATCTCGGGCTCGTCCTCGTCCAGGTCCAGTTCCCCGAGTGCACGGATCTCGTCCGGCCAGTAGAGCGTGGACAGGACCATCGTGTTCTCGAAGGGAGAGAGCGCCGCCAGCGCCTCACGATCCTTGATCACGACCTTGCAGATCGCCGTCAGGCCCTTGTCCCGCAGGACCGACTTGAGCAGGGCGAAGGCCTTGCGGCCAATCTTGTCCGGCTCGATGTAGTAGGCCTGCTTGACGAAGCGTGTGTGCGTTTCCGCCTCCACTGTTTCGACGAACTGCTCGATCTCGATCGATCGCACGGTCTTGAGCGGGAGCGACTCGAGATCCTCGTCGGTCACGACGATGTACTCGCCCGGCGCGTATTCGAACCCCTTGACCGTATCCGCCCTCGAGATAACCTCCTCCTCGACCGGGCAGAAGATCTTCATCTGGATCCGGGACAGGTCCTCGGCATGGAGCATGTTGAAGCTCACTCCGGCGCGCGATTCGGTGGCGATATAGAGCTTGATCGGAATGGTCACGAGGCCAAACTGAATGGCCCCTTTCCACATTGCACGCGCCACGGCAGTACCTCGTCCTGAACTCCCGACGGAGTCGGATCGAGACGATACCACCCGTCGGCAAGACGCTCAGCGGGACCGACCGGTCAGGCAGCCGCCGCGACCAGCTCCCTTTCCGCCCGGATGATCTGGGCCAGGATCCCTTCGCGCATGCGGTCGAGGCCTGCCGTGACCTGTCCGGCGGTTGACCCGATGGAGGTCAGCTGCACCTTCATCGCCCGGACATTTTCGAGTTGCTCACGGATCGCGGTGAGGGCCTCGGCGAGTGCGGCTGCGTCCACCTCGGCCTCGTGCTCACGCACGCTCGCGATGGCCAGCAGCCGCGCCAGCCGGACCGCGGCCTCGAGTGTCGCCGGGTCCGGGTCGACCGGGTCGATCACGCAGTAGACATCACCGGCACGCATGTCGAACGGGGCGATGCCGGCTGGGGCATGCGCCGGCGTGAACACAACAAGACCAACGGCAGCATCGCGGTTGGTCCGCGCATCACGTAACTCATCTCGCATCTCGCGGCCCGAGACCTTCCGGTCCTTGGCCTCGATGACGATGCGCAATTCCGCGCCACGAGCAAGGGATGGGTCCAGCGTGAGGACGAAGTCGCCCTTCTTGGATCGCCCAGCGTCGCCGGCGTCCGTGCCCGTCCGCTCCAGGAGATCGTTCGCGCCTCGGGCGATGTCGCCGAGCATGCCCTCGAGGAGCTCCTCGAAATCGCCGCCCTTGGCCGACGATTTCGCCCGCTCGCCGGCCCGGGCGGCACCCGCCGCCTCCAGCGCCACGAGCTTCTCCTCCAGCGCCTTGAAGCCGGCAGCGACCTCGCTGCGGAACTGGTGGAGCGGCGACCCCATCCGCGTCGGATCCAGCAGTGTGGCCAGGCGGGAAGCGTCTCCGTCGAAGTAGGTATCGAGCATCGTCGAGATCCTCCCGATGGCGGAGTCGCGACGCCGAGGATCGAACAGCTCATCGACCATCGAGTGCAGCTTGCCCCGGTCGCCGAGGAATGACTCGAGCGTGCGAGGAAGGCGGCCATCGCCATCCCCGAAGTTCGTACGGAGCACTTGCTCGAGGGCTTCGGCGGCTCGATCATTGGCCGCCCGACTCTGCTCGGCGAATCGGTCGAATTCCGATCGAACGGCATCCAGGTTCATGGTCACGCCCACCGACTGGAGTGCGGTCAGGCCGATCCGCAGCGCGCGCTCGACGATCAGCCCTCGCTCCTCTTCTGGCTGCCCGGCGAGCCAGGCCGCGAGGCCCGGGTCAGGGAGCGTAAGGCGATCCACCAGGATGCGGTCGGGCTCGACCCGAATCGAGGGGTCCGGGCGGCTTGGCAGGGAGACAATGCGTGCTTCCATGCGAGCATCCTGCCGGTGCCGAGTGACAGCTAGCCTGTCACGACCCGAAACGCGCTCCTGAGGCCCGTCACCTGATCAGTCGTCCTTCAAATGACCGCGACGGGCATCACCCACTGGGAGGACAGGCCCGACCGACAAGCGGGCATACGAAGCCACCCGGCCAGCAGCGAGATCAATGCGGGTCAGCTGCCGCGGTAGGTCGTCAGGGAATACGGCGCCAAGAGCAGCGGGACGTGGTACGAGCGGCTGACGTCGTCGATCGTCACATCCACGCTCATCCGCCGAAAGAACCGATCATCGTCCGTCCCGGCGCCCCGGGGCCCGGCAAGGTTGAACTCGAGCCGGTAGACGCCTGGCGACATCGGTCGCTCGAGCAGGTCCCGGACGCGCCCGTCGGCGTCGGTCAGGGCCTGGGTCAGCCGGATCGGCCGCTCGTCCTCGCCAAGCTTGTAGAGGCTCACATGGACCCCGGACGCGGGGCGGCCCGACTCCGTGTCGAGCACGTGCGTGGAGATCGTCGGGGTCCCTGGCTCAGGGACCGGCGTCTTGGGTGTTCCCGGGGAGCTGCTGGCCACGTATCCTCCGCGCATGGGAAATCTGATGATCACGGTCGGCGACGACCTTCACTTTAGCGCCCGCTGGGAGTCTGCCGCTCCGCAGACGATCGAGGCCATCCGCCGGATGCTGCCGATCGAGAGCCGACTCATCCACTGTCGCTGGTCCGGTGAGTCCACCTGGATCCCGTACGGCGACTTCCGGCCCGGCATCGACTACGAGAACCACACGTCCCATCCCGCGCCGGGCATGCTGGCGATGTATCCCGGCGGGATCAGCGAGTGCGAGATCTTCTTCCCGTACGGAGCCTGCACGACCGCCTCGAAGGTCGGGCCGCTGGCGGCGAACCACTTCGCCTCGATCATTCCCGACGAGGGCTGGCAGGACCGACTCCGTGAAGTGGGTCGCCGGGTGCTGTGGGATGGAGCCCAGCGGGTCCGGATCGACGAGAGCGCGTGACCGACCTGCTCATTCGCGGCGGCACCGTCGTCACGGCGACCGGCTCGCGAAGGGCGGATGTCGCGATCAACGGCGGCCGGATCACCGAGATCGCCGACGATCTGGGCGGTCTCTCCGGCGTGGCCCGTGAGGTAGCCGATGCGACCGGGCTGCTCGTCCTGCCCGGGGTCGTGGACGTGCATACGCACACTCGGGTTGCCAGCGACGCGGAGCCCGACCGGTTCTTCCAGGACTCCGTGGCCGCGGCGTTCGGCGGCACGACGACGTTCCTCGCGTTCAACAACCCTGGGACCGGATCCTCGCGGGAGGCGGAGCGATCCCTGCTCGCCGGCCTCCGGGAGTGGCGGACAGCCACGAATGCAGACAGCGCCGTGGACTACGCGGTCAGCCTCGCGATCTCGGGGCGGATGGACGATCCGATCGCCGAGCTGCCGGCGGTGGTGGACGCGGGCGTCCCCACTGCGAAGGCATTCATGGTCTTCGACTTTCGA
>JAQBHC010000179.1:0-2934 GCA_032128175.1 Chloroflexota bacterium | reverse complement strand
GAAGCCTCCGGGCTTGTCCCACGCCGCGGTGAAACCGAGGCCGGCCTCGAGCAGGCTGTCCTCGTCGGTCATGTCATGGCCCCAGTGCCGGTACGCCTTCTCGATCCGGAGCGAGTTCAGGGCGTGGTACCCGGCATGGCGAAGGCCGAACCCGTCGCCGGCCGCAACGATCGTGTCGTACACGTGGGTCGCGACGTCGGTCGGAACGTACAGTTCCCAGCCGAGCTCGCCCACGTAGGTGATGCGCGAGGCGCGGACGAGCGCGTAGCCCAGGTCGATCTCGCGCGACGTTCCGAACGGGAAGGCCGCATTCGAGAGGTCGGCATCGGTGAGGGTGGCGAGGAACTCTCGTGAGCGCGGCCCCATGACGCTCAGCACGGCGAAGTTGTTCGTTGCGTCGATCGCGATCATGTGGGCGTCGGCGGGCACCCGCCGGCGAATCCAATCCAGATCGCGAACGATGGATGTCCCAGAGGTCACCACGAGGAACGAACCCCCATCGAGACGGGTGACCGTGACATCCGACTCGATCCCACCACGCTCGTTCAGCCACTGGGTGTAGACGATCCGGCCCGGATCGACGGCGATGTCCGCCGTGCACAGCTTGTTGAGCGCGGCCTCCGCGTCGCGGCCCTGGACGAGGATCTTGCCGAAGGACGTCTGGTCGAAGATGCCGACGCCCTCACGCACCGCCCGGTGCTCCTCGGCCGAGTACGGGAACCAGTTCTGGCGGCCGTAGCTGTACTCGTAGCGCGGCTCCACGCCCGGTGGCGCGTACCAGTTCGCCCGTTCCCAGCCCGCAAGTTCGCCGAAGCACGCCCCGCGCGCGGCGACGCGATCGTGGAACGGCGTCCGCCGAACGCCGCGCGCGGTCTCGACCTGGCGGAACGGCCAGTGCATGTCGTAGAGCAGGCCAAGCGTCTCCGTCGTCCGATCGTGCAGGTAGCGCCGGTTGTTCTGGAACGGCATGAACCGCCGGATGTCGACTTCCCAGAGATCCATCGGGGGATGGCCGTCGACGATCCAGTCCGCCACGACGCGCCCGGCGCCGCCGCCGGACTGGAAGCCAACGGAGTTGAACCCGGCGGCAACGAAGTAGCCGTCCAGGCCCGGCGCCTCGCCGAGGATGTATCGGTCGTCCGGGGTGAAGCTCTCCGGCCCGTTGAAGAAGAGCTGGATGCCGAGATCGCGGAGGAGCGGGACTCGCCGTGCAGCCATCTCGAGATACGGGGCAAGGTGATCCCAGTCCTCGGGCAGCGTCACGAACGCCGCATCGTCCGGGATTCCGTGCGTCGCCCACGGCTTCGCGCCCGGTTCGAAGAAGCCGACCATCAGCTTGCCGGTGTCCTCGCGAAAATAGGCGGTGTCGTCCGGGGAGCGCAGCACCGGGAGGTCCCTGGCGAGTCCCGGGACAGGCTCCGTGATGACGTAGAAGTGTTCCGCGGCGTGGAGCGGGATGGTCACCTCGGACCGGAGGCCGAGCTCGCGGGCCCACATGCCGGTGCAGTTGACGACCACCTCGGCGGCAATGTCGCCCCGTTCTGTGGAGACGCCCGTGACTCTGCCATCGCGCCGGGTGACGCCCGTCACGGCGGTGTGCTCGAAGACCCGCGCTCCGCCCAGCCTGGCTGCCGCGGCCAGCGCCTGGGTCACGTCGGTGGGATTGGCGACCCCATCGCCGGGCAGGAACGCCGCCCCGACGACCTCCGAAGGATCGAGGAGCGGCCACATCGCGGCCGCTTCCTTGCCGCTGATGGGGTGAACCTCGAAGCCGCATACGCGGGCCATCGAGATCTGGCGCCGGACCTCAATCCAGCGCTCCTCGGTGGTTGCGAGCAGGATCGATCCGGTCTTGCGGAACCCCGTGCCCAGGCCGGTCAGCCGCTCAAGCTCGGGAAACAGCTCCGCGCTGTACTTGGCCAGCATGCTCATGTTGTAGGTGGCACGGAGCTGGGTGACGAGGCCGGCCGCGTGCCAGGTCGTGCCCGACGTGAGCTGTTTGCGTTCCAGCAGGACGACGTCGCGCCAACCGCGCTTCGTGAGGTGATAGGCAACGCTGCACCCCACGATCCCGCCGCCGATCACGACGACCTGTGCCTGGTCCGGGAGCGCCCGGCTCGCGTTCTCGATCAAGGTGACCTCCGAAGTGTCCGGAGGTCAGGGTACCGATTCTCCCGCTGGCGTAGGCTTCATCGCCGAACGAACGCGAGCCCATGGAGGCTCGTTCTGTAATCCGGAGGACCCGATGCCCAGCGTCAGTGAGATCTCGAGCCGGTATGTCGATGACATGGCGGCGCTGGATCCCGTGCGCGGCGAGCGCTGGGGCGTCGCCTCCGACGGGACGCGGCTGACCGACTACTCGCCCGAGGGCGTCGCTGCGGCCGCGGACCTGCTCAGGAGGACGGTCCGCGATCTCGAAGCTGCCACGCCGACCGACGAACCGGAGCGGCTCGGCAAGGGATTCCTCGGCGACTGGATGGCGTCAGAGCTCGGGGTCATCGAGGCCGGCGAGCGCGAACGGCTGCTCAGCAACATTGTCGGTGCGCCAGCGAGCACGAGGTCCGTCTTCGACCTGATGGATCGCTCGACGCCTGAGGCCTGGGAGGTGATCGCCGCGCGACTTGCCGCCGTGCCCGGATCGATGGCCGGCTACCGCGCCAGTCTCGACGCGGGTCTGGCCCATGGGCGCCCGGCCGCGCGTCGACAGGCCCTGGTCGTGGCGGAGCAATGTGCCACTTGGGCCGGCACGGGGCCTGGCGCTGCTGCCGGATCGGCCTCGGACGGGGGCTGGTTCGGCACGTTCGCCGCGGGTGCGGATGGAGTCTCCGATGCATTGCGCACGCGCCTGACGGCCGCTGCCCGCTCGGCGGCCGAGTCATTTGCCGACCTCGCGGCCTGGCTTCGCGGCACGTACGCCTTGCAGGCCACCGAATC
>JAQBHC010000178.1:0-8184 GCA_032128175.1 Chloroflexota bacterium | reverse complement strand
ACGGGTTGAGCCGGTGATATGGGCTCGGGGTGGGCGGCACGAGCCGCGCGATATCGCGAGCGTCGGCCGGGTCGAGATCGTCGGCCAGGATGACCCCGACCGGCGCGGAAAGCGCTATGCCCGGTCCAGCCCGACGGCCTGCTCACCCTGCGGGAACCGTGCGACGAATCGGCGCGACAGCGTCTGCAGGATGACGAAGGCGATGAAGAATTCGATCGTCTTGTCGATCGGGTCGGACAGCAGACCCTGCTGCAGCACGGCCGTCTGGAGGTCCGAACCGGCCTGCTGGAAGGCCGCCACCAGGAAGTCCGTGCCGGTGCCGGTAACGCCGCCGAACACCACGGCCGAGATCGGCGCCGAAATGAGCGCCGACAGGATGCCGCACAGCAGCCCACCGATCGCGACATACGCAACGCCGAGGTCGCGGCGAACGAAGAGCAGGGTCACGAGCCCGATGGCTGCCCCGATGATCCCGATCGCGATCAGGTACGCAACGATCGTGAAGAACGGGCCGGCCGCCGCGGTGTCGCCGAAGAACGTGAAGGTCCCGTCGGTGTAGAACGGCAGGAACCCGTAGTAGCCGATCCCGAGGAGTACGGCCACGACCACCGCGGCGCCAGCGAGCAAGCGGCCAGGGTCAGTGTTCGGGCGGGCACGGAACCAGCCGAGCTGGCCCAACACGCCGGCGACGAAGCCGATCTCCGCGGCCACGATGGCGAACGGTGCGGCGTAGTCGGAATGGAACGGCGCTGGCAGGACATAGGTCCAGATGAGGTTCGCCAACAGGCCGGTCACCAAGCCTGGGATCGGTCCGGCCAGCACACCGACCAGGATGGTGCCGATGGAATCGAGATAGATCGGAACCTTGAGCGCCGTGCCAACGGTCTGCCCGAGCACGATGTTGATGGCGATCGCAATCGGAATCACGACGATTGTTCGCGTGTCGAACCGGCCCCAGCTCATGTGATGCCTCCTGTCAGGTCGACCGACGATGCCGGGCGCTACCGCTGGGCGCTAGCGTGACACGCCGGGGTGGTCCCGCGCCAGTCTCTTCCACTCGATCGCCGTGCAGCGATCCATCACTACCGACAGGCCAGCGTCGTGGGCGATCCGGGCGGCCTCCCAATTCACGACCCCGAGCTGAAGCCACAGGCAGCCCGAACCCGCCTCGACGGCCTCGCGAGCGTGGGCAACGCACAGTTCGGACCGCCGGAAGACGTCGACGATGTCGAACGGTCCGGTCGCTTGGACGGCCTCGTCCAGCGATGGGAAGGCCGGAACGCCCAGGACCTGGCGAACGTTCGGGTTGACCGGCACGCAGTCGAACCCCTGCTCGAGCAGGTAACGGAAGACGTCGTAGGAAGGGCGGCCGGGGTCGCCCGAGGCACCGACGATCGCGATCCGGCGCGCTGCCCGAAGGACCGCTGCGATTCCTGCATCGTCGAGGACGGGCACCGGGCCGCGCCCCTCCTGCGCGTCCAGGACGGCGCCGACGCGTTGCCGTGCTTCGCGATCCGCTCCCTGACCGGTCAGGCCGCTGCCTCGCGTTCGTACGGCTGCCCGTCGGCGGCCGGCGGGATGCTCTTGCCGATGAGCCCGGCCAGGACCACGATCGTCGCGAGGTACGGCAAGGCATCGAAGAACTGCCCGGGAATCTGGTCGAGGATGACGCCCAACTCACCGGGTGGCGGGGCGATCCCGATCGACTGACCGATGGCGGCCGAAGAGGCGAACAGGATCGCGGCACCAAACGCGCCGAGCGGCGTCCAGCGTCCGATGATCATCGCCGCGAGCCCGATGAACCCGCGGCCTGCCGTCATGCCCTGCTGGAACGAGCCGGTCACCTCGAGCGAGAGAAACGCTCCGCCCAGCGCAGCCAGTGCGCCGCCGATGATTACGTTCCGGTAGCGGAGCCTGATCACGTTGATCCCAACAGTCTCGGCGGCCCGCGGGTGCTCGCCGACGGCGCGTGTCCGGAGGCCCCAGCGCGTCCTGAACAGGAATACCTGGAAGGTGATGACCACAAGGATGAGTGACATCCCGATGGGGCCCTGCGCGAGGAACATTTCCAGGATCCAGCCAACAAAGGGGATCTCGATCAGCTCCTTGGGCGGCTTGAACTGGGCAAAAGAGCCAGCGCCGGTTGGCGAGCTTCCGGCGATGAGGGTGTTCAGATAGCCGGTGATGCCGAAGGCGGCGATGTTGATGATCGTGCCGGAGATGATCTGGTCAGCCCGGACCGATATCGATAACCAGGCGTGCGCGGCCGCGACGAGGAGGCCTGACAGGATGGCCAGCATGAACGCGACAAAGAGCGCCGGGGTGAACCCGAAGAAGGGCCCCGGGGTGCCTTCGCCGAAAATCGGCACGAGGTAGACGCCGGCCGCCCAGCCGACGAAGGCGGCCACGAGCATCGTTCCCTCGATCCCGATATTGACGACGCCGGAGCGCTCACACATGACGCCACACAGCGCCGCCAGCGCGATCGGCACGGCCGCGCGGAGGATGATCGGTGAGATATCGGGTAGCACGGCGATGAGGTAGCCGACGAACTGGGCGATGAGGCCGACGACCGGCACGCTGTAGATGAACTCGATGATCGGCTCCATCAGCGCTTCACCGCGTCGCCGGCGTAGGTCCTCGTAAACGTCCCGGTCTCCTCGAAGGCAGCCTTCGCGCTCTTGAGGCGGAAGACGCGCCGGACCACGGGGCTGGCAACGAGGAAGAACAGGATCGTCGCCTGGATGACGCCAACCAGTTCGGCCGGAACCCCGGCCTCGATTTGCATGGCTGGCCCGCCCGCTCGCATCCCGCCGAAGATCACTGCGGCCACGACGATACCGAGTGGGTTCGTCCGGCCGAGTAGCGCGACCGCGATCGAGTCGAAGCCGACGGTCGTCCCGTACGAGGCGGTCATGATGTGACTCACGCCGAGGATCTCCGTCGCCCCGGCAAGCCCGGCGAGGAGGCCGGCCGCGGACATCGTCCAGACGATGATCCGGCGAGGCGACATCCCGGCGTATCTGGCCGCGTCGGGGTTGGCCCCGGTCGTCCTGATCTCGAAGCCGCGCGTTGTCCGGAAGAGAAGCCAGCCGTAGACGACAGCCATGAGCAGCGCAAAGATGAGCCCGATGTGGCCGCTGCGGCCGACCAGGATCGGCAGGGCCGCATTGCCGACGTCCAGGGTGATCGGCTGCGGCGAAGCCGGGACCTTGAGCGGGCCACTGACCATCGCCGCGAGGATCGCGACCGCGACGAAATTCAACATGATCGTCGTGACGACCTCGTGGGCGCCCGAGGTTGCCTTCAGGATCCCGGGGATTGAGCCGTAGACTGCCCCGACCAGCATCCCGGCCATCAATGACACTGGGATCGCGATCAAGGGCGAGCTCTCGCGCAGTGCGACGCCGGCGATCACGGCCCCGAGGGCACCCATCAGGAACTGTCCCTGGGCGCCGATGTTGAAGAGGCCCGCCTTGAAGGCGAGGCCGACGGACAGGCCGCCGAAGATCAGGGGCGTGGCCGCCACTGCCGTGCTGACGAGGGCGTTGAACGAGCCAACTGAACCGTCCAGCAGCGCAGCGTAGGCCTCGAACGCGAGCGCGGGCCTCAGCTCGCCGGCCACGAGCCACTCCGAGACGAGGATGACGAATGATCCAACGAGGACGGCCAGGACGATCGAAATGACCGGCAGGGCGAGGATGTCCCAGGCCAGGCGCAGCCGGGTCGTCATGCCGCGCTGCCGCCAGCGTCAGCGCTGGCTCGGTCCGGACCGCCCGTGGCCATAAGCAGGCCGACTTCGTTCTTGTCGGCCGTCCGCCCATCGAAGATGCCGACGATCTCCCCGCGGTACATGACGGCGATCCGATCGGACAGCTCAAGGACTTCGTCGAGCTCGGCCGATACGAGGAGGATCGCGGTGCCGGCATCTCGCTTGGCGATCGCCTGCTTGTGGATGAATTCGATGCTGCCGACGTCGAGACCACGGGTCGGCTGGTCGAGGACGAGAAGTCGAAGGTCGCGGGCGAATTCGCGGGCAACAATGACCTTCTGCTGGTTTCCGCCCGACAGCGTGGAGGCCAGGGCGTCACCCGACGGGGTTCGGATGTCGAATGCCTCGATCCGTTCGTCTCCCGTTCTCCGGATCGCCTCGTCATCGCGCAACAGGCCACGGGCGTATGGCGAACGGTGGTAGCTCGTCAGGATCAGGTTGTCGGTGATCGGGAAGGAGAGGACGATCCCGAACCGATGTCGGTCGGCCGGAACGAAGGCCACGCCGGCTCCGTAGACCGCCCGGCTGCCCCGGCCGGTGATGTCGGTCCCATCGAGGGTGACGCGACCGGCCGTTGGACGGCGGAGTCCAACGAGTGACTCCACGAGCTCGTCTTGGCCGTTGCCGGCCACGCCCGCAATACCGAGGATCTCACCGGCACGGATCTCGAGATCGACGCCCTTGACCGCGTCCCCACCGCGATCGTTTCGAGCCCTCAGGCCCTCCACCTTGAGGATCGTCTCGCCGGGCTTGGAAACGCCCCGATCCACGGTCAACGAGACCTCGCGACCAACCATGAGTTCGGCCAGGTCCTCTTCGGTCGTGTCCGTGGGGGAACGCTCACCGACGACCTGGCCGCGTCGAATGACCGTGATCCGGTCGGCGATCTGGAGGACCTCGTAGAGCTTGTGGCTGATGAAGACGATGCTGTGTCCAGCTGCGGCCAGCCGCCGAAGAACGGCGAAGATTTCTTCCGTCTCCTGCGGGGTCAGGACCGCCGTCGGCTCGTCGAGGACGAGAATCCGTGCCTCGCGGTAGAGCGCCTTGAGGATTTCGACTCGCTGCTGCCATCCGACCGACAGTGAGCCCACCTTGGCTCCAGGGTCGATATCGAAACCGAACCGCTGGCCAAGTTCGACAATGCGACGCTGCGCTTCCTTGCGGTCGAGGAAGAGCGGCCCGTTCATCGTTTCAGCGCCGAGGACGACGTTCTCGGCGACCGTCAACACGGGGACGAGCATGAAGTGCTGGTGGACCATGCTGATGCCCCGGGCGATGGCGTCGGCCGGCCCCGTCAGGGTGACGACCTCGCCATCGAGAAGAATCTCACCCTCGTCGGGCCGAGCGAGCCCGTACAGGATGTTCATGAGCGTTGTCTTCCCAGCGCCATTCTCGCCCAGGAGGGCGTGGATCTCGCCGGGCCGGACATCGAGGTCAATGTGGTCGTTGGCGACGACGCCCGGGTACCGCTTCGTGATGCCGCGCATCTCAAGGGCGGGCGCCCGGATCGCCTCTGTCACTGCTCGCTCCTGAGTATTAGCAGAGTCGCAGGTAGACGACGAACGGGTCGGCCACTGGTGGCCGACCCGTTCGAAGATTGCCTTGGGCCGTCAGTTCCCGATCGCGGGCGCTGGAACGAGCCCGCAGGAGCCATCCGTCGGGCATGTCACGAGGGTCCCGGCCTTCATCGCGGCGAAGGCCGCGTCGACCGTCGCCTTGGTGTCGCTCGGGAGCTTGGCCTCCCAGTCATAGAACGGTGCATAGCCAACGCCTCCGTTGGCCGCATTCCAGATCTGGATGCCGCCCTTGGCCGTGCCGTTGGCGATCGCCTTGATCGACTCGGAGACGGAAAGGGACAGACTCTTTGTCGCACTCGTCATGATGCACGCGGCTCCAGCCGGGTATGACAGGTGCTGGTCGACGTCAACGCCGATGGCGCCGATGCCGGCCTCACAGGCGGCGTCGATGACGCCGTTGCCGGTCAGGCCGGCGACCTGGAAGACAACATCGAGACCCGGGTTCTGCTTGAGGAATTGCTGTGCGAACGTCTTGCCGCCCGGCTGGTCAGCGAACGCCTTGCCGAAATCGCTGTCGCTCACCCAAGCGATCTTGACCGTGATGCTCGGATTGACGGACTGGGCTCCGAGGACGTAGCCCTGCATGTAGCGGACGCATGGCCCGCAAAGCGTGATCCCGCCGATGGCTCCGATGACCCCGCTCTTGGTGGCCTTTGCGGCGGCGATCCCGGCGAGGTAGCCGACCTGATCCTCCTGGTAGTTGAGGCCGATGTAGTTCGGCAGCAGAGTCGCCATATCCTTGGATCCCGCGCAGGTAAAGGTGGGATCGGCATTGCCTTCGGCGTCAATGCAGGGCGAGTGGTCGACACCGACGAACCACACGTCTGGATTTGCCTTGGCGAACTTCGTTACATCCGGTACAGCGTTGAACCCGCTGACAACGATGATGTCAAAGCCCTTGTCGAGGTAGGACTGGATCCCGATCGGGTACTCACTCGCATCCTTCGGGACGAAGTACGGGGGCTTCTCGGAACCGATCGCCTCTGCTCCAAGCGTCGCACCCTCGAAGGTGTACTCGTTGAAGTTCTTGTCATTGATTGTGCCGACGTCCGTCTGGACGCCGATCTTCCAGACCTTCGCCGGCGGCGCCTCGGTCGGAGCCTCAGTTGCCGGCGCCGCAGACTCGGGCGCCGCCGTCACAGGCGCGCTCGTCGCCGCTCCCGACCCGCAGGCCGACAGGACGATGGATAGAACTGCCAACGGGACCAACGCTGTTGATCGGATTCGCACGGATCCTCCTCCATATTTCACGATCCCGTGTCGATACGGGCAGATGCCCGACGATCGCGTGGATCCGCATTGCTGGCCCTGCACCGGAGCCTTGTCGCTGGCGCCATCCTACCTAGGGTGCGGGACAGCGGCAAGAGCCGGAGGCACAGGGCTCGCGACGCAGCATAGGCGTCTTGGTGCCAGTTTGCCCGCCCGCTGCGGTACGATCGGCTGATTGCTGTTGCGCCTGTGCTTCGACCGGATTCCGACCTGGTCGGGCGATTCCCCGGGTCATGTTGGGAGAAGTGAACGACTCGAAGTCCGCCGCCGCCGGCCTCCGATACGTCGTGCTGGGTGACTCGTACACGATCGGAACGTCCGTTTCGATGGTCGAGCGATGGCCAAACCAGCTCGTCGCGGCGCTGGGCGACGCACCCGCGAGCCTGGAGCTCGTCGGGAATGTCGCCGTGAACGGCTACACGTCGCGGGACGTCCTCGTTCTCGAGCTGCCACAGCTGGTCGCGCTGCGCCCGGACTTCGTCACCCTGCTGATCGGCGTCAACGATGTCGTCCGGGGCGTGTCACACGAGGCGTATCGTCGGAACGTGGAGGCCATCCTTGACGATCTCGTCGTCCGGGTCGGCGCCGACCGGATCCTCGTCATCACGACGCCTGACTACACCGTGACCCCGGCCGGCGGCCGCTACGGTGACCCCGCCATACAGGCCGCCGGGATCCGCGCGAACAACGAGATCCTGACGTCACTAGCCGGCGAGCGAGGGATCGCGGTCGTCGACATCCACGACATCTCGCTGCGGGCGGCATCGGATCGAGCCCTGGTGGCCTCAGACGGCCTGCATCCAAGTGGCAAGCAGTATGCCCTCTGGGTCGAGCGCATCCTTCCTTCTGTGGAGCGGCTCCTCGTTCATTGACTCGCCCGGCGGCTTGACGCTTGACGATCCGGTCATGCTCTAGCCCGCAGCGTCATGGAGGATCGAATGGCACAAGTACAGATCACGGGCCTTGCGGGCGACACCCGGAACGTGGCGGCGGAAACCCTGGAGGCATTCGCGGCCGATCTCGAGGGATCGCTGCTGTACCCGGCCGATGAGGGCTTCGCCGAGGCGGTCCTCCTCTGGAATGGGATGATCAGGAAGCGGCCGGCCGTTGTGGTCCGCCCCGGATCCACCCAGGATGTCGTACGGACGGTCAACTTCGTCCGAGACAACCAGCTCCAACTGTCCATCAAGGGCGGCGGCCACAACATCGCCGGCCTCGCGCTGTCCGACGGCGGTGTGACCCTCGACATGTCGGGTTTGAAGGACGTCGAGGTCGACGCTGACGCCCGGCTTGCCACGGTCGGGCCGGGCTGCACGCTCGGCGACGTCGATCGGGCCACGCAGGAACACGGGCTGGCGGCGGCGCTCGGGTTCGTTTCCCTGACCGGCGTTGCCGGTCTCACGCTCGGCGGCGGGTTCGGCTATCTCAGCCGTCGTTTCGGTTGGACGGTGGACGATCTCGAGGAGGTCGAGATCGTGACGGCCGATGGGACGGTCCAGCGCAGCTCGCGCACGGTGAACCCGGACCTGTTCTGGGCGCTGCGAGGCGGCGGCGGCAATTTCGGCG
>JAQBHC010000177.1:0-2899 GCA_032128175.1 Chloroflexota bacterium | reverse complement strand
ATGCCGGCCCGCGCCAGGTCGGGGGCGCCTCGGGCGCCATCCAGAACAACTACCACCGACCCGGACGGGCGTACGCGGATCCCGAGGATCCTTCGTATGTACCCGCCGGTTTCGACTCGCTGTTCCGCGTGTCGAACGGACCGGCCTACCGGCTGATGATCGACATGTCCGAGCTGGATGCGGCCCGGATCATGATCACCACCGGCCAGAGCGATAGCCCCTTCAGCCGCCACTACGGCGACCTGATCGATCTTTGGGCCACGGGCCAGACGATTCCGCTGCCCTTCTCGTCGGCGGCCGTGTCGAAGTCGATCGCGAGCACCCTGACCCTGGCGCCGTAGCTATTCGTTGACGGGAAGCGGACCGTCCGGAATCTCGATCATGACCCGCCCGTCCTCGATGATCACTTCGTACACAGCCAGGGGGGTGTCGGCCGGGGGATCGAGCGCCTCGCCATCGCCGAGGTCGAAGCGCGACAGGTGGAGCGCGCAGGTCAGCGTCCCGGCGTTCTGCCCATCCGGGCCGGCTGATCCGCCACCCGTCAGGAAGCCCTTGTCAAGCTCGAAGTACTCGTGGGTGCAGATTCCCTGGAACGCCCGGACGACTCCGCCGGTGTGCACCACGATGACCGGATCGCTGCCGTCGACCCAGGCCATCTGCATGGTTCCGTCTGGCAGGTCGGCCAGCGCCAGGAGGTCGATTCGCCGCACGCGCTCGCCGGCCTCAGGCGGCCGCGCCGGCGGACCCTGCGGACTCCGTCGCCTGCCCCGCGTCCCACTTCGCATCGAGCAGCGCGCGCAGGCGGTCCTGCGTCCCCTCGAGCGGCACGCGCGCGACGACGGGCTCGAGGAAACCCAGGACGATGAACTTGCGAGCATCGTCGGGCGCAATGCCACGCGACTCGAGATAGAAGAGTTGCCCCTGGTCGATCGGGCCGACCGTTGATGCGTGCATGGCCCGCCGACAGTCCGGCTGATCGATCTCGAGGGACGGGATCGCCACGGCCCGTGAGGCCTTCGAAAGGTTCATGCCGAATTCGCCGAGGTACGAATCGGTTCCGACGGCGGACTTCTCGATCGTGATCAGGCCCTTCATGTAGGACCGGGCCCGGTCCATCAAGGCACCCTTCGAGAGCAGGTTGCCGGTGGTGTCGCGACCGAGGTGCCGGGTATAGCTGGTCAGGTCGAACAGCTGGTCGTCCGTGCCGAACACGATCTCGACCTGCTCCACGGAGCCGCGATCGCCTTCGAGACGGTTGTCCACGCGCGAGCGCACGAGGCGTCCACCGAGTTGCGCCATCGCCCAGTGAAGGGACGCGGCCTGTCCAATGCGGGCGTAGCGATGCTGGAACGCGACCTGATTGAGCCCGAAATCCTGAATCGACGCGAACGAGAGCCGCGCGTCGGCACCGAGTACCACCTCGGTGGTCCCGTGGAAGAACCCCTGCGGGACCGTCTGTCCCTCGGAGCAGTCCACCTCGGCGCCCGACGGCACTTGCTCCTCGACGACCACGGCCGACGAGCCGGCACCGAGCCGCACGAAGGTACGCGTGATCATCGCTCGATCGGGATTGCCGCTTCGCCAGCGAACGAGGATCGGGTGGGCGAGATGGACGCCGTCTGGAACGACGAAACGCACGCCCTGGCTCCAGAATCCGCGCGCCAGTTGGGCCAGCTTGTCATCGGCAGGGAGCGTCGAGCCGCCGTCCAGGTCGGCACGCAGGCCGTCCGGATCACGGGCGAGCGCGGCGCCAAAGGTTTCGAGGGTCACGCCCGCGTCGGTCGCGGCGGCGGACAGGGCGAGCCCGATGACCGTGTCCTCGCGGAGATCGATGATCCCGTCCACGTCATCGGCCAACTCGGCACCGGACATGCCGGTGACCGTGGAGGCTGTGACGATCCACGGCTCGACGGTCTCGAGAACGGCGGATCGTAGGTCGACGTATGGCGTGTAGAGCTGATTCGACTCCACTGGGAGTGCCGCGAACGCGGCCGACGCCGCGAGCCGCTCATCCCGAAGCCAGTCTGGCTCCCCGCGCTCCGTCACGATCCGGGCCACGAGGTCCGAGGTCGCAAAGCTGAACGGCAATTCCGCCGGAGAACGGCGTCGGGCGCGCGCGGGTCGGACCGTGCCGGAGTCCGTGGCGGGTTGAACCCCGTCCACGATGGAGATCGCCGGCGTCACCCGAGCGACCCCTCCATCTCGAGCTTCACGAGCCGGTTGAACTCGATCGCGTACTCCATCGGCAGTTCCTTGGTGAAGACCTCGAGGAACCCCTGGATGACGAGGTTCTGGGCTTCGTTCTCGGTCAGGCCGCGACTCATCAGGTAGAAGATCTGATCGGCGCTGATCTTGCCGACGGTGGCCTCGTGGGTCATCGTCGTGTCGTCTTCCTGGATATCGATGTACGGGTAGGTGTCGCTCCGGCTGATGTCGTCCAGCATGAGCGCGTCGCAGCGAACGCTGGCGACCACGTTCGTCGCGCCCGGCGAGACCTTGAGGTGACCGCGGTAGGTCGCCCGGCCGCCGTCCTTGCTGACCGACTTGCTGACGATTCGCGAGCGGGTGTTCGGGGCGAGGTGGACGGCCTTGGCCCCGGTGTCCTGGTGCTGACCCTTGCCCGCGACCGCGACGCTGATGATGTCCGCGGTGGCGCCTTCACCGCGCAGGTAGATGGCCGGGAACTTGACCGTCTTGCGCGATCCGGTGTTCGCGTCGATCCACTCGACCGTCGAGTTCTCATACGCGTGGGCCCGCTTGGTCACGAGGTTGTAGACGTCGTTGCTCCAGTTCTGAATGGTCGTGTAGCGGACCTTCGAACCCGGCAGCGCGACGACCTCGACGACCGCCACATGGAGCGACTCGGTCGCGTAGATCGGCGCCGTGCAGCCCTCGATGT
>JAQBHC010000176.1:0-12752 GCA_032128175.1 Chloroflexota bacterium | reverse complement strand
ATCCTCATCGCGCAGCTGGTCCTGAACAGCAACGACCAGACCGGGGTTGCCAGCGCCTTTCCTCAGAACTCGGCCGGCCCGACAGACGTCGCGCTCGGAGGTGGGCCAGAGACCGATGCGCCGGGCGGCCCGACGATCGGGCCGGTGCTCGATCCGGGCCTCATTCCCGGACTCGAGGCAACGCCAACCCCTGTCCCGATCATCACCCTGCCGCCGGCGACGCTGCGACCCACGGTCACTCCACGCCCGACGCCGAAGCCAACAGTGAAGCCCACCTTGAAGCCGACGCTGGCGCCGACCCCCACGCCATCGCCATCGCCATCGCCATCGCCGACACCCACGCCCGTGCCGCCACCTCCGCCACCTCCGCCGCCCCCGCCACCGAGCATCTCGTCGATCTCGTGCAGCCCATCGCCCGGCGAGACCGGGGTACCGGTCAGCTGCAGCGTCACCGTAACCGGGGGCACCGTCACCACCTGGTCCTGGGGCGACGGGTCGTCTTCGACATCCGTCGGCGACCATACCTACGTGGCCGCGGGCACCTACACCATCACGGTGACCGCCGACGGCCCGGGCGGCCCTGCAATCCGGACCGGTTTATTCGAAGTTCTTGACCCGCCGACCCCGACCCCGACGCCATAGTTGTCGAACCCGCAATCCGTGGCTCACGAGCGGCGAGGTCCGGGGAGCCTCTGATATACTCCCGCGGCTTTGTCAGGGCTCCAATGATCGAGCCGGGCCGCGGTGGGGCCTATCTCGCACTGTTCGGGGAAATCGGGCTCATCCTGCTCGTGACGACCCTGGCTGGCGTCGGAATTGGCTACTGGGCCGATACGAACCTCGGGACGATTCCGCTCTTTGTGCTGATCGGCCTGAGCGCGGGAATGGGAGTCGGGGCCCGGGCGGTCTGGTTGCTGATCAACCGGTTCCTCGCCCAATCTGACGATCACGATTAGCGCCGGGCGACCGGCGCCGTAGACTTCGAAGAGCGCGGTCGGTGCCGCGCTCCTGCATGTGGAGCCAGCGTTGACGAACGAACGGACGGCCGAGACGGCCGCCCCACGGTCCAAGCGAAAGATGATCCTCGGGGCCCTCGCCGGCGTCGTGATCCTGGATGTCCTCGCCGCGATCTTCGTCCCGCCCTATCCGCTCGGTCACCCGGGCCAACCGGTCACCGGCATCTCCGACCTCATCGGAGCGAATCTCGAGTTCCCATCGCCCCACGTCGTCTGGGATCTCGCCCCTGACAATCCCGTCGGCGACGCGATCCTCTTCTTCCACGCGAGCATCTCCGCGCCGCTGTTCACGATGTGGCTCGTGATGGCCTTCATCCTCGCCTTCGCCTTCCTCTCGACGCGCGGCATGCGCCTCGTTCCGGGCGGCGTTCAGAACGCGGTCGAGTTCGCCTGGGAATCCCTCGAGAACTGGGCGATCTCGCTCGGCGGGCCAGGCGCGCGAAAGCACATCCCCCTGTTCGCCGCGTTCTTCCTGTTCATCCTGTTCTCGAACTGGAGTGGACTCCTGCCGTTCTTCGGGAAGATCGAGGCACTCCGGGCACCCACGAGCGATGTGAACGTGACGATCGGCCTGGCGCTCGTCGCATTCTTCTACTTCCACTTCCGCGGATTCCAGGCGCTTGGTGTGCGCGGCTATCTGGGCAAGTTCTTCGTCTTCAGCGGCTTCAAACGGGGCATCGCCAGCGGCGCCATCGATCTGTTCGTCGGATTGATCGAGTTTCTGCTCGAGTTCATCAAGCCGATTACGCTGGCAATGCGACTTTTTGGCAACATCTTCGGGGGCGAGGTTGCGCTTGGCGTGATCACGGCCCTGACGATCGCCATCGTGCCGGCGGCGATGCTCCTGCTGGAGGGGCTTCTCAACTTCGTCCAGGCGCTTATCTTCTCGACGCTCATGCTCATGTACACGATCATCGCGGTCGAAAGCCATGGGGACGAGGCGCACGCGGCGCCTGACCACGCTGACGACGTCCCCGGCACGAACGGCTCGCCCATCGCGAGCCTGCAGCCAGTCAGTCACTGAAAATACCGGCCCACATGGGTCGGCCGGACATCGGAAGCAAGTGCTGCGGGAGTGGATCCCGGAGCCACGCAGGAGGGAACACATGGAGCACATCGGCGCAGGGCTCGCAGCCCTTGGGGTCATTGGTCCTGGCATCGGCATCGGGATCCTGACCGGTCTCGCCGCGACGGCGATCGGTCGAAACCCGGATGCAACTCCGGCGATTCGCGCCCAGTTCATCCTCGGCGCGGCGTTCGCCGAAGGCCTCGGCGTGCTCGCGATCGTGGTCGCGATCCTGGCCATCGTCCTCTAGGCCGCGAGACCACCCGCCAATGGATCTGTTCGCGGTCGTCAGCCTGCCGACCCTGGTCGGTCTCGGCCCACTGGCCGAAGCCGAGGGCGGCGGTCTGGCGATCAACTTCTTCTGGATCATCGTCGCGTCGCTGAACTTCCTGATCTTCGTCGTCATCCTCTATTTCGCCTTCGGGAAATCGGTCAGCCGGATGCTCGCCGACCGCCGGGAGCGTATCGAGCAGGGCCTCAAGGACGCGGAGCAGGCACGCAACGATCGCGATAGCGCGGAGCAGGAGCGGCGGGCCACGCTTACCGAGGCTCGTCGCGAGGCGAACGAAATCCTCGCCCGGGCCCAGAAGGTTGCCCAGGAGTCGCGCGACGCGGACATCGCCGCAACCAAGGAGGAGCTCGAGCGCCTGCGCGTCCGGGCGACCTCGGAGATCGAAGCCGAGAAGACCCGTGCCCTCGCGGACCTGCGGGCCGAGGTCGCCGACCTCGCCCTCACGGCAGCGGGCAAGCTGATCGGCGAAACGATGACCGACGCTCGCCAGCGCCGACTCATCGAGGAATTCCTCGCTGAACCGGCCGGGGACGCCAGAAACTGATGGCCCGACCGAGCATCGCCGCGCGACGCTACGCAGAGGCTGCTTTCGAGCTGGCCGAGCGTGACGACGCGTTCGAGGCCTGGGCCGACGGCCTCGGCCTCGTGGCTGCGGTCGCAGCCGACGAGAACATCGGCCGGATCGTCGACAACCCGGCGATCTCGCAGGACGATCGCGAAGCAATCGTCTCGAAGCTCTTCGAGGGCCGCGTGGCGCCAGGGATCCTGAACCTCTGCCGACTCCTGGCCCGGCGCGGCCGATTCGAGAGCCTCACCGCCGTCGGCGCGGAGTTCACCTACCTGCTCAATCGTCGCAACGGCGTCGTGGATGCCGTCATCACGAGCGCATCACCGCTCAGCAGCAAGGAAACGGGCGCTGTCAGTGCCCGGGTTCAGGCCATGACCGGTGCCAGCGTCAGCCTCCGCACGGAGATTGACGACGCGCTCATCGGCGGAATCACGATCAAGATCGGCGATCAACTGCTCGACGCGAGCGTCCGCGGCCGCCTGGAGCGGCTTCGGACCCAACTCGTGGCGGGTTCGCGCTAGGCCCACCAGCTTCGCTTCGGCGGAGCATCAGCGGGCCAACGGCGCCCGACCTACGGAGAACCGATGGCCATTCGCTCAGACGAGATCATCAGCATCATCAAGACGGCGATCGACACGTTCGATGCCGGGACGGAAACCCGCAGCGTCGGGACGGTCGTGGAAGTCGGCGACGGGATCGCCCAGATCTACGGCCTCGACGGCGCGCTCGCGTCCGAACTCCTCGAGTTCCCGGACGGCGTGCGTGGCCTGGCTCTGAACCTCGAGGAAGAGACCGTCGGTGCGGTGATCCTCGGCGACGCCCGGGCAATCAAGGAAGGCGACATCGTCAAGACGACCGGGCGCGTGGTCGAGGTCCCCGTCGGGCAGGCCCTTATCGGCCGGGTGGTCGATCCGCTCGGGCGTCCACTGGACGACAAGGGCCCGATCGATGCCACGAAGACGCGACCCGTTGAGCGCATCGCGCCCGGTGTCATCGTCCGCAAGTCCGTCGACACGCCGGTCCAGACCGGCGTCAAGGCGATCGATGCCCTGATCCCGATCGGACGGGGCCAGCGCGAGCTGATCATCGGCGACCGCCAGACGGGCAAGACCGCGATCGCGATCGACACGATCATCAATCAGAAGGGCAAGGGACTGGTCTGCATCTACGTGGCCATCGGCCAGAAGATGTCGACTGTCGCGAACACGGTCGCCACGCTCGAGAAGTACGGCGCCATGGAACACACGATCGTCGTGGTCGCCGGCGCCGAGGATGCTGCCCCGCTCCAGTACCTCGCGCCGTATTCCGGTGTCGCGATGGGCGAAGAGGTCATGGAAGTCGGCGTGACCATCGACGGCGAGCTCGTCAAGGACGCCCTGTGCGTCTACGACGACCTGAGCAAGCACGCCTGGGCCTATCGCGAGATGGCGCTCCTGTTGCGTCGCCCGCCGGGTCGCGAGGCATATCCAGGCGACGTCTTCTACCTCCACAGCCGGCTGCTGGAGCGCGCCGCGCGGCTCAACGACGAGAACGGCGGCGGCTCGCTGACGGCTCTCCCGATCATCGAGACGCAGGCCGGGGACGTGTCGGCCTACATTCCGACCAACGTCATCTCCATCACCGACGGCCAGATCTTCCTCGAGACCGACCTCTTCAATGCCGGCCAGCGGCCCGCCCTGAACATCGGTATCTCGGTCAGCCGAGTCGGTTCAGCGGCCCAGACCAAGGCGATGAAGAAGGTCGCGGCTCCGCTGAAGCTCGATCTTGCCCAGTTCCGCTCTCTCGCCGCGTTCGCCCAGTTCGCGTCAGACCTGGACAAGGCGACGCGCGACCAGCTGACGCGGGGCGAGAAGCTGTCCGAAGTCATCAAGCAGCCGCAGTACCAGCCGATGGCCGTGGAGAACCAGGTCGCGATCCTGTACGCCGCAACCACCGGTCGCCTGGACGATGTCCCGACGCCGCGGGTGCGGGAATTCGAGTCGCAGTTCTATCGCTTCCTCGAGACGGACCGGCCCTCGATCCTCAAGGACCTGGGCAAGGGCAAGACCCTGACCGACGAGCTCGCCGCCGCTCTTGATGAGGCGATCGAGGCGTTCCGCGTCGAGGGCTTTGCCATGGAGCCACGGACCAAGACCGAGAAGAAGGCCGCCGCCGAGCCCGAAGAGGACAAGGCCTGACCCGTGGCCAGCCAACGAGATCTGCGACGCCGCATTCGGGACGTCGGGCGGATCAAACAGATCACCCGGGCGATGCAGTTCGTGGCCGCCTCCAAGTTGAAGCGCGCCCAGGATGCGACGCTCGCCTCGCGCCCCTACTCGCAGAAGCTCGACGAGGTCCTCGCGGATCTTGCGGCCGTGCTCGGCACGGACGAGCATCCGCTGCTGGCGCCGCGTGAGTCCGGCAAGCGGCTGCTCGTGCTGTTCACCTCGGACCGGGGACTCGCCGGACCGCTCAACACGAACACGATCCGCTTCGCGGCGCGGGCGATCACGGAGCATGAGGGCGATCTGACCATGATCACGGTCGGGCGGAAAGGCCGTGACGCGATGCGTCGCGCCCGGGTCCCCCTGGAGGCGCACTTCGCCGGGTTCGGCGATCGTCCCCAGTTTGCCGACGTCATCCCGATGGCCCGCCTGATCAGCGATGGATTTGTCGCCGGTGAGTTCGCGAGGATCGAGCTCGTCTACCCGCGCTTCGTATCAACCTTGGTGCAGCGGCCGACGATGGAGGCGCTCCTGCCGATCATGCCGGCGGACGACACCGCTACCGGGATCCCGGGCAATCAGTTCATCTTCGAACCGAACCCCGCCGAGGTGCTCTCACAGCTCCTCCCGCGCTATGTCGCAACGCGCCTGTTCCAGGCGGTTCTGGAGTCCAAGGCCTCCGAAGAATCGTCGCGGATGGTCGCCATGAAGAACGCCACCGAAAACGCGGATGACCTGATCGACGATTACACGCTCGCCTACAACAAGGCCCGCCAGACCAACATCACCCGCGAAATGATCGAAATCGCGACCGGCGCTCAGGCGCGCTGACCGCGCGCATCCAGGAGGCATCCAGCACCATGGCCACAGCCACAAAGACATCCACGAGCTCCACCGCCGGCCGAGTCATCCAGATCACCGGCGCGGTCGTCGACATCGCGTTCCCGGCCGGGCACCTCCCGGCCATCTACAACGCCGTCGAACTCGAGCGCGAGGGGCAGGATCCGCTCGTCTGCGAGGTCCAGCAGCATCTCGGCAACAACTGGGTCCGCGCCGTGGCCATGACCACGACCGATGGCCTGCCACGCGGTGGGGCCGTCCACGACACCGGCGCCCCGATCACGGTCCCGGTCGGGGAGGCGACCCTCGGGCGCGTGTTCGACGTCCTCGGCAAGCCGATCGACGCCAAGGGCCCCGTGAAGGCGGCGACATCGCTGCCGATCCATCGGAAGGCGCCGGGGTTCGACGAGCAGTCCACCGAAGTCGAGGTCTTCGAGACCGGTCTCAAGGTCATCGACCTGATCTGCCCGTTCCGCAAGGGCGGCAAGATCGGCATCTTCGGTGGCGCCGGCGTCGGCAAGACGGTCATCATCCAGGAGCTGATTCGGAACGTTGCCCAGGAGCACGCCGGCGTGTCCGTGTTCGCGGGAGTCGGCGAGCGGTCGCGCGAGGGCAACGACCTGATCCACGAGATGACCGAATCGGGCGTCATCGCCAAGACCGCCTTCGTCTTCGGCCAGATGAACGAGCCGCCGGGAGCGCGTCTGCGCGTCGGCCTGACCGGCCTGACCATGGCTGAATACTTCCGGGACGAGGAGGGCCGCGACGTCCTCCTGTTCATCGACAACATCTTCCGGTTCACGCAGGCGGGGTCCGAGGTCTCGGCCCTGCTCGGTCGGATGCCGTCCGCGGTCGGCTATCAGCCGAACCTCGCCACCGAGATGGCTGCGCTCCAGGAGCGGATCACGTCCACGAAGAAGGGTTCCATCACGTCGCTCCAGGCGGTCTTCGTTCCGGCGGACGACTACTCGGACCCGGCACCGGCGACGACGTTCGGTCATCTCGACTCCACGATCCGCCTCGAGCGGAGCATCGCCGAGCTTGGCATCTACCCGGCGGTCGATCCGCTGACGTCCACGTCGCGGGTCCTCGACCCGCTGATCGTCGGTCAGGAGCACTACGACGTTGCACAGGAGACAAAGCGGGTCCTGCAGCGTTATCAGGACCTCGAGCAGATCATCGCCATCCTCGGCGTGGACGAACTGTCCGAGGACGACAAGTCCACGGTCTCTCGCGCCCGACGCCTCCAGCGATTCATGAGCCAGCCGTTCTTCGTCGGCGAGGTGTTCACCGGTCGTCCCGGTGTGTACGTCTCGATCAAGGACACGATCGCCTCGTTCAAGGAGATCCTGGACGGCAACGTGGACACGTTGCCCGAGCAGGCCTTTTTCCTGGCCGGCACGATCGACGACGTTCGCGCGAACGCGGCCAAGCTGGCCGGCTGACCCGATGTCCCTCCTCCTGGAGATCGTGACGCCCGAGAAGCTGGCCTACAGCGACACGGTGGATGCCGTGCAGCTGCCGGGCATCGAGGGTGAGCTGGGGGTGCTGCCGCATCACGCCCCGCTGGTCTCGATGCTCGGGCTCGGCGAGCTTCGAATCCGGAAGGGCAACGACGTCGAAGCGTTCGCGATCGCCGGGGGCTTCCTCCAGGTTCGCCCGGACAAGGTCGTGGTGATGGCCGAACTGGCCGATATGGCCTCGGACATCGACCTCGAGAAAGCCGCCGAGGCCCGCAAGGAGGCCGAGAAGGCGCTCGAGGGCGGGTTCCATGAGGGTGCGGACCTGTCGGCCGCCCGCGCCGCCCTCCAGATCGCGCTGCTTCGGCAGCGCGTCGCCGAGCGACGACACCGCGAGGGTCCCCGCCGCCGCGGGTAGCCAGTGGCCGATCCTCGACCGTTCCACTGGGAGTTCACCCCGCAGCCCGTGGCCCGGGAGGCGTTCCGGGTGACCGGTGGCGTGGCCCTCAACGGGACGGTGCCGGTGACCGGGGCCAAGAATGCCGCACTCAAGATGCTCGCAGCGTCCGTTCTCACCGGCGAGCGCTGCCGGTTCACCAACATGCCCGAGATCGAGGACGTCCTGGCGATGGCCGAGACGCTGCGCGACCTGGGGGTCGTGGTGGATCACCCGGCACCGAACGTCTACGAGGTCTCCGCGGGCGACGTTGACTGGCTGTTCGTGCCGCTCGAGGCCGCCGCCAAGATGCGGGCCAGCTTCATGCTCCTCGGTCCGCTCCTGGCCCGCTTCGGCGAAGTGATCATCAGCAATCCCGGCGGCGACCGGATCGGCCGTCGGCCTGTGGACATGCACGTTGACGCCATGCGCGCGCTCGGCGCGGACATCGACTACCGCTACGGTTACTACTACGCCAAGTCACCCGGTCGGCTGCGCGGCGCCGAGGTCACCTTCTCGCACGTGTCGGTCATGGGCACCGAGAACGCGATGCTCGCGGCGACGCTCGCCGACGGGCACACGGTGATCCGCCCGGCCGCCCAGGAGCCCGAGGTGGACGACCTGATCGAGTTCCTGCGCAAGATGGGCGCGGACGTGGCGAGAACGGCCCCGGACATCATCGAGGTCAGCGGCAAGAAGCGACTTCGCGGCGCGGACCACCAGGTCATCCCCGATCGGATCGAGGCAGGGACGTTTGCCATCGCGGCGGCGATGACCGGCGGCCGGATCGTGCTCGAGGGCGCTCGCTGCGAGCACCTCGATGCGCTGGTGCAGGTCCTCGGGACCATGGGTGTCGCCGTCGAGTGCGGCATCGACACGCTGACCGTCGATGCGACCGCCGTGGGCCCGGGCCAGTTCAAGCCGGTGGATATCGAGACGGCGCCCTATCCGGGGCTGGCGACCGACCTGCAGCCGCCCACCAGCGTGCTCCTGACCCAGGCCGATGGACGCTCGACCGTTCACGAGGCGATCTTCGAGGATCGCCTGGAGTGGATGTCCGAGTTGCGCAAGATGGGCGCGTCCGTCGAGCTCCCCGATGGACACCACGCGATCGTGGACGGGCCGGCGCACCTGGTCGGCGCCGAGGTGGAGATCTCGGACCTGCGAGCCGGCGCGTCCCTCATCCTCGCGGCCCTGGCCGCCGAGGGAACGTCCACCATTCACGGTGGACACCATGTCCGACGCGGGTATGAGAACATCGAGAAGAAGTTCCTGGATCTCGGCGCTCGGATCGAGCGTGTCCAGGAGGGGGACCCCGGCACACCTGCATGAAGATCGGCATCGACCTCGGAACCGCCAACGTCCTCGTCCATGTCGAGGGCAAGGGGATCGTCATCCAGGAGCCGTCCGTCGTGGCGGTCGATGACGAGAATCGCATTCGCGCCGTCGGCGAAGAGGCCCGCGAGATGATCGGCCGCACGCCGGGCAACATCACCGCGATCCGCCCGATGAAGGACGGGGTCATCGCCGACTACGTCATCACCGAGGCCATGCTCCGCTTCTTCATCAACAAGGCGACCGGCGGCCGGTTCATGTTCAGTGGACCCGAGGTCATGATCAGCGTGCCGGCCGGGGTGACGTCGGTCGAGAAGCGTGCCGTGCGTGATGCAGCGCTCAAGGCCGGGGCCAGGGAGGCCTACCTCATCGAGGAGCCCCTGGCTGCGGCGATCGGGGCCAATGTCCCGATCAGCGGACCGTCCGGCAACATGATCATCGACATCGGCGGCGGCACGAGCGAAATCGCCGTCATCTCACTCGGTGGGATCGTCGTGTCCACCTCACTGCGCGTTGGCGGCAACAAGTTCGATGAGCACATCACGTCGTACATTCGCAAGAAGTACAACCTGATGATCGGGGAGCGGACCGCCGAGGAGGTCAAGATCACCATCGGCACGGCCCTGCCGCTGGAGCGCGAGCTGACCATGGAGGTCCGCGGGCGCGATCTCATTGCCGGCCTGCCGCGCACCATCCCGATCACCTCGTCCGAGGTCATGGAGGCGATCGAGGTGCCGCTCCAGCAGCTCGTCGCGGCCGTGCGCCACGTCCTCGAGCAGACGCCGCCAGAGCTCTCGTCCGACATCATCGACAAGGGCATGGTCATGTCCGGCGGCGGATCGCTGCTCCGGAACATTGACAAGCTGCTGACCCAGGTCACGGGCGTGCCCTGCCACGTCGCCGAGAACGCCCTGAACTGCGTGGCGCTCGGGACCGGCGAGGCACTCAAGCACTACGGCTTCTTCAAGAAGTCGCTCGTCCAGTCGTTCTAGCCGCGCGCATTCCGCCCGTGACTGCGGCCCGGGCATTCGTTGACCTCCACTGCCATACCTCGGCGAGTTTCGATTCGCTGGCCTCGCCGCGCGCCGTGGTACAGGCCGCCGTGCGCCGCGGTCTCACCCATCTGGCGATCACCGACCATGACCGGATCGACGGGGCCCTGGCGGCCCGGGAGGTGGCTCCGGATGGCCTGACAGTGCTGATCGGTGAGGAGATCCGGACCCGTGACGGAGACCTGATCGCCGTCTTCCTGTCCCGGGCCATCCCGCCGGGCATGTCCGCCGCCGAGACGATTGCCGCCGTTCGCGAGCAGGGCGGCCTGGTCGGGATACCCCATCCCTTCGACCGGTTTCGGGGGTCGCTCGCCCGTGGCGAAGAGCCCCGCAGCCTGGAGGCGCTCGCCGGGTCGGTGGACTGGATTGAGACCTGGAACGCGCGCCTGATGTTCGGGGATGGGAACGCCCGCGCGGCCGAGTTGGCCGTAGCGGTCGGCGTTCCCGGGGTTGCCGTATCCGACGCGCACACGGCGATGGAACTCGGCGTGGCGTTCACCTCGCTGATCGGCACACCGTCCACGCCGGACGGGCTGATCGCCGCACTGGCAGCCGGGCCGGAACTGACCTTGGGCCGCGCGACGGCGTACGTGCGGCTGGTCACGCCGCTGGCGAAAGTCGTGAACCGCGCTCGAGGCCGTGGCCGCGTGCGTGCCGGAGCCGGATCGTGAGCGGCCCGGAGCAGGACGGGGAGGTCTCGGCGGAGCAGCTGTCCCTGGGACGTCGACTCCGTCGGCCACGGACGATCATCTCGCTCGTCCTGCCGATCGGCCTGCTCATCCTGTTCGCGCGGAGCCTGCCCGGGTTCCGGTTGGACGAGCTCCCCGACAAGATTCTCGGCGCCGACGTTCCGCTCCTCCTGCTGGCCCTCGGCGTCTTCTATCTCGGCTTCCCGCTCCGTGGGCTCCGCTGGACGATCCTCGTGCGGCGGACCGGCTACCCGCTCCGGGTCAAGGACGCGACCGAGATCATCTTCCTGTCCTGGCTGGTGAATTGCCTCGTGCCGGCCAAGCTCGGCGACGTCTATCGGGCCTACCTGCTCAAGATCAACAGCCCGGTATCACTCTCGCGGACCTTCGGGACCGTGTTCATCGAGCGGATCCTGGACCTGTTCGCGATCGTTGCGCTCGGTCTCGCCGCTGGCTTCGTGTCGTTCCGGTCCGGCATGCCGCCCGAGATCCAGATCGTTTTCGCGGCCGGGATCGGGTTCGTCGTCTTCCTCGGCGTGAGCCTGATGACGATGCGCAACTTCGGGCGCCGGATCATCGTCAAGCTGCCCGTTCCGCGGCGCATCGTCGAGTTCTACGATCGGTTCGAGGACGGCGTGTTCTCGTCACTTGATCTCCGGGCGTTGCCCGGCCTGGTGATCATCACGGGGCTCATCTGGGCGACGGAGGCGACGCGCCTCTACCTCGTCGTCCAGGCCCTCGGGCTGCCGGGCGTCCATCTCGGGCTCAGCGGTGCCGTCTTCATCGCCCTGTCGGCCTCGCTGTTGACCGCCATTCCGATCACCCCGGCCGGGCTCGGCTTCGTGGAGGGCGCCGTCGTGGGGCTGCTGACGCTCGTCTACGGCGTGCCCCAGACCGAGGCGCTGGCCATCACCGTCGTTGACCGGACGATTTCGGTGCTCACGATCATCCTTCTCGGGTCGATCGTGTACGCCATTTCCTCGAAGCGCCGCGGCGCTGGACTGCCGGCAACGGTCGAGCCCGCCTGAGGGTCCCGGTACCGCGCACCGCACGAGACCGTACTCGACTGCACCTGACCGGCACCCGCATCTGGGCGTACACCGGGACAGACGAGGTACCAACGGGTGATGGGTCAGACGAGCTCGCGCTCCGATAGTCGGTACATCGCGCAGAAGCGCTGTGAACACCGAAACGGAGCGTCCGGAACGCCACGATGACCATCCAGACCGGCCGAGCCTTCAACGAATGGCTCCGCACCCAGCTCAAGGCGAAGAAGATGTCCCAGCGACAGCTCGCCCAGCAGTCCGGTGTGGATCATTCGACGATCTCGCGACTCATCCGTGGTGATCGCATGCCCTCGCTCGGCACGGCCACCGCCCTGGCGCGTGGACTCCGTGAGATCCGTGAGGACGCAGACACCCCGGCCTACCTCGGCCTGGTCACGGCCAGCGCACCGAACCCACCGGCCCGTGTCGAATACGCACTCCGGGCGGATGAAGCACTGGGCGAGTCCCAGGTGCGCCAGATCATGGAGTACTACCTCGCGGTGCGGACGCGTCGCTTCGGCCGCGTCTTCAACAACGCGGATCAGTTGGCCACCGGGACGCATCGTCGAGTTGGCGCCGTCGGCGAACGCGTCGGCACTGCCGGACGGGCGGACGGTCGAGCCGGCGCCAAACCCGAAGTACCCGTGGGCCACGCCGCCAGCGTCGGGCATCCGGAGCCGCTACCTCCGGGCAGCCGCCCGCTCGGGTTCGCCCACCTGCCGGCCCGCTCCAACAGCACGGGAACCAG
>JAQBHC010000175.1:0-6886 GCA_032128175.1 Chloroflexota bacterium | reverse complement strand
GTGTGTGGGCGTGTGGGCCGAGGGTGTGGGCGTTGAACGGCAGTCAACGAATCAGTCCGTCGCGGTCACGAACTTGCGCCGTGGGCAAGAAAGTGCGCGTGCGGCCGGCTAAACGCTGACGAATCGGGCGCGTCGGTGACTCATGGTCAAGATTCGAGCCTCCCGCGACGAGAATCTTGACTGGTGGGCAATTCGAGGCGGCACGCGGCTGAGCCCCGGACGACGGCTCGGGGGCGCTGGGGCGGCCTGACCAGCGGTGAGCGTCGCGATTGCGCGCGTTCAGCGATTCTGTTCGGCGGCCGTCAGCCCGAGCCGCGTGCCTCGCGATCGGCCAGGCGAGCGAACGAATTGAGTTCGGCGGCCGTCAGCCCGAGCCGCGTGCCTCGCGCTCGGCCAGGCGGGCGAACGAATTGAGTTCGCCGCGGAAGCTGCCCTTGTACGAGCCGAGGGAGAAAATCCAGGCGGAGATGGCCGGAATGAGCCCCTCGGTCCGGAACTCCTGGGTCAGGCGCGTGCCGGTCGGCGACGGCTCAAACGTGACGTGGGTCTCTCCGCGCAGCATCTTGTTCCCGAAACGCGTCCGCAGGCGGCTCGGCGGCTCGGCGGCTCGGCCGCTCGGCCGCTCGGCCGCTCGGCGGCTCGGCCGCTCGGCTTCGATGATCTCCGCCGGACTGCGCATGCCGCCGAACCATAGCGTGTAGCGGGTGCCCGCCTGACCCGGAGGTCCGCTCACATCGGACACCTTGCTGATGCCCTCGATCCACTCGGGCCAGCGTTCGATATTCGTCCAGAGGTCGAAGACCAACTCGATCGGGGCGGCGATGTCAACGCTGAAACGATGCGCGGCCATGGTTGGACGACACGGTGCCATCCGCCAGGAGAGCGCGTCAAGTCGCGGGGCAAAGGAATCGGCCGCGATTACCCGCTCGTCGCCCGGGAGCCGTTCCCTCAGCGATTGCGTTCCGAGCGGACGAAGAGCGTCGTGCCGGCGGCCATGAACAGCGCGAACATCGCGGCGATGATCGCCAGATTCGTTGGGGCGTCGAGGATGGCGACCTGGACCGGGTCGGGCAGGCCCGCGTAGTAGACGTCCCGGACGAGATCGATGGCGTAGCGCATTGGCGAGACCCGCGACAGGATGTCGAGGAACCAGGGCAGGTTGTCGATCGGATTGAACACGCCGGCCAGGAAGAACTGGGGCAGCATCACGAACGGGAAGATCTGGTTGGCTGATTGCTGACTCTTCAGGTTGGAGAGGACGAGCACACCGAACGCACCGCCGAAGATGGCCACGAGGAAAGCGGTCGGAATCAGCACAAGGATCACCGGCAGCGATAGCGGAACGCCGATCACGAACCCGAAGGCGAGGATCGCCAGTGCCTGCGGCAGGGCGACCAGGGATTCGCCGATGATCTTCCCCACGATGATCGAATAGCGGGAGATCGGCGAGACGAACATCTCCTGGCTGAAGTCCTGCTCGCGATCGGCGATCAGCGAGATGACCCCGAGGGCGGCCGACTGCCAGATGGTCTGGGCGAAGACGCCGGTGAACACGAAGGTCAGAAGGTTGAACCCGCCGGGCGTCCCGAATCCCGCCTGCAGGCTCGTGCCAAGGATGCCGATGAAGATCAGCGGGAAGGCGAGGTCGGATACGAGCCGGGCTCGATCTCGAATGAGCTTGACGAAGTCGCGGTGGGCGATCGCCAGAATCGCCGAGGCCTCATGCATCCGACTTCCCCACGATCTTGAGGTAAGCATCCTCGAGGCTTGGGCTGTGGGTCTGGACGACGCTGAGCGGCGTGTCGATGGCCCGGAGGGCCTCGTGGACGCGACGCCCCGCGAGGGGAATCCGGAACGGTCCTGTCCCGGTGTGGGGCAGGCCCAGCCGGGTGAGGTCGGCCAGCAGGGCCGGTCGGTCGTCGGCATCGACCAGGACGTATTCGTCGACGAGATCGGCCTTGATGGCTGCCGGGGTGCCGCTGGCGACGACGCGACCATCGTCGATGACGCAGATCCGGTCCGCCTGCTCCGCTTCCTCGAGGTAGTGGGTCGTCAGGAGAATTGTCGTCTCGCGCTCGCGCCTGACCGTATCGAGGTACCCCCACAGGGTTCGGCGGCTGGGCGGATCGAGCCCCGCCGTCGGCTCGTCCAGGAAGAGGACCTTCGGGTCATGCATGAGGCTGCGCACGATCTCGAGCTTTCGGCGCATCCCGCCTGAGTAGGTGCGCACGGGATCGAAGACCTCGCGGCCCATACCCAACAGCTCGACCAGCTCGCCGATCCGGCGCCGGTAGGAAGCCTCCATGAGGCGGAATGCCGGCGCGTACGGATGGATGCCGTACAGGATCGCGTGGAGCCGAACGTTCTCCTCGCCGGTCAGGTTCTGGTCCAGGCTCGGACGCTGAAAGATGATCCCAACGAGGCGCCGAACCGCGCTCGCCTCGGTCACGAGGTCATGCCCGGCGATCGTCGCGCGACCACCGGTCGGCAGGAGGGTCGTCGTCAGGATCGAGATCGTCGTCGTCTTGCCCGCGCCATTCGGGCCGAGCAGGGCAAAGAACTCGCCGGCGCCGACCTCGAAAGAGATTCCGTCCACGGCATTCCGGTCAGCCTTCCGGTACCGCTTGACCAGATCTACGACCTTGATCACGGGCGCGTCGACAGACAGCTGAGGCGTTGGTGGGGACGGCGCATCGGGCCATTATCGGCGCTCAAGGGCTTTCCCTATTGCCTGCCGCCGTACCATTGGCTCCGGCGCCGGCATAGGGTCCCCCAGGTGGGTGACGCACTCTCACAGATGCGCCCCGCGACCTTCTGCCTCCAAGCGTCCATGGAGGTAGTGTAGTGCGTCGCCTTGCAGCTTTCTTTGCGGTCTTCGGCATGCTCGCGATCACCGGCGGCCCGGTTCTGGGTGCCGCGGGCATTGATGCGTCAACCCGGACGGCGACGATCGGGCCATTCGTGGTCCGCTGGAGCCTGACGAATCCGGAGGCGATCACCTACCTGTCGTGGAACGGCTCCACGAATGTGACCAGCTCCTGGGTCCACCCGAACTGCCCGACGGCAGGCGTCCATGAGTTCTTCGGGAACAGCTGGGGCGGCGGCAATGACGTGCAGTTCCTGTCGCCGGTCGGCTGGGGAAGCACCGGCGAATGGGCGGCGCACGGGAGCTCGGGCGTCGACATCGCGTCGGCAGCCTCGGGGTGCTACGGAACGAGCGGGATCCGGGTCGCGACGGGCTACAGCTTCTTTGGCGCCACGGCTGCTACCGGGCGCATCCAGGTGGAGCGGCAGTTTTCATTCGGCTCGACCCCGTTCGCTTTTGACCTACGGCCATACATCCCTCGGCTCTTTCCGCTTGACCGCTACACCGAGGTCCTGTTCCCGAATGCAGCCGGCTCAGCTCTCCTCACCAGGCACGGGTCGGACTGCGGGCTGGGGTGCAAGGTCCACGATTGGGACGGCACCTGGTATGCGATCAACGATCCACAGTCGGGTCGGGGAATGATCGTTCGTCACGAGCCGTCGTCGTACCCGGCAGCGATGTGGCTGGACGAGGACGGGGGCTCGTTCACGAGCTCCTCGTCGGTCGTCCTGCTGCAAACCGGAGCTGGTTTCACCGGTACCGTCATCGATCGGCAGGTCCTGTGTTTCTACGACCCGACGATCTGGGTGCCGTCCCTCACCCTGCCGGCCGGCTGTTCGGTGGCCTGGACCGACCTTCCGTCGGCAAGCGCGTCCAAGCTGGGCCTCCCGGCAACCTCCGGTACGTACACCGCCGCGACAAAGATCAGCCCGCTCGGAAAGTACGTGACCTGGCAGGCCAACCTCGGCCCGGATGCCGCCGGTAGGGCGGTCGCCGTCCTGGTGGCAGTCAGGCGGGCCGACGGGACGTTCGGTCCATTCAGCCGCCTGACAGGTCGGGTGGCGAACGCGACGGGCGTCGTGACCTTCTATTGGCGGGAGTCCGTCCCGAAGTGGATCTCCGTTCGCTTCGGGCTCGACGCGGCTCTGAGCACCGCCACCCAGGCCCGCTGGCGCTAGGAGGGTCGCAACACAGTTGCCGGCTGCCTCGGCCGGCGAGGGACTACTTCACGGAGCCGGCGAGCAGGCCCTGCACGAAGTAGCGCTGGAGGCTGAAGAACACGACCAGCGGCACGATCATCAGGAGGAATGCGCCCGCGGCGAGGAGGTGCCATTCGGTGCCGTACTGGCTGAGGAGCGTGCTGATCTGGCGGGTCAGCGGCCAGTTCTTGGGCTCCTGGACGAAGACGAGGGCCATCAGCAGGTCGTTCCAGACCCACAGGAACTGGAAGATCCCGTAGGCGGCGATCGCCGGCACGGACAGCGGGACGACGATCGTCCGGAAGATCCCGAATCTCGAGGCTCCGTCGATCCGGGCAGCCTCGATCAGGTCACGCGGCAGGGTGATGAAGAAGTTACGGAGCAGGAAGATCCCGAACGGCAGTGCGAACGCGGTATGGGTCAACCAGATGCCCATGAAGTTCTTGGTAAATCCGAGCTGCGCGAACAGCTGCAGGATCGGGATGAAGGCCACCTGGGCCGGGATCATCATCAGCGCGATGACGGTCAGGAACATCGTGTCACGCAAGGGGAACTTGATCCAGGAGAAGGCATAGGCGGCGAGTGAGGCAATCACCAGCGGCAGGAGCGTGGATGGGACGGAGATGATGATGTTATTCACGAACGCCTGGAACATCCCCTGGGCATTCAGCACCGACGAGTAGTTCTCGGTCGTGAAGCGAAGGGTGGTCAGCGCTTCCCACCAACCGGTAGCCTGGATATCCGAGCGGGGCCGGAACGACGTGACGAGCAGGCCGATGGTCGGGGCCAGCCAGATCACGGCGACGATCCCGAGACCGATGTGAATCGGCGTCTTGTTCAGTTTCTCGAGGATCCGGCCACTCAGGGTGCGCGGGCGTTCCCTGATGACGAGGCCGCCCGGCTGTCCGGCGGTCGTCATGTGACCGACTCGGTTCGGAAGCGACGGACGTTGTAGAGCATCACGGGGACCATGAGCAGGAGCATGACAACGGCGACGGCCGCGCCCTTGCCGAACAGGCCGGCGGGGAACGACTCCTGGTACATCGTGAAGGCGATGACCCGGCTCGACGTGCCCGGTCCGCCCCCGGTCATCACATAGACAAGGTCGAACAACTTGACGACGTTGACGGTCAGCGTCACCGCGAGGACCGAAATGGGCAAGCTGACCATCGGCAGGATGATCCGTCTGAAGATCTGGATCTCATTTGCGCCGTCGACGCGGGCTGCCTCCATGACCTCCGCCGAGATGGACTTGATCGCCGCCGAGAGGATGACCGTGGCGAAGCCAACCGAGCCCCAGATTCCGACAGCGATCAGCGAGGCGTTGACGAAGCTGACGTTGCCGAGCCATGAGATCGGTCCGACATTGACAACATCGAGCACGGCGTTCAGGAGTCCGGTCTTCGCATCCGGGGCATACACAAAGCGCCAGATGACGGCAAGCGCGGTGGCGGCAATGGCCATCGGCAGGAACACGACGGACTTGATGATCGATTCATAGCGAACGCGAGACGCCATGACCGCCACGATCAACCCGAACAGGATGACGATCGAGGTATAGAAGACGAGCCAGAGGATGTTGTTGAAGAGCGCCCCGGACGGCGGGAAGTGCGAGAAATCGATGAAGTTCGGATCTTTCGTGAACAGCGTCACGTAGTTATCCAGACCGAGGAACCTGTTGAACTCGCCGCGCCGTCCGCGGTCAAAACTCAGCAGGATCGTGTAGATCGTGGGGTAGATCAGGAACACCCCGAGCAGGAGGCCCGTCGGCAGCAGGAACAGGAGCGCGGACAGCCAACCCTTGCCTTCGCTGCTGGACTTGCCTGATCGGGAGGCTGCAGCGCCCGGAATACCTGGTCCCGGTCCTGGAATCGCCGACGACGTCATCGGTCGAGGCTTCCTCCGAAACTGTCGTGCGGTTGGGCCCGGTTGGGTCCCTCCCGCACGCTGCTCAAGGCTGGTTTGCGGCTACTCGTTGCTCCAGGCCGTCTGGATCTGCGCCTGGAACGATGCCCAGTCGACGGCGTTGCCCTGGAGGGCCTTCTGCAGCTCGGCGCCCAGATCGGGGCCGCCGGCCGGCAACAGGTCGGAGCCGTCGTAGCGAACCGCGCTGGCGTTGGCGACCTGGGCCGCTTCACGCTTCACCTGGTCGCTCGGATAGACATCCGCACTGACACCCTTGACCGGCGAGATGATCGCGCCGGTGGCTGCCCAGACCGCGCCTGCCTCAGGCGTGGTCATGAACTCGATGAACTCCTTGACGCCGGGGTTCGTGGTCAGCGCGGCGATGACGTCGCCACCGATCGTGACCCCTGTGCCGCCATTGATGGCCGGGAAATCGAACCAGTCGATGTCCGTCCCGAGGGTAAGGGCGGTGTTGACCTGGCCGGTGGCGATGCCGCCGACGAAGCCGCCCTCGTAGTACATGTCTGCGGTGGCCGTAGCGCTGAACGCCTGGGCGATGCCGTCAACGAACCCGCGGCCGAGAGCGGCATTGATCCCGCCGTCGACATTCGTTTCATTGAGGACGTCGGTCATCGACGTGACGGCCGCTGCGACCGATGCGTCGGTCCAGTCGCCATCCGCGCTGAACAGTTTCGTGTACGCCTCTGGTCCGGCCTGGCGCACGTAGATGCTCTCGAACCAGTCGGTCAGCGTCCAGCCGTCAGCAGCCCCGAGGCCGAGCGGCTTGTTGCCGCCGGTGGCGAGCTTCGCCAAGGCGGCCTTGAACGAATCCCAGTCCGTCGGAACGGCCACGCCGGCCGCACTGAGCGTCTCGGGGTTGTACCAGAACGTGCTCTTGCTGTTGAACTTGACCATG
>JAQBHC010000174.1:0-3070 GCA_032128175.1 Chloroflexota bacterium | reverse complement strand
CCATGCGAGCGCAGCGCTTCGAGGAGCTCGGGGAGGGGTCGGATGGGCCGGGCGGCATCGGTCATGGCCCAACCGATGATAGAACAGATGTTCTAGTTTGGGAAGCCCCCAAAGACCGCTGATATACTCGGCCGGCTCGTGGGGATGTAGCTCAGTTGGGAGAGCACTGCGTTCGCATCGCAGGGGTCAGGGGTTCGAGTCCCCTCATCTCCACCACTTCCGCTGGCTAGCTTCCAGCGTCGGGATCGAAGACCTCGGCTCCGGGGTCGCTCAGCACGTCGGATCCGCCCTTGATCCCCCAGCCGGCCAGGCCTCCGACCACGAGCACGCGACCATCCGTGACCGCGACCGCCACATGCCCGTGGCGTGGTGCCTGCATGACCGGGGCGCGAGTCCACGACCCCGTGCCGGGGTCGTACAGCTCGGCCGTCGCCACGCCGACCGGGCCGTCAGAACCACCTTGCCCCCCGCCCGCCACGAGCACCCGGCCGTCGGGGAGCAGGGTCGACGAAGGGTCGAATCGAGGCTCGATCATGTTCCGGGCAGGAGTCCAGGACCCAGTGGCGGCGTCGTACAGCTCGGCCGCCACCAACCCGCTCAGGATGAACTCGCCGACCACGAGCACCCGGCCGTCTGGCAGCAAGGTTGCACCTGACCCCCCTCGAAGGTCGTTCATGCTCCCGGTCGCAGCCCAGGTCCCGGTGGCCGGGTCATACAGTTCGGCCGAGGACAGGGGGCCGCAGCACGGGCCGACTCGGTACCGCCCGAACACGCCGCCCGCGACCAGCACACGGCCATCGGACAACCGCGTCGCCGAGTGGGCGGCGCGAGCCTGGCTCATGTCACCGGTCGCGGTCCAGGTCCCGGTGGCCGGGTCATACAGTTCGGCCGAGGCGTGGAACGGGTCATCCGTGCGGCCGCCGGTGACCAGCACCCGGCCATCGGACAGGAGCGTGGCGGTATGGCGGGTGCGGGGCTCGGTCATGTCTCCGGTGGCGGTCCAGATCCCGGTGGCCGGGTCATACAGCTCCGCGGTACGGAACGTCGAACCGCTGTCGTACTCGGCGCCACCCGCGACCAGGACCCTGCCATCGGGCAGCAGCGTCGCCGTATGACCCAGCCGAGCCTGGGTCATGTCCCCGGTCGAGGTCCACGTCAGTGTTGCTGCATCGAGCAGCTCGGCCGACTGTACGGAGCGCCCGATGGGTCCACGGGAGGCCGCTGAATCGGAGGCGGCTGCGCCGCCTGCTACGAGCACCGAGCCATCGGGCAGCAGCGTCGCCGTATGGAAGCCGTAGCGAGACGTGACCAGGCTGCCGGTCGCGATCCACGCCGATGTCGCGGCCAACCCAGGTGTCGCGGAGGGAGATCCGGAGATGGCAGACGGGACCGGCTGGGCAGCGGGCATTGCACCACCGGGCCCGACAGACCCCACAGCCCAGCTCATGGCGATCAGCAGGACCGCTGCGGCAATGAGCGCGAGGGGGTAGGTGCCGCCCCGCATGCGCTGGGTCGCCACGGCCCGGGCCTCGATCTCGTTCCACAGGTATGGCGCCGGAAGCTCGTCGAGCAATCGGAACCGGGCGTGCAGATCCCTCATCGGTCTTCCCCCAGCAAGGTGCGCATCCGCTTCCTGCCACGACTGAGGTGGGCGCGGACGGAGAGCTGATTCATTCCTGTGCGTTGTGCGATATCACGTACGGGGCAGTCGACGTAGTAGAACAGGACCATCACGATCCGCTGCGGTGGCGTGAGTCCCTGGAGGGCGGTGAGTAACTCCAGGTCTAGGTGGCGGTCGTGAAACGCCCCTTCCGGTATCGGCCTTCGGTCCAGAGCGGACTGGCGCTTGAGATCCCCGGCCGCGATCCGGAAGGCAGATCGCCACACCCAGTTGCGAACGTCCCTGATCGAAGTTCCGCGGCGAAGTGCCTGGGCAAACGCTTCAGCGACGGCGTCGGAGGCCACATCCTGATCACGGGCGAAGGCATACAACGCCCGCCACAGGCGATCGCCGTCCTGTCGATAGACGGCCTCGACCTCGTCGGTTGTCACCTTGCCATCCACCGTGGTTGCCACCATGCCTCTACAGGGAGGGATTGGGTCCACTATGTGACAGCGACGCCGGGCCCAGTTGGGATGTCCGCAAGAACCGGCCCAAGCTGGCGCGCCCTGCGGTCGCTGCCGTCTTCGGGCGACTGGGTCAGGGAGTCGCTCTCAGCTCCGCTGTCCAGAGGATTGGGACTGCCGGGTCCACGAAGAAGGCCCCGCCGGCCCCGACCACGTAGAGTCGACCGTTCCAGGCCACCGCGGCCGCCATCGTAGGTTCGGCCATTTGCGGGGCCCAGGGCGCCCTCCGAAGGGTCATCCCGTCGCCGGACACGAGCACGTCGCTGCGCAGGGAGTCGGCCGCCGCCGCAGATCCCCCGACGAGCACCGTGCCTGGTCCAAAGGGCACCGCGGCCGACACCCAGGAGTGGCTGTAGTCGGGCGTGTGCGCCACGGTTGAGGCCGCTCGCCAGATGAGCCCGTCCGGCGACGTCCAGACACCGATCCCTCCGCTTCCGGTTTGCCCGTATGCAACAAACCCGGCCGGATTCGAGACGACGACATCGAGTTGCGTGGGCCCGCCAAGTGTTGAGCCAAGGGCAGGCTCCCAGGTGAGTCCGCTGTCCTGCGAGACGGCGACGGCACCGTGGCGGTCGCAATCGGAGCCGACGCGGTTGACGCCGCTGCGGCGAGAGCTGGCCCGACCGGACCGGGCATCGCCACCAGGACGAGCGACGCGACGACCAAGACCAGTCGCAGCCGAGTCTTTATCGCATCGACGATACACGCCGGATCTTCAAGGTCAAGCCACCCTCGCCGGCGACGGGCGGCACCGGCAACGGGCTGAGACAGCCTCTACCATGCCCAAGACATGACGTTCAGATCGCGCTCGATGCAAGGTCCATTTCTCATTCTCGTCGGCATCGCCTGGGCAACGCGTGCGCTCATCGGTTTGACGGATGCGGATTTCTGGAACGCCGCCACGCTGCTCGACTACGCCTCGGTTTGGACGTACAGCCTCGCC
>JAQBHC010000173.1:0-3529 GCA_032128175.1 Chloroflexota bacterium | reverse complement strand
ACAGCCGTCGCGCGCGAGGCCGCGGACCTGGTTCTCGGCGACGACTCGTTCGTCACCCTCATGTATGCGCTTCGCGAGGGCCGCCGCCTCGTGGACAACATCCAGAAGGGCCTCGTATTCCTCATTTCCACCCACCTCGCGTTCCTCGGCTTCGTCCTGATCGCGACGATCGCCGGCTATGGCCAGCCGCTTCTGCCGATCCAGATCCTGTGGATGGAGCTGTTCATCGATACCTCGACCTCCATCGCCTTTGAGCGAGAGCAAGGCGAACCGGATGTCATGGATCGGCCGCCTCGGGCGGCCGGAGCGCCGCTCCTGTCCTCCGGCCTGCTCGCCCGAATCGCCCTGGCCGGCGGGTTCTCGGCCTTCGCCGCGCTGTGGCTGGTGCAGTCGCAGCCGGGCGACGCGGACCACGCCCGCTGGCTGGCCTTCACTGCCCTCGTGTGCGGTCAGGTGGTGAGGGCGTATGCAAACCGGAGTCTCCACATTCCGGTCTTCCGCCTCGGGCCCAACCGCGTCCTCCTCGTCGGGGCAATTCTTGTGGTCTTGATCCAGTTCGCGATCCCCTTCATTCCTCCCCTCGCCGACGCGTTCCGCTCGAGCCCGCTGGACCTGGTCGAGTGGCTGCTCGTGGCGGCCGTGGCGTTCGTTCCGGCCGTCGTCGCCGACGCCATCCGCGCTCGCTGGCGCGTGACCTGGGTCGCATGAAGGCGAGTCGCCTGACCTGACCATCGGGTCCCGCGACGGCTGCCGCCTCCCCGGCTATCCTCGCCCGAATGTCCCTCGTCATCAGCGATCTGTCCAAGCGATTCGATCGGATCCAGGCGCTCGACGGCCTGACGCTGGAGATTCCTGCCGGGCATATCTATGGGTTCCTTGGCTCCAACGGCGCCGGCAAGACCACCACCATGCGAATCGCGCTGGGAGTCCTGCGGGCCGACTCGGGCACCATCGTCTGGCACGGAACCGATCACCGACTTCTCGCCCGGCCCACCTGGGGCTATCTGCCCGAGGAGCGCGGCCTGTATCCGAAGATGACGGTGCTGGACCAGCTCGTCTTCTTCGCCCGACTTCAGGGCGTGTCCGCGGATCGTGCCGCCCAGGACGCGCACGCCTGGCTGGCCCGGCTCCACGTGCCGGAATTCGCGACGCGCCGCACCGGCGAGCTATCCAAGGGCAACCAGCAGAAGGTCCAGTTCCTGGCCGCCGTCATCCACGACCCCGACATCCTGCTCCTCGACGAGCCGTTCACCGGCCTTGACCCGGTGAACGTCGTCCTCATTCGCGAGGCGATCCTGGAGCTCCGCGCCCGGGGCAAGACGATCATCCTGTCCACCCATCAGATGGAGACGGTCGAGGCGATGTGCGAGTCGATCGCGATCATCGATGTCGGCCGCACCGTCATCCACGGACGGCTTCGGGACGTGAAGCGATCCACCGGTCGGCAGAGCGTCCTCGTCGCCGCCGAGGCCGAAACCGACTTCTCCTGGCTGGACCGACTGCCCGGGGTCCGGATCCTGCGGCCCGGCGTCGACCGCGTGGAGCTGGACCTGGATCCAGGCGCGGATCCAGGCGCCGTCCTCGCGGCTGCCCTCGCGAACGGGGTTCGCGTGCGTCACTTCGAGGTCGCCGACCCGACGCTGGAGCAGGTGTTCATCGAGCTGGTCGGCCATCCCGCGTCGGAGGTCGACACCATGACGCTCGCCGAGGCCAGTGCGCCCGCGGAGCCCGCGGCGTGAGCGTGGAGCGCCCCGTGCGCCACGACCCGACCTTCCCGAACACCCGAATCATCGCGCGACGCGAATTCACCGAGCGGGTCCTGAGCCGGCCCTATGCGGCTTCGACGGTGCTGCTCGCGCTGATGGCCATCTTCGTGGCCTTTCTGCCGATCATCATCCGGCTGGCCGACCGGGACAGCACGACCACGATTGCGATCGTGGCGGATGACGCGGACCTGGCCGCCCGTTCAGCGTCGGTGATGCGCAACGTCCTCAGCGCGACCGGCGAGGGGACGCCCCAATCCTGGGAGTTCAAGATCGAGACCGACCTCGATGCCGTGAGGGCGGCGGTCGCGGACGGGCACTTCGACGGCGCGCTCTTCGCGACACGCGACGTATCCGGTCGCCTCGACTTCGACTTCCTGACGGGTCAGGGCCTGGGCGCGGACCGGACGCAGTTCGTGGCCATCGGCACCTTCGCGGTGGCGTTCCTCGAGTGGACGGATCTCGTCAAGCCCAGCGGTGAGGTGCCGTTCCTCCCGCCGACCCTGGACATCCTGGCGGGCGCCGGACCGAGCGCCGGCGGGGCGCCCCTCGGCGCCGGGGAGATCGCCAGTCGGCAGCTGCTCGGAACCGTCCTCGTCGTCGTGCTCTTCCTGACCATGGTCATCTACGGGATGTGGGTCGCGGCCGGCGTCGCTGCCGAGAAGGAAACCCGGGTCATGGAGCTGCTGATCAGTGCCGCCTCGGCGCGCCAGCTGGTGCTCGGCAAAGTGCTCGGCATCGGCCTGGCAGGACTGCTCCAGTACGCAGCCATCCTCGTCCCGGCGCTGGTCGCGCTCGCCTTCCAGCGGCCGATCAGCGAGGCCCTCGGCCTGGGGCCCGGCATCACGCCGCCGCTGACCGGGATAACGCCCGCGTTCCTGCTGGGGTACGGGCTCTTCTTCGTGCTCGGTTTTACGCTCTATGCCCTGATCTACGCCGCCGCTGGTTCCCTGGTCAGCCGGGTGGAGGATCTCCAGGTCATCGCCCTGCCGATGAGCCTGATCGGGATCGCGGGCTACATCCAGGGCGTGATGGCCCTGTCCGGCGGGCTGACGACGTTCCTGCAGGTGGCGTCGTATATCCCGTTCTGGAGCCCGTTCGTGATGTTCACGCGGCTTACCGTCGGACGCGTCGAGCCGTGGGAGCTTGCCCTCGCCTACGGGCTCCTCGTGCTGGCGATCGTGCTCGCCGCCGCCCTGGCCATCCGCGTCTACTCGGCCGGCGTGCTCCTCTACGGCCAGCGGCCCGGAGCCCGGCGAATCCTTCGCGCCGTGATTTCGCCCAACGCCTGACGTCAGGCTGGTTCGTCCTCCGTCCCCGGGTCGATCGTCGGGTCGTACGGATCCTCGAATCCGAGCGGGAGACGCCGGATCAGGGCGAGTACCGGCGCGCTGCCCGGACCTGGCTTTGCATCCCTCAGCGCGTCTCGTCCGTCCGATCCCGCGGACGCTGCCCCGTCCGGCACCCCGGCCGGCACTCGGTCCGGTGGGGCACCCCGTCCCGTCGGCGTGAATCGCCACAGTCGGCTCCGAACGCCGGGCAGGTACGGGCTGTATCGGTGTCGAGCAAGGACGCCGGCGAGCCCCTGCGCGGCGACCGCGTCGAAGAGTGCACGGCCCTCCCCAGGGATGGCCGGAATGGTGAGCACCTCGTCCCCTGGACGGAGCGATCGACGCAGCTGATTGCGCCGCCGTTCGAGGGGCACGTTGAGCAGCGATCGCCCATCGAGATGCAGGAGATCGAAGACGAGGAAGGCGACCGGTCGT
>JAQBHC010000172.1:0-2940 GCA_032128175.1 Chloroflexota bacterium | reverse complement strand
TGTCGTATCGATAGCGGTTGGGATCGAACTGCTGCGGGCTGGGAGCACAGCCGGCCGAGGCTTCAAACCGTGCGCCGTCCGAGGCGACAAGGAAGAGCTCCGGGACCTCAATCGTGGTGTTCCATCTCCGCTCGATGTCGGGGCCGCCCCGGAACTGGATGACCGCCGTCAGGATGCCGGTCTGTCCGGCGATCGGGAGATCCCATCGATTCTGGGAGGCGTACGCGGGATCCTCATCCCGGTTCGAAACACTGTCCTCATGGAGGACGGTGCTGTACTTCGAGTCCCACAATCGAATCCTCCAGCTCACGGCGCACGCGTCGCCTGCGATGACCATCTGGATCTGATCGCTGAGTCCCGCGTGGACCTCGGGAGGGAGGGCATCGGGGCCATCCGAACCGACTACCGAGAGGTCCCTCCCGACCTGCAGCGACACTGCAATATCTGACGTCGAAGGCAGCACGCCGCAGGCGACCGCGGGCGAAACGAACGGCGAGGGGGCGACCGAGGGCTCTGGAGACTGGCCCGGAGAACCCGTCGGGTCACCGGACGGAGGAGGGTTGCCGACCACGATGCCCGCGACGAGCAGGACGAGGGCGGCAACGGCGACTCCCGCGCCCCGAGCCGGACCACGGCCGGACGAAGGCTTGTGGCCTTCGGGGACACGCTGAGCATCGGCGGTTGGGTCGACCGCGTCGAAGACCGGCAACCCGGCCTCGTCCGGCCACCCTCGCGTCATGCGAGTGGACCTGCCCATCGAACGAGCCCGGGCCTGCGCGTCCTCATCGCGCGCATCATGCCCGGCCGATGGTCGATCGTCACGCTTCGCTACGGCATGGCACCAGCGACGGCGATACCCGGCCCGCGGGACCCGTCGACCCCTGTCGAAATGCGGGGCGCACCGACCCGCCTCGTGCGGGCGCGCCCGTCGCAGGCCGGCCTACGCGGTCATCGTTCGGCAAGTCGTCCACGGCGCCTCATCACCGACATCATGCCCCGGGAGGCGCCTGGTCGCAGGCAGGGGTACGACATGGCACCATCTCCGGGATGCTCGTCCGACCGGACCTCGAAGCCCGCTGGGTCACGCTACCCGGCGGCCCGCTCCAGTACGCGCTACGTCGATCAGCCCGCTCTCGCGCTCTCCGCCTGACGATCGACCCTCGGCGCGGCCTCGTGGCGACCGTCCCGCTCGCGACGCGTCGTGGCTGGGCCCGCCCCGAACGGGAGGTGGAGAAGTTCCTCGCCGAGCGTGAGCCCTGGATCCGCCGGCATCTCACGCGGCTGGACCGCCAGCGTTCCGAGATGATGGCGCGAGGCGGGATCGCGGACGCGGCAGCGTTCCGCTACCTGGGCGAGATCCATCGGCTCAGGATCACGCCCGCACCAGCCGGCGCGCGCCGATCGAGCGTCGCGCGTCATGGCGCCGACGACCGCGACGAGTTGCACCTGCTCATGGCCGCTGCCGACCGGCGCGCCCCCGCGGAGGTCCTGCGGGCCTGGTTGCGGGAGCGAGCGGCGGTGGCGATCGATCGAGCGGTCACCGCCCATGGCCCCGCGCTCGAGGTCGCCCCATCGCGGATCGGTCTGCGTGACCCTCGGTCCCGGTGGGGGAGCGCCTCGCGCAAGGGAACGTTGTCCTTCTCGTGGCGACTCATCCTGGCCCCGCCGTCGGCCCTCGAAACGGTCGTCGTCCATGAGCTCGCGCATCTACGAATCTTTGGCCACGGACCACGGTTCTGGGCGCTCGTCGCGGCCCGGCAGCCTGATCACCTGCAATGGCGGCGCTGGCTGCGGGTCCACTCCCACGAGTTGCACGCCGCGCTGGACGGTCCGACGGAGGAAGCGGCAGCAGGCTGATCGCTCGAGTGGCGTCTCAGCGGATGCTGGTGGGCCGGGGCGGAATCGAACCGCCACAGTCGAAGACGAGGGTTTTACAGACCCTTGGGCTCACCACCTGCCCGACCGACCCACTTGGGTGACCACGCCGACGCCGATCGGGAAACCGGACGGCTCGGAGCGGCCGCTATCTTGCCAGACTCGAGCCGGTACGTGGTGGGTGCGGTGGCTTCCGCGGGTTCAGCGGGTTTCGCGGGCTCCGCAAGCTGCAGGGTGCGGTACGGCCGGTTCAAGGTGCGATCGGGAGTCGAGTGACCCGACGTGCGCGGTCGTGCCAGATGTGCACCACGCAGCCCTTAGTCAGCGTACGAGCGGTCAAACGCAGCCAGCCCGAGCGTGGAGGCTCGCCGATCTTCGACAGATCGCCGAACCGTGCACCTCTGGCGCATGATTTCGCGCCTGACGTTCGTGTCGTGCTCTTCTGACAATGAAGTCGGCGAGCGCCGCCTTGCCGGCGTCGTGCAGCCGGCGCCCATGACGCCGACTCGCGCGCGCGTCGCCCGTTCAGGCGTCGGTCGCGGGCGTGGCCTCGTTTCGGGTCCCGGTCCCAGTTCGGCCGGTCATGATCAAGGCGCCGAAGACAATCCAGGTCAGCGCGATCAGGAATCCGCCGCCCACGCTGAACGCGAGTAGGCCCGCGACCGTCAGCGTCGGGACGAGGGCAAAGATCTTCCGACGGCCGGATGCCATGAGCGCCGCGAGCGCGATCAGGCCAAGCCCGGCGATGCTCGCCCCAAGAACGTATTGCGCCCCGAACTCCTTGTAGCCGAGGCCATCCTCGATCCCATTGGCCACCGCTGCCAGGATCGCCCCGGCAGCCACGACCCAGGCCACGAGGGTGGCTGCACGTCCGGATTTCGCCTGGCGGATGAGGATGAGCAGCGCCGGTGCGATCAGCAGCAGGGCGAGGCTGTACGTCCAAACCGAGGCGTAGTCGAGCAGCGTGGCGGCGTTCCAGAAATCCGCATCCGTCAAACCGATGAGCGCACGCGTTGCCCAGGCGATGCCGACGAGAATGAGAAATGGACCTTGCATCGAGCGCGA
>JAQBHC010000171.1:0-6112 GCA_032128175.1 Chloroflexota bacterium | reverse complement strand
GCTCCGGCCGACGAATCGACGCTGCTCGGCAGCGCGGCACGGGCGATCCGTGACGGTGCTGCGTTCCGACACGTTTCCGTCTGGCGCCTCGGTCACACTTCATTGGACCCCATCGGCATCGCGGGCCCCGCAGGGATCCGGCTCGCGGCTATTCCGGCTGGGCAGGGTTCCCTGGGAACAGCGATCGCCGAACCGGGACGTGTCATTGAAACCTCGACGCGCGATGGAGCGCCGGCGCCGCTCGCGGGGCTGGCCGGGCGGCTGCTGGCCTGTTCGATCCCCGGACCTGCTGGGGCGTGGGGTGCGCTCATCGCGCTAACCAACGATGACACGCCGACCGCCCCGGCCACCCGTGACTTGCTCCCAATGACCGCCTCAGCGATCGGATCGATCGTCCGTGCCAACGGTGCGGCCGAGGCGCTGGAGCGTCGGATCCACTGGTCCGAGGCTATCGGACGGATCGCGGTCGACATCGGAAGTCGGCACGACCCGAACCTCGTGGTCGGGCGTCTGGTCGACCATGTGATTGCGATGTTTGAGGCGGACCGTGCCTCGATATTCCTGTTCGGCGACGAGGGATCACGCCGGACGATTGCATCGCGTGGGCTGTCATCGACGTATCAGGCGGCCGTGAGCTCAGGCGATCTTGGTGCACTCACGACTGCCGCGGTTGACGCCGGGCGACCAGTCTTCGCTGTCGGGTTCCGCGATGATCCGCGCGCTGCAACGTTTCGCGCGAGCGTGGTCCAGGAGGGCTTCGACTCGATCTGCGTCGCGCCGCTGATTGACGGAGAGTCGGGCACGGCCATCGGCAGCCTGAACGTGTACCACGACCGTCCTCACCACTGGGCGAAGGACGAGCTTGACGCCGTCGCCGCGCTGGCAGCGCAGGCCGCAGGGGCGATTCGGAGCAGCGCCGCCAATACGCAGCTGGCCACCTGGGCCTCGCAACTCCAGTCGATCCAGCAGCTCGGTGTACGGCTCAACCGATTGTCCGATGTGTCCGAGATCGGGACGGCCATCGCGGTCGAGCTCAACCAATTGATCGACTACCACAACGTCCGCGTGTACCGGCAGTACGGGGACGATCTGATCCCGGTCGCGATGCGTGGGCAAGTCGGCGAGTACGTCGACGAGACGGCCGAGCAGCTGCGCGTGAAGGTTGGCTACGGGATCACCGGCTGGGTGGCCGCGAATCGCGTCGCCGTGAACCTCCTCGATGCCGCAAAGGACCCCCGAGCAAACACGATTCCGGGGACCGAGGGCGATCTGGACGAGTCGATGCTGCTGGCGCCGATGCTGTTCGAGGATCGGACGCTCGGCGTCATTGTCCTGGCGAAATTGGGACTCGCCCAGTTCAACGACGACGACCTTCGACTGCTTGTCATCTACGCGAGCTTCGCGGCGCAGGCCATGGCAAATGCCGATGGGACGCAGCGACTGCGTCGCCAGGTGAAGGGCCAGCGTGACCTCCTCGCCATCACGGAGTCATTTCTCGCCACCCTGGATACGGAGGCGGTCCTCAAATCGGTTTCCGAGCGCCTGAGCGACTTGGTGGTCTCCGACAATCTCTGGATCGAGCTGCTCGATCGCCGCGGCGGCACGCTTGAGCCCGTGATCGCCAACGGCGTGAGCGCTGTCGACTTGCCCGCCTCGAACCTTCCCGGTCAGGGCGGGGTCGCGGGTTGGGTCATGGAACACAACGAGCCCGTCCTCCTCGCCGACCAGTTCGAGGATCCGCGAGTCCTCTACGGGGCCGACGGGCCGGTTCACGGCGGCCTCATCTGCGTGCCCATTCGTGGTCGAGCCGGCGCCATCGGTACGCTCGCGCTCGAGCGCCTTGGAGTGGGCCGCGCGTTCGCCGAGGAAGAGTACGAACTGGTCCAGCAATTCGCGGCACAGGTCTCGGTTGCCGTGCAGAACGCCCAGGCGCACGCTGCGATCAGCCGCCAGGCCGAGACGGACGACCTCACGGGTCTTCGCAACCACCGGAGCTTCCGGTATGCGCTCGACGACGCGGTCGCCCGGGGTGAACCGTTCAGCCTGCTCATGGTCGACCTCGATCGCTTCAAGCTCGTTAATGATCAGCTCGGACACGCGGCTGGGAACGAGGTCCTGCGATTGAGCGCCGGCGCCATCGTCCGAGCCAGCCGCGACTCTGACGCCGTGTTCCGTTATGGCGGCGACGAGTTCGTCGTGCTCCTGTCGGGGACCGATGCCGCGCATGTCGGCCCGGTGGCAGACCGGATTCGGAGCGCCTTCGCCGATCCGACCGGACCGATGGCGGACATGCGAGCGAAGGGTGTCGACATTGATGCCTCCGCGGGCGTCGCCACCTACCCCACCGACGGAGCCACGCCCGAGGCTGTCCTGCTGGCGGCCGACCGCGCCCTGTTCGTGGCCAAGCGAGACGGCGGCGGCCGCGTCGCCACGGCGCTCGATGGTGAGGCACTGGCCGGCGAGCTGACCCTCCAGGCCCCGACGCCGATCGACCTCTAGCCGTAACCCGGACGTCGCCGGGCGCGTCACACTGACCGCATGGGCCCCGAGGAGCGCCAGTCCGGCTTACCAGGCATTCCGCGGCACGGGAACCTCCTCGCTCGTCCGCTTGGCGCCGGACTCCTGACGCTCGTGGCTGTCGCGCTGGTCGGGGCGATCGTCGTTGTCTCCGGTCTCCTGACTGCTCCGGCCGACTCGCCCGCCCGAACGTGTGATCCCACAAACCCAGCGGCTTCATGCTCCCCGACCCCCTCCGCGGCGCCCTCGCCGGCGACGAGCAGAGCACCGAGCCCAAGCTTCGTTCGGCCGACACCGACGCCGAGTCCGACCTTCACCTCGCGGGTTGTCCAGCCGGGCGACACGCTGACATCGATCGCACGGACCTACCGCACGTCGCCGCGCAGCATCGCCTGGTGGAACCGCGGGACCTACCCATCGCTTGACCCGGAATCGGCGGGCTATCTCCCCAATCACATCGAGCCCGGCTGGAGGCTGGTGATGATTCCGGGCGTCATCGTCGACGATGCGGACCATCCATCGCCCAGCCCGGGCGTCCCGACCGTCGATCCGACAGCTGCGCCCGAGGCCACGCTGGCCGGCGGCGCGACGTCGGCCCCGGCGATCGTCGTCTCGCACGGTCCTCGAGGCACGACCCGGATCGCCCTGACATTCGACATGGGAGGGCGCCTCGATCCCGCCATCGACATCGTCCAGTGGCTCATCGACCACGAGGTCCATGCGACGCTGTTCCCCACCGGCGCGATGGGGACCACCACCGCGACCGGTCGAACGGCACTCCTGCTGGCCGCGACCCGGCCCGACCTCTTCGCCCTCGGCAACCACTCCTGGGACCATCCGGACTTCACGACGCTGACCGACGCGCAGATGGCGGACCAGTTGACCTCGGCCGAGACAGCGATCGAAGGACTCATCGGAATGACCACGAAGCCGTTCTTCCGACCGCCGTTTGGTGCGTGGACCGCCGCCGTTCGGACGGGCGTAGGCGTGGCCGGCTGGCACGACATGCTGATGTGGGACATCGACACGATCGACTGGAAGGCCACGACGGACGGCGGGCCTACGGCAGACGGTATCGTGACCAAGGTGCTGGCCAATGCCCAGGGTGGCTCGATCGTCCTGATGCACCTTGGCGGGTGGCACACGCTGGAGGCGCTGCCGGGGATCCTCGCCGGCCTCCAGTCGCGTGGGCTGACGCCAGTCACACTCACCACGCTCCTGGGCAGCTGAGCGCTGATTGTGGCGGCGCGGCCGCCTAGGGATCCGTGGGCGGTGGCCAGACCTTGGCGAAGCGCTCAAGCACGACACGCGTCGCATCCGTGACCGGCCGGCCAATGCCCGCAAAGTAGCGCTCGTGAATCGCCCGCCACTCGGCGAGCGATCGGTCTCCCTCCCCCTCGTCCCAGGCGAACGCGGCGTCCACCTCGCCGAAGGGCATCACCTCCACCCAGGTGGTGCGAATGATGCACAGCGGACGGTCGAGACCATCGAGGATGACGGCGTGGTCCCCGACGCGAGGCAGTGGATCCCCATCGTCTTCGTACTCGGCCTCGAGCCCTGTGGTCGCGCGCTTCGGGCCGTCTCGCACGAGCAGTCCGAGTTTCGTCATCAGCTCGGGCCGCGACGAATCGCCGAACCCCCACGCCGTGTACGGATCCGCTGCCCGGGTTTCGGCTACAAACGCCGCCCAGAACTGGGCGACGGCCTCCGTCTCGGTCATCCGCCGCCAGCGAGGCGAGATTCTGGTCGTGGGGTCAACAGCCGAGCTCGCTGTGATTCCCAGAGACGTTGTTGACGGTCATACTCCTGAACATTGATCGACGTGGTTCATCAAACCGAGCCCATCCACGCTCGGCCGGTCATCCGAATCGACAGATCTCATCCATGGCCATGCGCGCAAGGCGCGATTCTGATCAACCAGCTCGATCACGGCGGGCAACACCGGCCCTGACCGCGGTCAACGCGCCCTGGCCCCTGGCCCCGGCCCCCACACTCCCCCCACGGCCCCAGCGGCCACAGCCCCCACGGCCCCCACGGCCGCGGCCCGTGGAAACAACCTTCATGAGAACCACACCTAGCGCGTTCACGGGCGGATGGTACAGAGCGACGGCGGATCCGAGGCGGCTCAGCTCGTGACGAGGACCTCGATGGGCTCGAGGCCGTCGTCGGCGCCGATCCGGCCGGACCGACAGAGTTCGCGCAGAAAGAGGAGGCGGTCCACGTCGGCCAGGCGCCAGGCGGTTCCGGCGCCGAGTCCGATCCCGGACAGGAAGGCCGTCAGGTTGGCGGCTTCGCCGGGGCTGAAGCCACGCAGCAACAGCGCGCGATACGTCTCGCGCGCGGTCGGCGGGTGGCCGTGCTCCAGGTCTGCCATGTCGGCCCGACGGATCCTCGGGTTCGCCGTTCGATCGAGATCAGTTCCTCGGTCGGTCCGGTGCAGTGATGGTCGGTCTTGGGTAGCCCTGCGGCGATGACCCGACAGTCCGGGGTGACGGTGGTACTTGCGGCGGGTCTGGAAGGTATGCTCCGGCACGGAGGTGGCATGCCCGGATACGAAGGTGACAGCGGGTTATCGGCCAAGCGCGATCGGGTAGCGCGACTGGCGCGCGTGGTCAACCTGCTCAAGGCCCACCCGGAGGGAATTCGTGCCGAAGACATCGGTGTTCGCCTCGGCATCTCCAAGCGAACGGCGTATCGGGACCTGACCGCCCTCGAGGGCGAGCTCCAACTCCCGACCTGGTCCGAGGGCGGGCGCTGGGGCATCCTGGACGCGTCGTTTCTCCCCCCGCTGAAGTTGACGACGTCCGAGGCGATGGCCGTCTTCCTGGCGACCCGCCTGATGGTCCGCTACGCGGACAAGTACGACCCGGATCTTGCCTCTGCCTTCGAGAAGCTGTCCGAGGGCCTTCCGGGCCCGTTGACCGAGCATGTCGCCCGCTCCCTCGACGTCCTCCAGCGCGCGTCGAAAGCCCCGGGTTTCGTCGACCACGTCCACGCCCTGACGCGCGCCTGGGCCGAGCGGCGGATCGTGGAGATCAGCTATCAGGCCGCGACCTATGAGGGCCGGACCGCAGATTCGCGACGAGCCACGGTCCATCCCTACCTGATCGAGCCATCCGCGCAAACCCATGCCCTGTACCTGATCGGATTCGACGAGGGCCGCAGCGGGCTGCGCACCTTCAAGATCGAGCGTATTCAGACCGTCACGGTCACGCCGCGCACCTTCGAGCCGCCTGAGGTCGGGTCGGTCGAGAAGCTGCTCCGGGGCGCGTGGGACATCATCGCCGACCAACCGGCCGTGACGGTCACGCTCCGCTTCGCGCCGGCCGTCGCCGGGCGCGTGGCCGAGACCGTCTGGCACACGAGCCAGGTGGCGACGATCGAACCCGACGGGTCTCTCCTGTGGCGCGCGACCGTGTCGGGAACGATCGAGATCCGGCTGTGGATCCTGTCCTGGGGCGCGGACGTGGCGATCCTGGAGCCGGCTGCGCTGCGGGCCGATGTCGCCGAAACGCTCCGCCGGGCCCTCGCCCGGTATGACGACTGAGCCGCGGACCATGGGCCGACATCCGTTCTCCGCGGTCAACCTGATCAG
>JAQBHC010000170.1:0-19236 GCA_032128175.1 Chloroflexota bacterium | reverse complement strand
GCGACGGTGCCCAAACTGCACGACCTGTTCTGGCAGGCCAGCAAGCAGGTGTCGAAGGTCAAGGCGTCCGTCGATCTGACCGACGCCAAGCGCCTCCTCGAACTGGTGGATGAAGTTGACGCGGCCTGGAAGGCGACCGGCGGCGACGCCAAGACCCGCGTGGCGGGCCGGCCCGGCTGACCCGACAAGCCCGAACCATCTCGTGACCCCGGAGCCGGCGCCCGGAGCTCCGGTCCCCCCGCGTCCAGATAGCGCTCGCTCGGCCTCGCTGCGCGAGCGCCTTCAGGGCCCCTGGCGCGTCCTTGTCGCCGAAGGTTCGATGCTGCCGGGGATCGCGCCCGGTGACTGGCTGCTGGTTGACCCGACGACGCGGCGATGGCCACGGCCGGGCTCGGTCGTCGTCTTCCGGGAGCCGGAGAGCGATTCCCTGGCCGTCAAGCGCGTATTCGCCCGCGCGGGCGAGCGGGTGCCGTTCAACGGCGGCTACATCGTCATCGGGCCGGACGAGGCGTGGTTGACCTCGGATGCAAGTGTCGGGGTCGCCGCCGCCCAGGGATTCGGCCCGCCGATCGATTCGGACCGTTTCGGTCCGGTAGCCGTCGAGCTGCTCGTTGGCCGCGTCTGGTTCCGCTACGGGCCGATTGGGCGCATCGGTCGGATTCGAACCGAGCCCCGCTAGGTCCCCGCACCCGCGCGCCCCGCTATCCTCCCGGCATGAACGATCGACGAACTGATTCCTCGCTTCCGTTGCCGCCCGCCCCCGATCCGTGGGCCAGTTCGTCCGTGCCCTCGCTGCGGCCCGGAGCCCCGTATCACATGACCGAAATGATCGAGGCCGAACCGGCACTCGCGGTGCGCATGCTGACCCGACTCGCCGACCCCGACGGACCCGCGGCCAGCCTGGCGTCAGCCATCCGGAGCGCTTCGTCGGCCGGTCTGCCGGTCATCGTCGTCGGCTGTGGAACGAGCGAGCACGGGGCGGTGGCCGTGGCCGAGATCCTGCGCGATGCGAACCGCGTCGCCGGACTGCCGGCTACAAATGGTCTGGGTGGCTCCCCCATCGCGATCCAGGCCCTCGAAGGAGCCCTGGAACCGGTGCTTGGTGGGCCCGGGGCGGTGGTCATCGGCATCAGCCACGAGGGCGGGACGTGGGCCACGAATCGAGCGCTCGCCGCGGCGCGCGAGGCGGGCGCCACGGTGGCGCTGATCACGGCAACGGCCGGGTCGCCTGGCGGCGCTCTCGCCGACATCGTCGTGGCAACGGAGGAGATGGATCAGAGCTGGTGCCACACCGTCGGCTACCTCTCCCCCATCCTTGCGGGCGCGGCCATCGGCGCCCACCTGAGCGCGCAGACGATCGACGTGGCTGCGGTGGCTGCGCTCCTGACCACGGGACTGTCGGCACCCTCATCGGCTGCGATCATCTCGATGGCCGAGACCCTGGCAGCGGTCCGCCACCTGCTCGTCGTGGGCAGTGGCGCAGATCGCGTTGCGGCGCGGGAGCTGACCCTGAAGGTCGAGGAAGGAGCGCGGATCCCTTCCGCGATGCGCGATCTCGAGACGATGCTGCACGGTCATCTGGCCGCGACGGACGAACACACAGGACTGGTCCTCGTTCTCGCCGATCGGGCCGCTCGTGGGCCGCGGGTCGCCCGCGCCCTGGGGCTGCTCCGGGCGTGCCGCGAAGTCGGCATCCAGGCGGGCGTGATCACCTCGCCCGTGGTGGCCGGTGAGATTGACGTGGCCCTGACGCCGGCGGGCCGCATCCTGGTCCCGGACGCACCATCACTCCCATCGACGGCGGCGGCTCTGGTCGGGACGGCGGTGCCCCTCCAGCGGCTCGCGGAGCAGCTGGCCGTTGCACGCGGCGTCAACCCTGATGCAATTCGGCGCGATGACCCGCGCTATCTCGCCGCAGCCGACGCCGCCGACTGATCAGACCCGACCGACGAGCTCCGAGCCCATCAGATCGACCATCTCGAGATCCCAGGGCAGGAAGTCCTGGAGCATGATCCGCTCCACGCCGGCATCAGCGAAGCGGCGGACCATGGCCCGCGCCTCATCGGGCGTGCCCATGATCCAGCGGGCGCGGCGGGCCTCGTACCAGGCCGATCCGGCGGCCGTGTCGACGCCCAGGACGCGCAGGAGGTCCGCTCGGCGCCGCGCAACGTCTGCTTCGTTCGCGCCGATCATGACCCCGATCATCGCCGAGTGGGTCAGTGTCGCCGGCTCTCGACCGGCCGCGCGACAGGCATCGTCCAGGACCCCGAAACGCTCGGCCGTGCCTTCTGGAGATGCGCCGGTCAGGTTGAACTCGTCGGCGTAGCGGGCCGCGATTCGGAACCCCCGGGGCGAACCGTCCCCGCCCACGAGGATCCGTGGCCGGACTGACCCGTTTGCCGCGCGCGGGCGCTCCGGGACATCCACTGGCTTCGGCCGCAGGAAGCCATCCACGACGCGGATCTGATGGCCCTCGTACGACCAGCCGTCTGGTTCCGTCCACAGGCCGTGGAGGATCGCGAGCTGATCCTCCATGAGGTCGGCCCGCTCCTTGATCTCGGGAAACGGCAGGCCGAGGGCTGAATGGTCGGTCTCGTTCCAACCCGCCCCGACGCCAACTTCGATCCGTCCGCCGCTCATTTCGTCAACGGTCGTGACGACCTTCACGAAATTGCCTGGGTGTCGAAATGTCACGGGGCTGACGAGGACACCGAGCGTGATCCGTTCCGTCTCGCGGGCGAGTCCGGCGAGGACCGTCCAGGCGTCCGTGCTCGGGCCATCGGACGGTCCTGGAAAGCTCGCGTAGTGATCACTCCGGAAGAACGCCTCGAAGCCGGCGGCCTCGGCGCGGTGGACGAGGGCCAGCTGGTCAGCATAAGACAGGCCCTGCTGAGCCTCGATCATGAGCGCGAAACGCATCAGTTCTCCACGGGATCCTCGCCGGATCGGGCGACTTGACCCAATTCCGGCCTGCAGGTTAGAGTACTTCACTACATGCGAACTATTCGTCCGGACAGAACCATTCAGGACGACCAAACGACGATCGCTTCGATCGCTGCCGGTCTGCACGACATGATCGCCGGAATTCGTTGCGCCGGCACCGGTCGGCTGGTGAAATCAGGCGTGAGCATGACGCACATGCACGTCCTGTGGCTTCTTGAGCACCATGGCGACCTCCACATGGGTCACCTGGCCGACTTCCTCGGCGTCTCGATGAGCAATGCAACGGGCATCGTCGATCGCATGGAGGAGCGCGGCCTCGTGGAGCGAGAGCGGGTGGCCGACGACCGTCGGGTCGTGGAAGTTCACCTGACCGATGGCGGCCGCGAGGCACTCGAGACGATCGAGGCGCTCCGCCAGGACCGGCTCCACGGGATCCTCAGCCACCTCGATACGGGGGAGCTCGAGCGGGTTGCGGCCGCGCTCGGCGATATCCGTGCGGCCGTGGCCGCAGAGCTTGGCCCTGACGTCGGGGTCGCCCACAACCATCCGCCGCACGCGGACCAGTAGGAAGGGATCAGGACCCATGGAATCAATTCCCCCCGATATCGAGGGGCGCGTCCCAACGCTCGCGGAGGATCCGGCGCTCGGCCTGAGTCAGCGCGCCAAGCTCGAGATCCTGGGAGCGGTCCTGCTGGGCCTGTTCCTCGTTGCACTCGACCAGACGATCGTCGGGACGGCACTGCCCCGAATCGTCACTGATCTCGGGGGCAACGACCTGTACACCTGGGTCGTCACGATCTACCTCCTGACGAGCACGATCACCGTCCCGTTCTACGGCAAGCTGTCGGACATCTACGGACGCCGACCGATGCTGATGATCGGGATCAGCCTGTTCCTCGTCGGCTCGGTTCTGTCCGGCCTGAGCCAGGAAATGTGGCAGCTCATCGCCTTCCGCGGCATCCAGGGACTCGGCGCGGGCGCCCTGTTCCCGATCGCTCTGGCGGTCATCGGCGACCTGTTCACACCCGCCGAGCGCGGCAAGTACCAGGGTCTCTTCGGAGCGGTGTTCGGGATCTCGTTCCTGATCGGACCAGGCCTCGGCGGGTTCCTGACCGACAACGTCGGTTGGCACTGGATCTTCTTCGTCAACGTTCCCGTCGGGATCGTCAGCCTGGCTGTGATCTGGCGGCTTCTGCCGACCATCAAGCGCAGCGCTGCGTCGCGCAACCTCGACTATCTCGGCGCCCTGGTGTTCACGGTGGCCATCGGCTTCCTGCTCGTCGGTCTGACGAACAAGCAGTTCGGCGATTGGGGTGACCTGGTCGTCGGCGGCTTCATTGCGCTCGGGCTCGGGCTGAGCGCCATCTTCATTCTCGTAGAAGCTCGGGCGAAGGAACCGATCGTGCCGCTCGACCTGTGGCGGAATCGGACCTATGTGTCCTCGATTCTGGCGACGTTCTTTGTCAGTTTCGGGTTCTTCGGGGCCATCATCTTCCTGCCCCGCTGGTTCCAGGTTGTCCGCCAGGAGACGGCCACCGCCTCGGGCTATCTCATCTTCCCGATGCTGATCGGCCTGATCGCCAGTTCGATCATCGCCGGTGCGCTCGTGTCCCGGACGGGCAAGTACAAGGCGCTCGTCATCGCCGGCCTCGGCTCGATGGCCGTCGGAATCACCCTGCTCACCCAACTCCGCGCCGACACCGAGTACCCGGCGCTGTTCCTGTGGATGTTCGTGGCCGGCCTCGGCATCGGGCCAACGCTGTCGGTCTTCACGATCATCGTCCAGAACGCGGTGCCGTTCTCGAAACTCGGCGTGGCGACCAGCAACCTCACGTTCTTCCGTCAGATCGGCGGCTCTGTCGGCCTCGCGATCGCCGGCACCCTGTTCGGACAGTCGCTCGAGGACGAATTACCAGCGCAGACAGATTCGGTGTTCGCCTCGATCGCCAGTCAGGCGCCGGAGGCGGCGCGGGCGCAGATCGCCCAGTTCCAGGATTCCTTCAACGGCGCCATCCAGGCGGGTCAGGGGATTGACCTCAACGACCAGACCGGCGTCGGGCAGAGCTTCGGCGAGGCGATCGTTCAGCAGGTCCCGGCCGGGTTCCAGAGCGTCATCCAGTCGTTCGTGCCGCAGTTCGACCAGGCGTTCAACAACGCGATGAGCCTCGCCATCGCCCACACCTTCTGGCTCGGAGTCGGCGCGACGGTCCTCGGCTTCGTTGCCGCCCTGTTCATGCGCGAACTGCCCCTGCGCCGAACGATGGGCCCCGAAACGGAGCCCGCGATCGCGGCCTGACGCTCGGGGTCTCCGTCCAGCGGCACCTGATCGGCCCCATCGCGTCGCGCGCGGTGGGGCCGTCGCGGTTCCTGCGCTACCCTGCCTGCAGTGAATGCTGACGAGCGGCCGATCGTGGCGCCATTTCCGGCCGAGTTGATCGCGCCGGGCGCGAGTGAGGCGCCGTGGGCGCCACTGCTCCCGATGAATGAACTGGAGCCGGGCGCGATGCGTCGCGTCTCCCGCGGTGACCTCGACCTCCTGGTGGCCTCTACGCCGGCCGGCGTCGTGGTTGTCGATGACCGCTGTCCCCATATGGCGGCACCGCTCAGCCTCGGCGACCTGGATGGCTGCATCGTCGGGTGCCCGCTCCACGAGGGACGCTTCGACCTGTGCACCGGCGACGTCGTCCAGATGCCGACGACCGGCGGGCTGGACCCGGAGGGACGCTATCACCCGGTGTGGGCACCCGGCGGCCGGGAATTGAAGTCGGATGTTCCGGGCCGAAAGGCCGATGCGCGGCGCCTGACCCGGGTCCGGCGCCTTCGCTACTACCCCGTCCGAATCTCCGACGGCATGATCGAGGTCGCCGTCCCCACGCTCTGAGCGTTGAAGGCCGGGCCTACGCTCGTCTCAGACGTCAGCCGGCGCGGACCGCCGGCGAGAAGCGCGCTTGACGATCTCGACGACCTCGGCGGGATCATCCGTGACCGCGATCAGATCGACGTCCTCGGCAGCGATCATGCCGTCGGCCACGAGACGACCACGGAGCCATTCGAGCAGGCCGGAGTAGAAGTCCGACCCGACCATGACGATCGGGAAGTGCCGGATCTTGCCCGTCTGAATGAGCGTGAGCGCTTCGAACAGCTCGTCCATGGTGCCGAAACCACCGGGCATGATGACGAAGCCGTTCGCGTACTTCACGAACATCGTCTTGCGGGCGAAGAAGTAGCGGAACTCGACCCCCAGGTCGATGTACGGATTCGGGCTCTGCTCACTGGGCAACTCGATGTTGCAACCGACGGACAGCCCCCCGCCTTCCTGGCAGCCGCGGTTGGCCGCCTCCATGACACCCGGGCCCCCGCCCGTGATGATCGCGTATCCCTCCTCAGCCAGGCGACGCCCGATTTCCCGCGCGGTTCCGTAGATCGGCGAGTCCTGATCCGCGCGGGCGGAGCCGAAGACCGTTATTGCCGGCCCGATATTCGCGAGCGCATCGAACCCCTCGACGAACTCGGCGAGGATCCGCAGGGCGCGCCAGGTGTCCGTGTTGAGAAAGGCCGAGCGATCGCTGGGCTCGAGGAGCTTGCGGTCCGATGTCATCGTGGGATCGTCGGCGTGCAATTTGGCCGCCGCCCGCGGGCCGATGGTCAGCCGGCCGCTCCGCCGATGATCGCTGATGGGTTCGCCCGGCTGGTCCTTGCTCGGCACGCTCAATCCTCCCGTGATCCCGCGTTGAGGTGTTCGCGTGGCATCCTACGCCCATGCCCGATCCTCGTTCCGACCCCAAGCCTGAGGCTGAAACGGCCCCGGCTGGCGCGCCACGTCGGTCGGCCCTGCCGATGGTGCTGGCCATTGCCGTGGTCCTGACGGGCCTGGTCTGGATGCTGCAGGGTCTCGGCATCCTGACCGCCGGGCGCAGTTTCATGATTGGCGATCCGACGTGGACCGTTATCGGCGCCGGGTTCGTGGCGCTCGGCGTCGCACTCGCCGTCCGCGCGCGCCGCGCCCGCCGCGGCTGACGGCACGATCCGCCGACGACACGCCTCGGGCGCTCGTGGCCGGATCACTCGTGGCCGGATCACTCGCCCCACGCCCGACGTCCGCAGCCTCGTGCTCGGTCAGATGGTCGCGAGGAGGGCCTTCCAGGCTGCATCGTCGCGGCCGGCCGAACAGCCTGAGCCGATCCGCACCAATGGCATCCGGAGGAGCCGCTGGTCTGCCTCGAGCCTAACCGCCAGCTCGGCATCTGACATGGCGAGGTAGCCGAGCCCGGCGTCGATCCACGCTCGCCCTGCGGTGTCGGCGAGCGCCCGTGCCCCGAGCGACTGGACAAACCGCCGAAGCTCGCCCGGGGCCATCGGCTTGCGCCGAAGGTCGACGAACTGGACCGCGACACGACGCTCCTTGAAGAAGCGCAGCGCCGCCCTGGTCTCGGACGAATCCTCCCGGCCGAACACCTGGATGACCGGCCCGGGCGGAGAAGACGGGCTCACGCAGGCGCGCTCATCGAAACCGGTTCCGGCGCCGACGCGCTCATCCGAACCCGCTCATCCGAACCCGCTCATGCGCCGAGTTCCGGGCCGACCGCAACGATCGGCTCGAGGACGACGATCGGGAGGTGCTGCCGCGCTTCGGCGCGATAGAGGCGGTAGCCCGGGTAGGTCCCGGCCGCGCGCTCGAAGATCGCTTCGTACTCGCCACCAGCCACCTCGCGCGTCCTGGCCCTGAACTGGCTGCCACGCACCTGGACGGTCACGTCGGGCGTGGCCTGAAGGTTGTAGTACCAGGCCGGAATCTGGCCACTTCCGCCGCGGGTTCCGATCACGGCCCACGACCCCGGCGGCACGTGGATGTCAAAGGCGAACAGCGCGACCGTCCGCGCTCGCGCGGATTGTCTCCCAGTTGTCGTCAGCAGCAGCATTTCGCAACCGAACACCCGCCCCAGAACGCCGCGGCCGCGAAAACGGCGATACAGGAAGGGGTGAAGCAGCTGATCGAATCTCGTGACCGAGAAGCGGCCGATGAGGCGGTAGGCGATGGTGGGCAGTGGCATCGGGCGAAGGGTAGCGGGTCGGCTACCATCAGCACCATAGGAGGTGCCCGGTGTCGGTCTGGTTCACGGTCCAGCTGAACGACAGTCCAGGATCGCTGGCGCGCGTCGCCACGGCGTTGGCGGAGCGGTCGGTCAACATCACGGGCATCGTCGGCGTGGCGGAGGACACGGACGGTGCGCTCATGCTGACCACCTCGGATCCGGTGGCAACCCGATCAGCCTTCCAGGCACTCGCGCTGGCGTACGAGGAGCACGATGCGTCGGATGGGATCGACCCGCACGACCTGAGCGTCTCCGACGTTCGCGCCCGCTGACCCGCGGCCGGACTCATCCATGGCTCGCCGACCCTCCCTCCCGGTCACCGTGGCTGCCCGCGCCATCATCGATGACGCGGCCGCCGTCATCCCTGACCTCATCGCGCGCCTGGGGGCCGCCGGCGGCGTTCTGCGCACCCTCTCAACCGTCCGCCGCCTCGAGCCCGACGAGCCGGAACCCGTCGCGGGTGGAGCCGAGGCCGAGGGCGGCACGGCGATCGATCGGACCGTGGAGATCGAGATCGAGATCGAGGGCATGGACGAGGAGCGGCTGGTCCGGACGCTGCACGCAACCCCCGGGGTTCGAGCCCATCGCCTGACCCGATCGCTCGATCGAATCTTCGGAAAGCGCGTCATCGTGATCGGCGCCGGGGCACAGGTTGCCCAGGTCGCGCTCGGTGCCGTGAGCGAGGCGGACCGGCACAACCTTCGTGGCGAACGAATCTCCGTGGACACCATCGCGCTCATCGGCGAGAAGGAGATCGCGGCTGCGGTTCGAGCCGTCGCCGACCTCCCGCGGGCTCGCCTGCTCGTGCTCGCGGGCTCGATCATGGGCGGCGACATCACCATCGCGGCACGCGAGCTCCGTGAGCAGGGCATCCCGATCATCTGTCTCAACATGGTCGGCTCGATCACGAGTGTCGCCGATCTGGTGGTGAGCGATCCGGTGCAGGCTGGGACCATGGCCGTGATGGCGGTCGCGGACACCGCCACCTTTGACCTCGCGCGGCAACGCGGTCGGCGCTACTGAGCGCCGGGAGCCTTCACCCGATGCGCATCGCCACGTGGAATGTCAACTCGCTCAAGGCCCGGATGGAATTCGTGGAGGCCTGGCTGGCGAAAGCGGAGCCGGACGTCGTACTCCTCCAGGAAACGAAACTCTCCGATACCGATGCGCCGGTCATGCCGTTCCGGATGCTCGGCTACGACCTCATTCATCACGGGGAGGGGCGCTGGAACGGGGTGGCCATCGCCACCCGCGTCGGAGCCGAGGAGATCGTTACCAACTTCGGCGACGGACCCGTCCGCGACAGCTCGTCGGGCGCCAGCGTTGCCGTGTCGGAGGAGGATTTCGATCCGCTCCACGAGGCGCGGATGGTCTCCGCGGTGTGCGGCGGCATCCGGGTCGCATCGTTGTACGCCCCGAACGGCAGGGTCGTGGGCTCGCCGTTCTTCGAGGGAAAGCTGCGCTGGTTCGAGCGGCTGAGTCGCTGGCTGGACGAAACACGCACCCCTGCCGAGTCGCTGATCCTGGGTGGCGACTTCAACGTCAGCCCGTCCGATGAGGACGTCTGGGATGCCGCCGCCGTGCATGGCGGAACGCACGTCTCCGAGCCGGAGCGCGCGGCACTCGCCAGACTGCGTGCGTGGGGCCTCGAGGACACGTTCCGGCGCGTCCAGCCAGCACTCGGTCGGTTCTCGTGGTGGGACTACCGGGCCGGCATGTTCCATCGCAACGAGGGGATGCGGATCGACCTGCTCTATGCGACGGCACCGGTCGCGGCCAGAGTCATCTGGGCGGACGTGGATCGGGAGGCACGCAAGGGTCCCCCGACCCCATCGGATCACGCGCCAGTCGTGCTGGACCTCGATGCACCGGGGCGCCCGTTCGATCCAGGCTGGACCGGGGCCATCGAGCGAATCGCCGCCCGAACGAGGCCGCGGCCGCGCGGCTAGGTCTGGTGGATTCGGTCCAGGTCCGAGATCAGGATCGTCGCCCCACCGTGGTGAACCGTGCGCGCGCGCCAATCCTCGAGCCGCTCGCGAAGGCTCACCGGCAGCTCCACTTCGCGCGCCTTCGAGCTTCGCTCGAACGATGCGAGCACGTCGTCAAGCTTCTCGTCGTCGACCGCCAGGACGAAGGTCTCATTCGCCTCTTCGAGGAACCCGCCGACGGACGGGATACGCGTGAACCGGTGTCCGTGGGCGCGCAGGTCCTCGGAGACCGCGAGGGCGTCGGCTTCCTGAACGAATGCAGTCAGCAGCTTCATTGCTACGGAGTGTACCGGTATCGGGCGGCGATGCGCCTCGGATAACCGAGTCAGTGCTCCGAAGATTCGGGTCAGTCGAGCTCGACGCGCTCGTGCCACACAGGCACGTGGACGTTGAAGCCGAGCGCCCGCACCTTTGGCGCGAGCATCTGCTGCGCGTCGGGGTCTCCGTGGACGAGGAACACCGTGCGCGGGAAACCCGGTTGCCCGGCCCCCAGTCCCTCACCGAACCGGCCGATCCAACGGAGCAGGGCGGGCTCGTCCGCATGGGCCGAGAAGCCGCTGATCGAACGGATCCGACAGCGCACCGCTCGGATCTGGCCGTTGAGCTTGACCGTCTTCGCGCCGGCCTGGAGCCGGCTCCCGAGCGTCTGACGACCCTGATAGCCGACGAACAGAATCGTGGCGGTCGGGTCGTCGATCAGCTCGCGGAGATGCCCGACGACCCGTCCGCCCGTGAGCATGCCGTTGGACGCCACGATCATGTACGGACGGGGGGCCCTGGCGATGGCCTTTGAAGCATCCAGCTTGTTGGTCACGGTCTGGTTCGGGTAATCGAGCGGTGTACCGCCGGAGCTCAGCAGGGCCGAGGTTTGGGCGTCGTACTCTTCCGGGTGGCGCCGGTACACGGCTGAGGCCTTTGACGCCATGGGCGAGTCGAGGTAGAGCGGCAGCAGCGGGATCTCGCCGGCGTCGATGAGCCGATCGAGCTCCCACACGATCTCCTGCGTCCGGCCGATGGCGAACGACGGGATCAGCAGCACGCCCGCGCTTCCCTCGACCTCGCGGACCGCTTCGGCAAGCGTACGGAGGGCCTCCGCAGTCGGCTCGTGCTCCCGCCCGCCGTAGGTCGATTCGACGCACACGTAGTCGGCCCGGGTCAGGACCGTCGGGTCTCGAAGGATCGGGGCGCCGGGCCGACCAAGGTCGCCGGAGAAGACGATGGTCCGCTCGGGGCCGCCCTTCGTCTCCTGGACGCGCAAGCGGATGATCGCCGAGCCGAGGATATGGCCCGCGTCGAGAAAGGTCGCGTGGACTCCGGGAGCCACTTCGATTTCCTGGTCGTAGCGGACGGTCTGGAAGAGCGGCAGCACGGCCGCAGCTTCGGCTTCCGTGTACAGCGGCGCGTCGAGGTCGATGAGCAGCTCAGGAAGGTCCCTCCGCAACTCCGCCTCCGGGTCCGGGATCCCCGCTTCGGAGTCGTCGGCCGGCTCGATGATCGTCTCGACGTGCTCGCCGGTGCTGACGGAGCCGGTCGCGAAACGGAGTTCCCCGCGCGGGGCGTGGGTCACGCCGTCGAGGCCATCGCCGTCGCGGCCGTGTGGGTCCGAATCATCCTGTTCGTGGGCAAGGTCCAGGGCAGCGACGTAGTTATGGGCGGCCTCGACGTCCTCGGTGACCGCCGCATCCGCATGGCGAGCCTCCCAACGGGATCCCCGCTTGGCGAACTCCTGCTGGAGCCGGCCGCTGTCCAGGAGGACCAGCTCCGCGAGTTCCGCCGTGGCGGAGGTAAGGTGAATCGGCCCCTGGAAGCCCATCTTGACCGCCAGCGGGAGGAGCCCGCAGTGGTCGAGATGCGCGTGCGTGATCAGGATCGCGTTCAGCTTCGGTGCGTCGAATCCGAGCGGGACCCGATTGCGGATCGATTCGTTCGGGGCGCCCTGGAACATCCCGCAGTCGATCAGGACACTGGCCCGCTTCGTCGTCAGGTGAAAGCGGGACCCCGTGACCGTGGCCGCTCCGCCGAGAAAATGCAGGTGCATCTGGGGAGTGTGCACGTCTGGCTTGAGGCGCGCTGGCAGTACCATCCGCGGGATGTCCATGCCAACCCCGCGGGCGCGATTCGTGACGCGGGTGATGCTGCCTCGGATTCCAGGCCTGCTCGCCGGCCTGGTCATCTTCGGGCTCGGTATCGCATTGATGGCCCGTGCCGGTCTCGGTCTCGGGCCCTGGGAGGCCCTTCACCAGGGCCTCCAGTTTCGCACCGGGATCCCGATGGGCACGATTTCCATCCTGCTGGGCGTGCCGATTCTGGCCCTCTGGTGGCCGCTCGGTGAGCGCCCCGGGCTCGGGACGCTCGTCAACGTCGTCCTGATCGGCACCGCCACGAATGTCGGCAACGCGATCGTGCCGACGCAGACCGTGCCGTTCATGCAACTGCTGCAGATGATCGCCGGCGTGCTCGTGATCGGGCTTGGATCCGGACTCTACCTGGCGGCGGATCTCGGAGCGGGACCGCGGGATGGGCTCATGGTCGGTGTCCACCGTCGGTTCGGATGGTCCATCCGTCGCTCCCGGACGGCCATCGAGATCGCCGTTCTGATCGTTGGCTGGCTCCTGGGCGGAACGATCGGGCTCGGGACGGTCGTTTTTGCGTTCGGCATCGGACCCGTGGTCCAGATGATGCTCGGGCTGTTCGATCCCGAGGGGCGTGTTGCACGCCGGCGAGACATCCGGATTCTGGATGGCAGCCCCGGATCGGTCGGAGAGTAACGGGCTCGCATTCTGGTCGGGCGCCGGCCGGCGCGGGGTGTCGGCGCGAAGTGCCGCCGTCGCCGCCTAGGATGGCTCATGCAGTTCGCGTCCGATACAGCGCTCGCCGATCTCGAGGAGGCGTATCGGGCGCTCCTTGAGGCCTGGGGGACGTGGATGGTCGGGCATCATCGCGGGACGAGCCCCGTGGCGGAGGCGCGTCACGCTGACGCGCTCGTCGCTTCGCGGACGGCCGTTGCCGAGCGACTCTCAATGGTGCCTCTGGACGGACTGACGGCCGAGGATGCCGCCGCGGTCCGGACGATGCGGGCCTGCCTTCCCGAGCTCGATGCGCTCGCCGAGCCGCTCGATGGCCGCGCATTTTCCGGTGCCAACTCGGGTGCGGCCGACGACGGGAACGCGATGGCCGAGTCGCCGGAGACAGTGGGGCTCCGGCGGAGTACATCCACCGCCTGGGGCGCGGCCATGGCCAACCTCACGATCGGGGACGAGCGACTGGATCGCCTGACGGTGACGGCGCGGCTCGCCCGCGACGACGACGAGGCACGGCGCCGCGAGATGTTCCTCTCCATGGAGCCCGCGTGGCGGGTCGTGAATGACGAGGATGAGCCGTCAAGCCCGTACCGGCGCCTCCTTGCCGACTCGGCAGTCCGCTGGGCGCGCGACGGGTCGCCGATTGATGCCAACGCCGCCGCCCTCGGCATGGACCCAGCGAGCGTGGAGCCGACGATGCGGCGCATCCTCGGCGCCTTCCGCCAGGTCGCCACCGCCACCGACCTCGTTGAGCCGTGGAACTACCGCTACGTCCTCGGCGGGCTGGCGCGGCGGATCGATCCACTCGTTCCGCTGGAACGGCTCCGCCAGATCAACGATGAGCACTTGCGGACCATCGGTGCCGATCCAGTGACACTGCGGATCCACTACGACATCGAGCCGCGCCCGGATCGCCCAGTGATTGGCACCGCGTTCACCGTTTCCGAGGACATCGCGACGCGTGGCGCGGACGGGACGTGGGTCGGGTCGACGCCGTGGGTCTTCGCCACCTATCTCGAGGGCGGGTTCGGCAACCTCGAGGAACTCCTCCACGAGAGCGGCCACGCCCTTCACTACGCAGCGATCCGGACTCGGCCGGCTCATTTCGCCTGGCCGCCCGAGCAGACGGCGTTCGTGGAGGCCATCGCCGACGTCGTCGCCTGGACCGTCCACGAGCCCGCGTTTCTGCGCCAGCACCTCGGCGTCGAGGTCACGACCCGCGAATCGGTGATCGCCCGCTTCGGCGGGGTGATCCTGGACGCGGCCTGGACACTCTTCGAGATCGAACTCCACCGGAACCCTGATCGGTCGCCCAATGAGGCCTGGTCGGAAATCGCGGAGCGAGATCTCGGCATCCGCGGGCGACCGGAGTGGTCCTGGTGGGCGAGTCGCGGGCAATTGATCGACAGTCCGGGCTACCTGGCGAATTACGCGCTCGGCGCCGTCATGGTCGCTGCGGTCCGCGACCGAATCCGCAGTCTGCGCGGCGACTGGGCGACCGGAGACCCCGGCTGGTACGCCTACGTTTCGGAGGCGCTTCTCCAGTACGGCGGGGCAAGAGCGCCCGTCGATCTGCTGAAGTCCGTCCTTGGAGGGCCGCTGACGGCCGACGCCCTCATCGCCAACATCGAGGCGGGCGGACAGGGAGCCTGACCCTCTGACCGCGACCTGCGGACTCAGCCGAACGGGAGGGCGACGACAGCGTCCACGGCCACGGCCAGGAACAGCAGGGTCAGATAGCTGATCGAGAAGCGGTACAGCCGGATGGCCTGGGCGGTCGATGCCTCGGGCGCCGAGCCCTGCCGCCACAGGACGTAGGCCCGCCACAGGAACACCGCGCCGAGGACGACGGCGGCGGAAAAGTAGATGGCACCCATCTGGGCGACGACCGCGAAGACCAGCGAGATCGCGACGAGGAGCACGGAATAGAGCCCGATCTGGCGAGTCGTCTCGGCGATGCCCTTGACGACGGGAAGCATCGGTACGCCGGCGGCGGCGTAGTCCCCGCGAATCCTGAGCGCGAGCGCCCAGAAGTGCGGCGGCGTCCAGTAGAAGACGAGCAGGAAGAGCATCAACGCGGGCAGCCCAACGCTGCCGGTGACGGCGGCCCAGCCGATCACCGGGGGCAGGGCACCGGCAGCTCCGCCGATGACGATGTTCTGGGGCGTGCTGCGCTTCAGCAGGATCGTGTAGACGAAGACGTAGAAGGCGATGGCCAGGAGGGTCAGGAACGCCGCGAGCAGATTGGCGAACCATGCCATCAGCGCAATCGAAATCACCGCCAGCACCACGCCGAAGACCATGGCTCGCTCGGGCGTGATGTCGTTCGCCGGAAGGGGTCGGCGGCGGGTGCGCACCATGCGCTCATCGATGTCGCGATCCAGATACTGGTTGATGGCGTTGGCGGCGCCCGCTGCCAGGGTCCCGCTGAGCAGCGTCCAGGCCGTCAGCCAGAGCCAGTCCAGCGGCTGGATTCCCGGCACGTCCCGGGTCGCAAGGATCATGGCCGGCAGGGTCGTGACGAGCAGCAGCTCGATGATGCGCGGCTTGGTCAGCGCGATGTACGCACGGATGGTGCCCCGGAGGGCAGGCGTTTGCCCGTCCGGCCGGCTCGTCGCGACGGGATCAACGGCACCTGAGGCCCCGGCGTCGGTGCCCGCGGCGTCGGGGCCTCTTGTCGGGCCATCGGACGCCAAAACCGGCTCCATCCTGGCGGTGTAGTAGGCCATCGTCGCGAGCGCCACCGCGCCACCCCAGATGAGGGCACCGAGCGCGACGTGGAGGGTCTGGGTCCAGCCCGCCAGCAGGGTAAGGACCTGCAGTCCGCCGATCACGATCTGTATCAGATACAAAGCCGCGATCCCGATCGCCAAGGCCGCGAGGCGACGAATCGCCGGTCGCCGCCGTCGGGCGGCAATGACGACCCCGAGCAGGATCACGAAGACCACGGCGGCGACATATCGATGCAGCGCGTGCGTCAGATAGAGCGCGGCGACGTCGCTCGGCGTGCTGGGATTGAACGGGAACAACCCACCCAACATCAACGGCCAATCGGTGAAGACGAGACCTGCGTTCTCGGCCGTCACGTTGGCCCCGAACAGGAGCAGGACGAGCGTAGCCGCGGCCCCGAACATGCTGAGCAGGGTGAAGCGCTGACTGCCACCCTGCCCGCCGATCCGCGCTGGATAGGCGGGACGGATGACGAGATAGACGACGATCCCGACCAGTGCCATCGCGGCGGCCAGGTGCGCCATGACGCTCTCCCCCGAGTTCCCGAGCCGCACGGTCTCGCGGCCGAGGTAGGCCTGAAAGCCGACCAGCAGGACCGCGACCAGTGACGGCCACAGGATCGAACGGCGATCGCGATGGTCGAGGAGCGCCAGACCCGCCAATCCGAGAATGAGGACACCGATGGCCGCTGCGACGGTCCGGTGGATCCACTCCAGCCAGACGTGGTAATCGGCGTCGAGGCCGGGGAGGAACTGACCCGGGAAGCAGCCGGGCCATGTCGGACAGGCGATGCCCGACTCGGTCACGCGGACCAGCACGCCGAGCGTCACGAGGAGGAATGTCGTCACGACGGTCGCGGCGGCGAGTCGCTGGAAACGGGTCACGGACACACTCGAGGACAGGTTCTGAATGGAGAGCGGCCATTCTACGCGTCGGCAGGCGGGCCCCACGCCGACTGCTCCCGATGGTGCCGCGGCATACTTCCAGCCGCCGTTCTACCCTCTCACGATGCGACAGCAGCGATCTCGAATCTGGCAGCCCCTCGCGCTCGTGGTGCTCGCCGTGACCCTCGCAGCCTGCGCGGGCGGGAGCGCCGGACCGACGTCCTCGAATCTGGCCCCAACCGAGTCCGGGGCGCCGGCAGGGTCAGGTGGAACCGGCGCCTGCGTTGCAGCGCCGGCACCTCCCGCGGATCAGACCGGCTGGAGATCGGTCCAGACGGCACCAACCGTCTTCCCGGTCATCGTCAACAGCAGCGGCAGCCTGACCTGTGGCCTGAACCGGCTGTTGTTCACCTTCCTCGATGACCAGAACCGCCCCGTCGCGCAGCCGGATCGGGCGGTTGCGTTCAGCCTGTTCAACCTCGGTCGGAGCGGTGATTCGGCCACCCAATCCGCGACCGGGGCGTTCGTCTGGGGCATCGAGAATGAGCGCGGCTTCTACGTCGCCAGCGTCTCGTTCGCGGAGGCGGGAGTCTGGGGCGTCGAATTCACGACGTCCGTGGCCGGGGGCGACGCCGAGACCATCCGCATGACCTTCGACGTCGCAACCAGCTCGCCGGTCGTGCGCGTCGGTGATCCTGCCCCGGCGTCGGATACGCCAACCGCGGACTCGGTGGGTGGCGATCTGCGCAAGCTGTCAACGGACCAGAAGCCGGATCCATCGCTCTACAGGACCTCCCCGAAGGTGGCACTGGCCGCCCACCAGCCGTTCGTCCTGATCTTCGCGACGCCGAAGTTCTGCGCCTCTGCACAGTGCGGTCCAACGCTGGATCGAATCAAGCCACTCGCCGCGGCGTATCCGACCGTCGCATTCATCAACGTCGAGCCGTACGCGCTCGTATTCCAGGATGGAAGTCTGGTCCCGGCGCTGGACGCTCAGGGGAACCTTCAGCCCGTGCCCGCGGTATTCGAATGGGGCCTCCTGTCTGAACCCTGGGTCTTCGTGGTCGACCGCGACGGGATCGTGGCAGCCTCGTTCGAGGGGATCGTCGCTACCGAGGAAGTCAGGGCCGCCGCCGAGGCAGTGCAGTAAGGCAGCGGGCCCCGACCAGCGCGCGCCGATGACCAGCGCGCCCCGATCAGCCGCTCGCGTCCTCGAGGCGCGCCGCGAAGATGGTCTGGCCATCCACCGTGAAATGGACCCGAATCGGCTCGGCACCAGCCTGGTGCTCCGTGAGATGTCCGGGAGGGAACTGGGAGTCTGGCTCGAGCCGGCTCAGTTCGAAGGTGTAGACCTCGCCATCGGTCGTTCGGAGGTCGAACGAGGTGACCTGATTGAGCCCGGTGGACTCCACGTGAACGACGACGCCGGTGATCGGCGAAGTGGCCGGGGCGCCGGCCGACGCCGGCGGCTGGCATGCGCCGAACATGACACTCATGGTGAGCGCGGCGAGCGCAAGGGCTCGGCCCGGCTGGATCCTCACGCGCCGACGGCTGCACCGCTGCTGCCCGGCGCCTCCAGCGGCGTGCCGTCGGCGCAGCGCGGGCAGGTTGACTCGCCGGGCTCGAACGTCGGCAGGTCGAGGGACCAGAGCGCCCGTAACGGATAGACGCGTCCGGTGGCCGGCGACGTCAGGGTGGCCATCCCGCCACTTCGATCGACCAGCACGGCGCACTCGACGATGTCGCCGCCCATCGCCTCGACCGCCGGAAGCATCGCCAGCAGCGAGCCACCCGTGGTCAGGATGTCGTCCACGAGCAGCACCCGCTGGCCGGGCTGGATCCGGAAGCCGCGCCGGAATTCGCGACTGACCGTCCCCCCGGCGCCCCTGGACTCCTCCGCGAAAATGGCCGGAACGCCGAGCTGGCGCCCCGTCTCGAACGCGAGGATGACGCCGCCGGTGGTCGGCCCGGCGACCAGATCGACGCTGGCACCGCCGCTGTCATCTCGATGGCGCGCCGCCCAGAATCCACACAGTTCGCTCGTCGCGGCGGGGTCCGAAAGGACGGCGAACTTCTCCAGGTAGGCCGCTGAGTGGCGGCCGCTCTTGAGCAGGAAGTGCCCGTCCCGCAGTGCGCCGGAACTCCGGAACCGTGCCTCGGTACGGCGCGCGATGTCGGCGCGCGCCGCCAGATCCATGACCGGCTTGATGGTCGTCATTGCGACCGAGTGTACCGGCGGAACGCTCCATCGGGCGCGGCCAGCCGGGACGCGGGGGCGGCCCGCCGGGACGAGGCTGGCGGCCCGGCCGAGGGGCGGCCCCGGTCCGCGCTCAGCCCTCGGGCGGCGGCGCTGCGATGTCGGTCCCGGCCTCCAACGGCAGGCTGACTTCGCTACCGGGACCAGCTGTGCGCCGGCGTCGGATAACGAGGAACCCGGCCAGGACGATGACAGCCACCACGAGGAGGACCGGCAGCCACACGATCGCGAACCAGATGGCTCCGGTAGCCAGGCCCTGGAGGATGGTGACGAGTGTCGCGGTCGCGCGATCGATCTCGGATTCGGGGTCGAAGTTCTCTCGTGTCTGGGTGATGGCGGCCTCGGGCTTGAGCACGAACTGGGCCGTCAGCGTCGAGAACGCTGCCTGCTCCTTCAGGTGCTGCTCCTCGGCCATGGCGACCTCAATTTCACCTCGGACGGTGGTCAGTTGGGCCTGCACTTCGAGAACGTCGCTGATCTTGGTTGCCCGGTTCATGATGTCCTGCAGGGCCCGTTCGGTCACCCGCAGGTTCGCGATCC
>JAQBHC010000169.1:0-3851 GCA_032128175.1 Chloroflexota bacterium | reverse complement strand
GAGTGGTACCTGCCATTTCAGACGTTCCGGATGCGCCTGGTCGAGCTCGTGGACGAGCTCCTCGATTCGATGGAGGCAGACACGCGGCTGGCCTTCACGCTCGACGGCCAGGTCGCGACCATCGATGACTACCTGGAGATTCGGCCGGAGGGCCGGCCAAGGATCGAGCGACTGATCGCCGAGGGACGCCTTGTGATCGGGCCGTGGCAGATCCTGATGGACGAGTTTCTCGTCTCGGGCGAGACCATCATCCGCAATCTCGAGATCGGCTGGCATGCCGCCGAATCGTTCGGCGGGGCGATGCCCATCGGCTACCTGCCGGACATGTTCGGGCACATCGCCCAGATGCCGCAGATCCTGCGCCGTGCGGGGATCGACCACGCCGTTGTCTGGCGGGGTGTTCCAACGGCCATCGATCGGCACGCCTTCGATTGGGGTTCCCCGGATGGGTCGGTGGTCCGCGCCGAATACCTCGTGGGCGGCTACGGCAACGGCGCCTACCTCCTCGACATCCCGGAGCGGCTGGCCGACAAGGTCACCCGATATGTTGCGGCGAGCAAGGCGTTCTACGGGGATCGGTCGGTGCTGGCGATGTATGGGACGGACCACGCCGTCCCGTCGCCGCGGCTCGCCCAGATCATCGAAGACGCCAACGGGGCCCGCACGGACATCGAGATCCGAATTGAGACACTCCCCGAGTATCTCCGCGCATCCGACGCTGCTGTGGCGGCCGCGGTTGCTGACGCGGGCTCGGGCGCGGCGGCAGACGTGGACGCCCAAGCGGACTCGGGCGCGACCCTGGATACGGCCCCTGTGCCCACATGGACCGGTGAGCTCAGATCCGCGGCTCGGGCGAACCTGCTGATGAATGTCATCTCGGCCCGGATGGACATCAAGGTCGCCGCCGCGCGGGCCGAGCGAATGCTGGAGCGGTACGCCGAGCCGTTGGCCGCGCTGCACGGCACGACCTGGCCCGATCGTCTGCTCGAGCTGGCATGGCGGCGGGTCGTAGACAACTCGGCCCACGATTCGATCTGCGGCTGCTCCCTGGACGCGGTGGTGGACCAGGTCCTCACGCGATTCGCCGAGGCAGAGCAGATCGGCCGGGGTGTCCTCGCAGCGGCGATCCGACCACTGGCTGCAACCGCGCCGCGCGGGAGCGTCGTGATCGTGAACCCGTCGCCCCACGAGCGGACCGACGTCGTGGAGCTGGAGCTGGACGTCCCGGCGACGTGGACGAGCGTGGCCCTGGAGCTGGCCGATGGTCGCCGGGTCCCCACGCAGCTGATCGACCGGCTGGAGACCGTCCTGCGCCGGGTCCAGCTCACGGGCCGCGACGCCCCCGAATTCTTCGCCCGCCGGCTCCACGGCCGCGAGCTCTTCGGCGACTCCCTGGACGGCCACACCCTCGAGCGCGACGGTACGGGTGTCCAGCTCGTCCTCCGCATGAACGACCCGGCCGCACGCGCCGACTTCGACGTGGACGCGTTCCTCGACACGATCGCCGCGGAGGCAGTGGCCGATCCTGACGCCGAGTGGGGGCTGACGCTGGTCCGTGGAGACCGACGGCGGGTCCGCGCGCGCGTGCCCGCTCCCGCCCTCGGGGCCGCGATCGTCCGCCCGGTCGAGGTCGCGGAGGCCGCCTCCGCCTCGGCCGCCTCGGCTTCGGCTTCGGCCGCCGCCTCCGCCTCGACTTCGGCTTCGGTCGCTGCCTCCGCCTCGGCCGCTGCCTCCGCCTCGGCCGCCGCCTCCGCCTCGGCCGCCGAACCCGCCGTGTCGGTCGGCGAACGATCCATCACCAACGGCCTCATCGAAGTGCGTGTGGCACCCGACGGAACCCTCGAGATTGACGGTGGCGGCGTCCACCTGACCGGCGTCGGCCGTATGGTCGACGGTGGGGACTACGGCGACACCTACAACTACGGCGCCCCGATCAACGATCGGCTGATCGAACGACCGTTGACCGTGAAGTTGAGGCAGGGGGAACGGGGTCCGATCCAGGGCGATCTATCCGTCGTGACCAACTACGAGTGGCCGGTCGGCCTGAGCCCGGACGGGTCTCGTCGGAGCGACGTCACGACATCGGTCGACGTCACCACCACGATCCAGCTTCGAGCCGGTGAGCCGTTCGCCCGGATCTCGGTGACGTTCACCAACGTGGCGCGTGATCATCGGGTGCGCTGGCACCTGCCCCTGCCGGCGCCAACCGACCATTCGTCGGCCGAAGGGCAGTTCGCTGTGGTGGACCGGGGGTTGACGCTCGAAGCCGGGCACGGCGAGGTCCCGACCCCCACGCTTCCGGCGCACGGCTTCGTGCACGCCGCGGGTGCGACAGTCCTGCTGGATCACATGACCGAATACGAGCTTGTCGGTGGTCAAGAGCTGGCCCTCACCGTGCTGCGATCAACGGGCATGATCAGTCGCAATGACAACCCGTTCCGTGAGGACCCGGCCGGGCCGGAAATCGCCGTTCCGGGCGCCCAGATGATCGGTCCGTGGCAGTTCAGCTTCGCCCTCCTGCCGCACGCGGGCTCGTGGCAGGCAGCCGGCGTACTGGCAGCGGCCGAGGCCTATCACCTGCCGTTCGTTACGACCCCGGGACTCGCGGAGGCGCTCCCTGCCGACCTCTCCGCTGCAACGCCACCGGCCCACGCCATGTCGTCCGGGCTTCGAATCGATGGCCAGGGAGTCGTCCTGTCGGCGCTTCGCCGGCGCGGCGAATGGCTCGAGGTCCGCCTCGTCGCCGAGACGGACAGGCCGACCGTCGCTGCGCTCACAGGGCTGCGGATCGGGGAGGCTCACGACGTCGATCTCCTCGGCCGAGCTGGCGCGGGCATCATCCCCGAGTCGGATGGATCGCTGCGAATTCAGATGGCCCCGTGGGAGATTCGAACGATTCGCCTTCGCCGTGGTGACCCACTGCCCGATTGACGGAGGCGCTAGCGTTGACGATTGGCGAAACCGCCGGTACGCTCATGAGTGACGCGCCCGACCAGCCGCCGACGTGTTTCGTGCCCGGGTCACCTGTTCCAGGCGAACCTCGCGTGAACCTCGTGGTTCCAGAGCGGCAGATCGGACTTCGTCGACACTGATTTGGCCTGTGAACGGCTCGAATGCCGTTGGCGGGCGGGATAGATCGACGACCCGGGGAGACAGCGACACGCCGGTCTCCGGGGCTCGCCCGCATGGAGGAGAAACGCGATGCTGAAGGTTTCGAGATTCCTGGCGCTGCCGATGGCGGCGGCATTGATCCTGGCCGCTTGTGGGACGGGCGCCAGTGAGGCGCCCTCAACTCCCGTCCCCGGGGACACGCCGGCGCCAACAACCGCCGCCACCCCGGTAGAGGCTGCCTCAATCACCGTCACGTCCCTGTGGGGCGGCAGCGAGCAGGAGTCGTTCCAGAAGGTCCTCGACGCCTTTACGGCGAAGACGGGCATCACCGTCAACTACGAATCGGTCCGGGACGAGTACGCGACCGCCCTTCAGACCCGAATCACCGGCGGCAACCCGCCGGATGTGGCGATCATGCCGAACATCGGCTTCCTGCGTCACTTCGCGAACGACGGCGCGATCATCAAGGTCGCCGACCTCGGGATCGATCAGGCTTCAATCGCTGGCAACTACGCGCCGGGCATCCTCGACATCGGATCGGTCGGCGGAGACCTCTACGCGATCATGGTCAAGTTCAACAGCAAGAGCACGTTCTGGTACAACCCCCAGACGCTCAGCGCGGCCGGCGTGGCCGTACCCACCGACTGGGATTCGTTCAAGGCTGCCCTGGCGAAGCTCGCCACCGGCGGCAACAAGCCGCTCGGCCTCGGGGCCGCTGACGGCTGGACGCTGACCGACTG
>JAQBHC010000168.1:0-6540 GCA_032128175.1 Chloroflexota bacterium | reverse complement strand
CCCTGCTCGTAGGCGTCAACGACGTCGTGCGAGGCGTGCCCCCTGAGACGTATCGGGGCAACGTCGCAGTCATCCTCGACGATCTCGTCGCGCGAGTCGGCGCCGGTCGCATCGTCGTCGTCACGACGCCCGATTACACCGTGACGCCGGCGGGCGCCAACTACGGGGACCCGGCGGTGCAGGCTCCGCTGGTACGCGCCAACAACGTGATCCTGACGTCGGTCGCCCGCGCGCTCGGAGTCGCCGTCGTCGATATCTACGATCTGTCCCTGCGGGTCGCCAATGACCCGTCGCTCGTGGCGTCCGATGGACTCCACCCGAGCGGCGCCCAGTACGCTCTCTGGGTACGGCGGACAGTGCCGATTGTGGCGGCCCTGCTCATGCGACCATAGCGAGCGTCGAGCCGGCATGAATCGGCCAGCGGAATGGAGCATCACATGGCACACGTCCAGATCACCGGCCTGACGGGCGACCAGCATTCCGTGTCGCGAGAGACGTTGAACGCATTCGCGGCCGACCTCGATGGTTCCGTGCTCTACCCGAGCGACGAGGGGTTCGCCGAGGCGGTCCTCCTCTGGAACGGCATGATCAAGAAGCGGCCGGCGCTGGTGGTCAGGCCCGCATCCACGCAGGACGTCGTGCGAACCGTCAACTTCGTCCGCGACCACCAGCTCCTGCTGTCCATCAAGGGCGGCGGCCATAATATTGCGGGTCTGGCGCTGTCCGATGGCGGCGTGACCCTCGACATGTCGGGCATGAAGGTCATCGAGGTCGACGTCGATGCGCTGCTGACGCGAGTCGGTCCTGGATGCACACTCGGCGACGTCGATCGGGCCACACAGGAACATGGTCTGGCCGCAACGCTCGGCTTCGTGTCCCTGACCGGCGCGGCGGGGCTCACGCTCGGGGGCGGATTCGGCTACCTCAGTCGTCGCTTCGGGTGGACCGTGGACGACCTCGAGGAAGTCGAGATCGTGACGGCCGATGGGACGGTCCAGCGCAGCTCGCGCACGGTGAACCCGGACCTGTTCTGGGCGCTGCGAGGCGGCGGCGGCAATTTCGGCGTCGTGACCGAATTCGTCTATCGGCTGCATCCGGTCGGCCCGGACGTGATGGCCGGACTGATCGCCTGGCCCGCGGCCCAGGCCGAGGGCGTCCTCGATCTGTATCGGCAGGTCACAGAGACGGCCTCACGGGAACTGACCATCGCCGTCCTCATGCGCAACGCGCCACCGGCTCCGTGGGTCCCCGAGGCCGCTCACGGGACGCCAATCATCGCCCTGGTCGTGTGTCACTCGGGGAGCCTTGAGCAGGCCGAGGCTGACCTGGCGCCGATCAAGGCCCACGGGCAGCCATTGGCCGACATGATCCAGGTCAAATCCTATGTCGCCCAGCAGTCGATGTTTGATGCGACCCAACCCAAGGGGATGCACTACTACTGGAAGTCGGAGTTCCTGCCTGGCCTGAGCGACGGAGTTCTCGCGACCTACCGCGCACAATTCGTGGATGACAAGGCACCCGCGAACCAGATCGTCCTCTTCCATATCGGCGGCGCGCTCAACGATCATCCCGAAGATGACGGCGCGATCGGAAACCGTGAGGCTGCCTACGCCTGTGTGATCCAGTCCATGTGGCGCGAGGACGACCCGCGAGGAAGCTCGAACCGGGCGTGGGTCCGGAGCTCGTGGGAGGCCCTCAGACCCTTCTCGACGGGCGGCAACTACGTGAATTTCCAGACCGAGGACGAGGCCGACGAGCGTACGGTCGAGTCATATCGGGACAACTACCAGCGCCTTGAAGCGATCAAGGCAATCTACGATCCATCCAACCTGTTCCGGGTGAACCGAAACATCCGGCCCTAGGGTCCATCGCTCAGTACCGGTCAGCGAGGGCGCCGCCAGCCGGACCGTGGTCACCGGGCTACCATTGAACGACCCGATGAACATCGCTTCGAACGACTTCGTCCACCTCCATACCCACTCGGAATTCAGCCTGCTCGACGGGCTCGGGCGGATCAACGACCTTGTCGACGAAGCGGGCGTCCAGGGCTTCGACAGCCTCGCCATCACCGATCACGGGGCGCTCTACGGCGCGGTTCCGTTCTACAAGACGGCGATCGACAAGGGGATCAAACCGATCATCGGCGTCGAGACCTATGTCGCCCGCCGTTCGATGACCGACAAGGAAGGCAAGGCGGACGCGCAGCCCTTCCACTTGATCCTGCTGGCCACCGATTTCAAGGGCTATCAGAATCTCTGCCGCCTCGTCACCGACGCGCACCTGGACGGCTACTACTACAAGCCGCGGATCGATCGAGAGCATCTCGCGAAGTACAGCGAGGGCCTCGTCGGGCTGTCGGCGTGTCTCAATGGCGAGGTCGCGCGAGCGCTCGAGGTTGACGATTGGGAGCTGGCGAGGACCCTGGCCGGTGAGTATCAGGACATCCTCGGCAAGGGCCGATTCTTCCTCGAGCTCCAGGATCACGGGCTGGCTGAACAGCGTCGCCTGAACGAGCAGCTCCTCCGGTTGGCCCCGGAGACCGGCTTGCCGCTGGTCGTGACCAACGATCTCCACTACGTGCATCAGAAGCAGGCGCCGGCGCACGACGTGCTGCTGTGTGTCGGCACCGGCAACAATCTCGACACGCCGGGGCGCATGAAGTTCGAATCCGATGGGTTCTACCTGAAGTCAGCGGCCGAGATGCAGGCACTCTTTCCGGACCAGCGCGAGGCGCTCCTGAACACGCGACGCATCGCCGAAATGTGCGACGTGTCCCTGCCGCTGAACCAGATGCGCATTCCGCACTTCCCGGTCCCCGATGGCGAGACTGCCGAATCATGGCTCCGCAAGGAGTGCCAGGGCGGTCTGGCGAGGCGCTACGGGACCGTCACGCCGGAGCTCCAGACTCGCCTCGACTACGAACTCGGCGTCATTCTCAAGATGGGCTACGCGGGTTACTTCCTGATCGTCGCGGACTTCATCCGCTTCGCTCGGGAGCAGGGGATCCAGACGACCTGCCGCGGGAGTGCGCCGGGCTCCATCGTGACCTACACGCTCGGGATCACGCCGGTGGACCCGATCGCGTACGGCCTGCCGTTCGAGCGGTTCCTGAACCCGGATCGGGTGACGATGCCGGACATCGACGTCGACTTCCAGGACGACCGGCGGGACGAGGTCATCGCCTATGTCTCCCGCAAGTACGGCCAGGACCATGTCGCCCAGATCATCACGTTCGGCACGATGCTGGCTCGTGCGGCCATCCGGGATGTCGGGCGCGTCCTTGGTCATCCGTATGGCGATGTCGACCGCATCGCCAAGGCGATTCCGAACCAGCTCGGGATCAAGCTTGACGAGGCCCTCGAGATCAGCCAGCCCCTGCGCGAGATGGTCGCGGCCGACGAGGGCGTCCGGAAGGTCATCGAATTCGCGAAGCAGCTCGAGGGCGTGGCCCGCAACGCGTCCACCCACGCGGCCGGTGTCGTCATCAGCCGGGAGCCCCTGACCGAGCTCATGCCGCTCCAGCGCGCGACGAACTCGGACGGTCTGATGACCCAGTACGAGATGCACGCGATCGAGGATCTCGGGCTCCTCAAGTTCGACTTCCTGGGCCTGTCCAACCTGACGATCCTCAAGAACGCGGTGGACACGGTGAAGGCGCATCGCGGCGTGGACATCGACCTCGACACGATCCCTCTTGATGACGCCCTGACCTTCGAGCTCCTGGCCTCCGGCGAGACGACGGGCATCTTCCAGCTCGAGTCGGCGGGCATGCGGCGCTACGTCCGCGAGCTTCGGCCCACCTCGGTCTTCGACCTGGCCGCGATGGTCGCCCTCTACCGCCCGGGCCCGATGGACAACATCCCGGCCTACATCCGGCGGAAGCACGGGCAGGAGGCCGTCACCTACCTCCACCCGCTGCTCGAGCCGTTCCTCGAGCGGACGTACGGCATCTTCGTCTACCAGGAAGACATCATGGCCGCCGCGATTGCGCTCGGTGGCTTCACCGGACCCGAGGCCGACACGCTGGGCTACGCGATCCGGAAGAAGAAGTCGTCGGTCCTGCGCGCCCAGAAGGAGAAGTTCGTCACCCAGGCCGCGGAACGTGGCGTCCCGCCCCAGACGATCGACGCGGTGTTCAAGGCGTTCGAGCCCTTCGAGCGCTACGGATTCAACAAGGCGCACGCCACCTGCTACGGGCTGATCGCCTATCAGACCGCGTACTTGAAGGCCAACTACACGGTCGAGTACATGACCAGCGTGCTGTCCGCGTTCCGGAGTTCCGAGGACAAGGTCGCCGCCGCCGTGGCCGAGTGCCGCCGCCTGGGCATCGAGGTCCGGCCGCCCGACGTGCATCGGAGCCAGCTGGAATTCACCGTCGAGGGCGATGCGATCCGGTTCGGTCTGCTGGCCATCAAGAACGTCGGCCAGGGGGCCATCGAATCGATCATCGCCGCCCGCCAGGCGGACGGACCGTTCAAGTCGCTGACCGACTTCTGCACCCGGATCGACCTCCGCCTGACGAACCGAAAGGTGCTGGAATCGCTGGCCAAGGTCGGGGCGCTGAGTGCCTTCGGACACCCGGCCCAGATCCTCGGCGGTCTCGACGATGCCTCTGTCGCGGCCCAGGCGACCCAGCGCGACCGGATCTCCGGACAGACCTCGTTCTTCGATATGGGCGCCGCCGACGCAGCGGTGCTGGAGCGTCCGCTGGCGCCCGCGCCCGAAGCTCCGGTCCGCGAGCGGCTCCGCTGGGAGAAGGAGTTGCTGGGCCTGTACCTGTCCGAGCACCCGATGGGCGAGGTTGCAGATCAAGTGGGTGAATTCGTGACCGCTTATTCCGGAGACCTCAAGGACGAGTCGCTTGACGGCCAGCGGCTCGTGGTCTGCGGGATCGTCATCGGGATTCGACCCATCGTCACCCGAGCGCGCGCCACGATGGCGGCAGTGACCATCGAGGACCTCCAGGGGTCGATGGAGATCGTCGTCTTTCCGAAACTGTATGAGCAGACCCGAACCACCTGGCAGGAGGGCTCGATCCTGCTCATCGCCGGCCGGGTTGATCATCGCGGCGAGGACGCATCCCTCCTGGCCGATCTCGTGACCCCCTGGGATGAGGCGTTCGCGAAGGGGCAGGAGGCGTTTGCCCGCGAGGTTGCCGCCGGTGACCGCGGCCCGTTCCGGCGCCGGCAGCCGTCCGGCCAGATCGTCTCGCCAGGCGCCCAGGTCGGAGGACCGCCAGACGGTTCGCCGAACACCAACGGCACCCTCCGCGTCAATGGGAACGGATCCCGCCGGGTTGCTCCGGCGGATGTGACCCGGCCGGCCGCTCCCGCGCCCACGTCCGCGCGCGTGGCTGCTTCCGCCTTGGGCCGGAGCGGCACCCCTGGCGCCCGCCGTGCCGACATTCCCTACGTATCGCCGCTCCGGGCGGACGCGCGGCCCGCCGAGCTCCCCGCAATCGCACCGGCCGAACCGATCCCTGCGTATGCCTCGGCTGCGAATGGTTCGAGCAGCGCGTCTGACGCGGACGACGCGCCGGCGCTCCCGGATGAGGCGCGCTCGCGTGCCGCGGCCGCGGCCACCGAGGAGACTGCTCCTCGCGAGAGTCAGGGTTCTGACCAGGTCCTCCACGTGCGCTTCGGCAGTGCCCCGGCCGACGCGCTGGTGCGGGCGATGGAAACCTTCCGACAGGTCGTGCGCGAACGGCCAGGTGAAACGCGCGTGGTGGTCTACGTTCCGGCGGCGGGCGGTGCCTCGCTCCCCATGGAGCTCAAGCAGGCGGTCGCCTACGACACGGAGCTCCTTGCCGAGGTACAACGCCGCCTCGGGGAGGGCGTGGCGAGGGTCTCACTCGCCTGAGGCCGAGGGCCCGCCCGAGGCGGACTACGCTAGGCCCGGGCCAACCGCCGAGCGGCCCGAATGGCCGCGAATTTGTCGATGTAGGCCTCGCGAAGTTCGTTCAGGGTGGGGCGATCGATGCCCAACTCCTTGGCGATGGAGTTGATCTCCTGTGCTTCTTCGCTCGAGATTTCATCGTCCGCCGCACCGACCACGAATGCCGTGCGCACGACGGCCAGCTTCTGCTCGTCCGTCGCGAATCTCGCGAATTCGCGGGTGACGAGGTAGTCCTCTGTCCCGAACTTCGCCCGCGACTGGACCTTCGCCATCTGGACGACGAGGATGGCCTGCGCCGGATCCAGCCCACCGAGGTCGACGAGGGCAGACTCCATGACGGCAGTCTCGGCGTCGCTGATGTCGAGATCGGCGTGCGCGGCGCGGGCCAGGATGTAGGCAAACCCGGCGAGGAACCGCGCCCGATCCGGCGGCAGGGCCTCCAGCCGCGCCACGATTCGCCGAACGGTCTCGGTCTCGCCGACCGAGGCAGGCGCTGGCCCAGCCTCCACGGGCTCGGAGGACCGCCCCCTGACCAGACGCTCGAGGAAGGACATGTGCGTCACTCTACGAGATCATCGGGCTGTCGGCCGGCGGGCCGAGGAGAACTGGTGCCGGAGCCGGGACTTGAACCCGGATGAGGTTGCC
>JAQBHC010000167.1:0-4673 GCA_032128175.1 Chloroflexota bacterium | reverse complement strand
GGCAGCGGCGCGCTCGGCTGCTGCCGCCTGCTCGCGGGCCGCTCGTGCCGCGACATCGTCGGCGGAACGCGCCGGCCGGGCCGGGTCCAGCGTATCCCGTGTCTCCCCCGCGTCCTGGCGATCGTGCGGTCTGCGGGCGCGGGCCGCTCGGTCCGCTGCTCGGGCCTGGTATTCCGGTCCGTGTTTCCGCGGATCCGCGTACTCGCGGGGATTGACGGTCCAGTACTCCCCGCTCGACGGCCCGTACCAGGATGCCCCCTGCCAGGTTGGATCGGCGGGATCGTGTCCCTCCCCGTAGGTCGTGGACCCAAACGTCGCCTTCTTGGCCGACTTGCGTCGAGCACCGCCCGCGGAACCCTGGGCGCCTCCGGTCGGACCGGCCGACCGTGCTCGTCCGGACGTCGGGCGCTCCTTGCCAGCTGGTCCAGGCCTGCTTTGTCCGCCGCCTGCGTGCGGACCAGTCCCGGGCTCAGCCGGGCCCCCGGCGCCCTTTGACTCCCTGGCTCGCGCCGGGTCGGCCTTCCAGGGCTCCGCGGAGCGCGTCGTGGCGCGAGATCGGCCGGTCGGTCGCCCCTTGGAGCCGGAGAGCTGCTCGTAGGCAGCCTGGATTGCGAGGAACTTCGGCAGGGCGGCGTCGCCGGCCGAATCGGGGTGATTGGCCTTGGCCAGAACGCGGTAGGCACGCTTGATGTCGGCGCTGGAGGCGTTCGACTTGAGGCCGAGGACGCGGTGAGGATCGGGTGGCATCAACCACAGTGTGGCCGACAACCGGGATCGCGCGCAGGCTCGCCAGGGTTGCGCCCGAATCTGCTCCCCGCCCGACCTAGCGCCGGGACACCAGCTCCGCGAGCGGGGCGAGTTCGAAGGTTGCGAGAGCCTCGGCGGTCACCCGGCCGTGGGCGTCGATCTCGGTCGGGCGGTGATATCGGCCGAGGACACGGAGCGACTGGCCGGCCAGCATGCCTGCCTGCTGGAGCGCCTCGATCGTCGCGGGCCAGGACCCGCGGTCGTGCCCCCCGCCGTCCTCGATCTTGATGGCCATCCCGGACGCCTGGTGGTCCGCGCCGTTGCCGCGGGGCCCCTTGAGGAGGGCCAGCCCGCGAAGCGCTTCCATCCCCCCCTTGGAGATGATCCGACCGGGCAGCGCCTTCATGACCGACGTGTCAATGCGATCGCGCGAACCGGCCACGAATTCCGGGTTGGCGAGCATCGAATCTCTGACGATGGTCAGTGCGGGCCGGAGCGAAGCCCGCGGGTCGCTGGACGCGACGGCGTCAGGATCGGCGAGGAGTGCGTACGCGCGGGCGACTTCACGGAGCGGGAAGGCGTAGGTCGGGATTCCGCAGCCATCGATACCCGAGCGCAGCCTCGCAGGCGTGGTTCCGAACGCGCGGGCCACTGCGGCCCGGTAGGCGACCTGGGACGGATGCGATTCGAGCCAGTAATCGTCGGAGTCCCAGCCGTGGAGGCGGCACAGGAGCAGGAAGGCCGAGTGCTGGCCCGAGCACATGTGGCGAACGGGACTGGCCTTCTCGCCATCGCGCGCAAGCCGCGCCGCCGTCAGCGCATCAAGGGGCATCCCGTCGGACCCGCAGGCCAGCGATGCCTGCGACACGCCCGTTCGTCGATACAGGGCCTGCAGCGTGCGGACATGGAGATCCTCGCCCGAATGGCTGCTGGCCATCACTGCGAGTTCCTGCGGCTCCAGTTGGAAGGCTTCGATTCCGCCGGCGTCGATCAGCGCCGTGAGGCCGAACGGCTTGACACAGGAGCGCAGGTTGACCGGCTGGTCGGGATCGCCGAGCGCGCGCAGGATTCGTCCGGTGACGTCCACTTCGACGATGTCGCCGCGATGGACGCTTTCCTCGACACCATTGCGGACCTGCCGGACGAGGATTGGCGGCGCCGTGCGCCGCGGGCGCGTCTGGCCCTGGGGTTTGGCTGCGGGCACGAGTCGCGGAGCCTCCTGCGGATGGGGCTTTCAATTGGTCCGCCTGCCGGATACGCGGTCCGCCTGCCGGATCAGCAAACGGTAGAGAGGCTTGATCGGCGCGTCAATTCGAGCTCGGTTCGGCCATGCACTCGATGCTACGATGCCGACATCGCACGCCACTGACCACGCCTGCGGGCGGCCATGACTTCCAGCGGAGGCCTCGTCGATGTCGACGCCCACCCTTCACGTTTCCCGGCACCCAGCCGTCCAGCACAAGCTCGGCATCCTGCGCGATACCCGCACGGAACCGAAGAAGTTCCGCGAGGTCGTGCGGGAGTTGTCATGGCTCCTCGGCTATGAGGCCCTCGGCGATGCGCGCCTGCGGCCACTCGATGTCACAACACCGATGGAGACCATGGAGGGCGCCGAGCTCGCCGATCGAATTGGCCTCGTCCCGATCCTGCGCGCAGGACTGGGGATGGTTGACGCCATGCTCGAACTCATGCCGACGGCCCAGGTCTGGCATCTCGGGCTGTTCCGCGATGAGCGCACGCTGCGTCCGGTCGAGTACTACAACAAGCTGCCCGACTCCGCGAACGTGGACCTGTGCCTCATCCTCGACCCGATGCTCGCCACCGGCGGGTCCGCCACCGCTGCGATCGAGGTCCTCAAGAAGTGGGGCGCGGTCCGGATCAAGCTGGTCAACCTGATCGCCGCACCGGAAGGCGTCCAGGCGGTCGTGGCAGCACATCCCGACGTGGACATCTACTGCGCCGCGCTCGACCGCCAGCTCAACGACAAGGGCTACATCATGCCGGGCCTCGGGGACGCCGGCGATCGTCAGTTCGGAACCGGCAGCTCGGGCTGACGCCAGTGGGCTGACGCGAGACCCGTGCGGCACCCTTTCCGTGAGCGATGCGGTTCGCGGTCATACGAACGCCCTGAGCCGGGGGCCAGCTCCGTTAAGCGTCACTCGTATGACCGCGGCGGGCATCAGTCGGGAGATGTGGTTCCGCAGTCGGGAGATGTGGTCCCGCCGCGCCGCCGAGCGGCGTCCGCGCGCCCCCGCACGGCAGGCACCCGGAATCAGAGCGGCCGGCCCCTCGCGGGGCCGGCCGTCCTTTGCGAAACCTGTGGCGCGACGGCTAGTTGCCGCCCTCCGTGATCTCGACGGTGCCCTTGGTGTACCCGGTTCCCTTGGTGTCGCCGGTGATCCCGCTGAGTGCCTTCTCAGCAAGGTCGTTGCGGAACGCGCCGCTCGGCGGAGCAGCCTTCAGAACCGTGCCTTCGATCGCGACGGCGATCGTCTGATCCCAGAGGGCCTGATCCGTGATGCCGATCCCATTGGCGGAGGGCCAGATCAACGGGTTGACCTCGTTCATCTGCCAGGCCTGATGGCCCTTGCCGAGGGTCGTGCCGGAGGCCAGCACAAACTCGACGCACTTGGCAGCGTTGTCGCGGCAGTAGATCCAGCCCTTGAACGTCGCCCGCAGGAAGCGGACCGCGACGTCTTCGTTGCCGGCCTGGGACAGCCAGCCCGCGCGGGCGAAGATGGCATCCTGGAGCATCGCCGTCCCTTCGGCGTTCCAGTCGATGACGCTGAAGTCTTCCGGCTGGTAGAGCTTGCCCGTGGCCGGATTGACCGCCTCGAGGAGCTGAGCGTACTCGTTGTAGGTCATGGCTTCGGCGACGTCGATCTGCCGTGCCAGCAGGGCGGCCATGTTGAAGTCCTGGATGACTCGCGTGTAGTCAACACCGACCTTGAGGCCGTGCTTCAGGGCGCCGGCGGTGACCTCGTACTCATTCCCGAAGTCCCAGACGCCGATGTTCTTGCCTTTGAAATCGGCAACCGAGTTGATGTTGCTGTCCTTCCAGGACACAGATCGCGTACCTGATCGCTGGAAGACCTGTCCGATGCTCACCAGGTCACAGTTGCCGGACTCAACGGCTTCGAGGGCCTTGGGGACCCAGCCGAGCGTGAACTCGGGGCCATCGGGCGCGCAACCGACGGTGATGTTCGCAATGTTCGGACCGCCAGGAATGAGCTCGACCTTGAGATTCTCCTCCGCGTAGTAGCCGAGCTCGGCGGCGGCAATCTCGCCGGCGAACTGTGCCTGCGGTACCCACTGCAACTGAACCTTGATTGAGACCTCGGTCGGTGCCGGGGTCGCGGCCGCGCCGCACGCGGCGGCCACGAGCGCCACGACGCCGAGACCCGCGCTAAGCCTTCTCATACCTGTCATCTAGACGCCTCTCCTCCTTGGTGACGGCCGGGGCGGCCCGCATCCACTGCGCTGCAGTTTACGGCTCCGCGCGTCGTTGCGACGCGTGCCACGGAATGATGGCGCGCTCCGCCGCCAGGGCGACGAGATAGAGCACGATTCCGGTTACGGCGGCAACGACGATCGCGGCCCAGGTGATGTCGAACCGTAGGCGGCTCGAGCTCTGGACGATGACCCTGCCGAGCACTTCGCTCGAGCCGCCGAAGTACTCGGCGACGACCGCGCCGATCAGCGAGAGCGTCGTGCTCACCTTCAATCCGGTGAAGAAGAACGGGAGGGCGTTGGGGATCCGTAGCTTGCGGAGGATCTGTCCGTCCGATGCCGCCGAGGCCCGCATCAGCTCCAGCGCCGAGGCGTCCACCTGGGTCAGCCCGCGGACCACGTTGACGAGGATCGGGAAGAAGACCAGCAGGATGACGATGGCCATCTTCGCGAACGGGTTCAGGATCCCGAACCAG
>JAQBHC010000166.1:0-55403 GCA_032128175.1 Chloroflexota bacterium | reverse complement strand
GGCGACGCGGAAGGGCATAGGCCTGGGTTCCGTCGCGCAAGGCCTTCAGCAGGCCCAGTTCGGCGACATCACGGCTGATCGTGGCCTGCGTCGTCCGGAAGCCTCGCTCGCGGAGTGCAGCGGCCAGCTCCTGCTGGGTGCGGATCAGGCGCTGCTCAACGAGGTCGCGGATGGCGCGATGGCGCAGCTGCTTCATGACCTCCATGAAATCGCCTCCCCTAGCGGTCCCACAGGCCACCCGCCGCCACGAGGACGACTCCGGCAAGGACCAGGCGGTACGCGATGAAGACGGTCGTGGGGTTTGAACGCAGGAACCGAAGCAGGAACGAGATCGCGAGGAGTCCGGCCACGAGTGCGGCAATCATGCCGGCCACCAGCGGAGCGACCGTCAGGTCAGTCCCGACCTCGCCGGCGATGAGCTTTCGAACTTCATACAGACCGGCGCCCGCCGTGATCGGGGTGGCCATCAGGAAGCTGAACCGGGCCGCCGACTCACGATCGAGCCCGGCAAACAGGCCGGCCGAAATCGAAATCCCCGAGCGACTGATCCCCGGGACGAGCGCGAACGCCTGGGCCGCACCGATACCGATTGCCCCCCGCAGGCCGAGGTCACTCATCGGGCGAGACCGGCTTCCGAGCCGTTCGGCCGCCCACAGGATCCCGGCGCCGACGACGAGCGATAGCGCGACCAGGTTGACCGAGCGGAACGCCCCCTCGATCGAATCGTTGAGCAGCAGCCCGGCGATGACGGCCGGAACAGTCGACACAAGGAGCAGCCAGGCCAGCTTTCGATCCGGATCACCGTGGATGGACCGGTCTCGAACGGAGGCGATCCAGGCCGGAATGAGCCGCGCCCAGTCGGCTCGAAAGAAGATCAGCAGCGCCAGCAGCGTCGAGAGATGAAGCATGACGCTGAAGGCGAGGCTGCCGATAAAGGGATCGTCCCAGCCCAGGAGGGCCGGGACGATGATCAGATGGCCGGAGCTCGACACGGGCAGGAACTCGGTGAGTCCCTGCACGAGGCCCATGACGATGGCCTGGACGAAGATGTCCATCCGGCTCCTTGGAGCGATCGGGCGCCCGCCCGATCGCCGCTAGTTCGGGCTCAGCGGATGAAGAGCGGAGCGAGCACGAGGGTGATCGTCGCCAGCAGCTTCACGAGGACGTGGAGGGACGGACCAGCCGTGTCCTTGAACGGATCGCCGACGGTATCTCCCACGACCGCGGCCGCGTGGGCATCGGTCTTCTTGCCGAGGATGTTGCCGGCGTCGTCCTTGAGGTTGCCCGATTCGATGTACTTCTTGGCGTTGTCCCAGGCGCCGCCGCCATTGTTCAGCACGGTGGCGAGCAGAACGCCCGCGATCGTGCCCACCATCAGCATCCCGGCCACGGCCTCGGCGCCGAGCAGGAGCCCGACGACGATGGGCGCCGCAACCGCCACCACGCCGGGGACGATCATCTCGCGCAGGGCGGCCTTGGTCGTGATGTCCACCACCCGAGCGTAGTCCGGGCGCACGCTGTAATCCATGATCCCGGGCATCTCCCGGAACTGGCGACGGACTTCGACGATGATCGCCTGAGCCGTTGTGCCCACGGCTCGGATCGCGAGCGATGAGAAGAAGTAGACGAGCATCGCGCCCATAAGGGCCGCGATGAAGACGTCGACATTTGCGAGGTTTACCGACTCGAGGAGCGGACCACCGCGGTTCTTCTGGATCAGGTTGACCTTGTCGATGTAGGCGCTGAAGAGCAGGAATGCAGCCAGCGACGCGGACGCGATCGCATAGCCCTTCGTGAGGGCCTTGGTGGTGTTCCCGACTGCATCCAGGCGATCCGTGATTTCACGTGCGCCGGCCTCGGCGCGACTGAACTCGGCGATACCGCCGGCGTTGTCCGTGATCGGCCCGAAGGTGTCCATGGCCAGGATGTAGGCCGTGGTCATGAGCATGGCCATGGTTGCCACGGCCGTGCCGAAGATGCCGCCCACATCCTTGCCGTCGGCATTGACGATGCCGGCCTGCGAACCGAACCAGTGACTGGCGAACAGGGCGATACCGATCGTGATAGCGGTCACGAACGTGGTCTCGAAACCGACGGCCATGCCGGAGATGATGTTGGTCGCTGGGCCGGTTCGGGACGCCTCGGCGATCTCGCGCACGGGCCGGAACGTGCCGGCGGTGTAGTACTGGGTGATGTACACGAACGCAACGCTGGTGGCCAGGCCGACGACACCGGCCGCGAAGAAGTAGAGCCAGACCGGCAGTCCCGACGGGGCGTTGCCGTTGGTCTGGAGCATGACGTTGGTGGTCAGGTACAGGGCCCCGATCGACAGGATCGTGGTGACCCAGTAGCCGCGGTTGAGCATGTTCATCGGGTTCTCGTCTTCCTTGCCGCGCACGAAGAAGATGGCCACGATCGTGGACAGCAGCCCGAACGCTCGGATGACAAGCGGGAAGAAGATCCAGGACTCGGGATTCGGCCAGCCGGCCGCGAGGGCGATGGTGTAGACGCCGACACCCAGGATCATGGCGCCGATGTTCTCCGCCGCCGTGGATTCGAACAGGTCCGCGCCACGACCGGCGCAGTCACCGACGTTGTCGCCGACGAGGTCCGCGATGACACCCGCATTGCGTGGGTCGTCTTCCGGAATGCCGGCCTCGACCTTGCCGACGAGGTCCGACCCGACGTCCGCCGCCTTCGTGTAGATACCACCGCCTAGCTGGGCGAACAGGGCGACGAACGAGGCCCCGAAGCCAAAGCCGACGATCAGGAATGGCGCGTCGTGGGTGGCCTGTCCACCGCCCAGGCCGCCGAACAGCGAGAAGATCCCGTAGACGCCGAGGAGCGACAGGGCCACGACGAGGAAGCCGGAAACGGCGCCGCCGCGCATGGCGACCTGGACGGCCTCGACGAGGCTGCGCCGTGCCGCCGCGGCGGTGCGCACGTTGGCCTTGACGCTGATGTACATGCCGATGATCCCGGAGGCCATCGAGCACGCGGCACCGACCAGGAAGGCCAGGCCGGTCCGCCATCCGAGATCGAGCCCGAAGACGCTGGTGTCGGCGACATCCTTGGTCTCGAAGACGGTGATGACCGCTCCGATGCCGAAGGCACCGACGACGGCGAGTAATCCGATCGTCGTGTACTGACGCCGGATGAAGGCGACCGCGCCTTCAAAGATCATCCCGGCGACGTCCTCCATCGCGGCGGTTCCCGTGTCGCGCGCAAGCACGTCACGGGCAAGCCAGAGGGCGAAGAGGATGGCGATCACCCCGGCGGGCAGGATGATCAGTTGCAGCTGACTGGCGTCCATTGAGGTGAAGGGATCCTCCAAGTGCAGACATGACCGCGGCCCTTCATGGACGCGCGGCGCCCGAACGGGCGCATTTCGGAAAACAATGACCTGCGACAACGAGCCGCGCACGGGAACTCAGGGGCGCGCACGGACGAGCCGTTTCAGGATGGCCGCGAGTGTATCAACCGCCGTTCCAGCGGGTCAAATCACATGAGCCGCTGGATTCTCGATACAAGCAGCAGCCGTGCCGGGCCCGCTGACGGGCCGCTCGCCACGGGGCGGAACCAGAGCTTGAGCCCCTATACTCCCGGTCCTGTGAGTCAACGTCCCGCGCTCGGCTGCCTGGTCGAGGTCATCGAAACCCTCGTCCTCACCGTCATCATCTTCTTCGGGATTCAAGCGTTCGTCGCCCAGCCCTTCAAGGTCCAGCAGGGCTCGATGGAAAACACGCTGATCCCGGAGCAGTACGTGTTGGTGGACAAGCTCTCGCCTCGATGGGATGCGTATTCCTACGGGGACATCATCGTCTTCCGCCCCCCGGATAGCTGGAACCAGGGGTCCGAGGTGCCGTTCATCAAGCGCGTCATCGGGCTGCCCGGGGATACGGTGCAGCTCACCGACGGCGCGGTCCAGGTCAACGGCGTGACATTCAGCGAGCCGTACATCTTCATTGACCTGGCAGGCGTCCAGCAGCAGTCGTATCCGGCACCCGGAGGGGCCGCCCGGTGGGTCATACCCGAGGGCGAACTCTTCGTAATGGGCGATCACCGAGAAGACTCCGCCGACTCGCGAAACTTCGGCCCGATCGAGATTGCGCGGGTCGTCGGGCGCGCCTGGATCCGCTACTGGCCGTTCGACACCGTCGGATTCCTCCCCGTGCCCGCGCACCCGGAACTCGCGACCCCGTCGCCGTGAGCCGCCGGGCGTGAGCCCCATCCTCGTCGGGATCGCCATCGCAGTCACCGCCGGAGCGGTTATCGCGATCTCGGCCCGCGAGGCGCGCGTCGCGCTCGTGGGACTGGCGATCGCCCTGGGCGCAGCCCCGTTTCTGGGCGATCCGCTCCCGCCTGCCTCGACCCTGGCGATGAGGGTGATCGGCGGGGCGCTGGCTGCGTACCTCCTGCGGGCCGCCCTGAATGCCGCGGATGAGGCAACCGACCTTGGTCCAGCCCGATCCCGCGGTGGGTCCGGACTCGGGTGGCCCGTCGAAGCGCTCCTCGCGGTCGCCGCGTGGATCGTGGCAGTCCATGTTTCCGTCCGCATCGGGGTGCTCTACCCCACGGGCCCGAGCGCACCCATCGATGATCCTCTGGCGCTCCTGACGCCGGGCGCCCTGATCGGTGCCGCCGGCCTCGCGTCGATCGTCGTCGGCCTGGTGCCCGCGCTCGGGGGCCGAGGTGTCGTACGAACCGCCATCGGCTTGCTCGTACTGCTGCAGGGTGTGCTGCTCTTCCGGACCGGTATGTCAGGGGCCCCGGGTGACCTCGAGCAACTGGCCGGAGTCGCGATGCTCGTCGCAGTGGCGATCGCTGGATCGGTCCTGATAGCGCTTCAGACGCGGCCGGACCCTCGGCCGAGGACGGCCACAGCGGTCAACCAGTCAGGACCGGACGCTGAGGCCGCCCGGAAATGAGCGTCCTGTTGCTGATCGCCCTCGCACTCCCGGGCGGCCTCGCCACGGCCCTCCTCGGGACGCGCCGGAGCCTCTCATTCGCGGTCGGCCTGGCGACCGCAGTCGCGTGCGTCGTGGCCGCCGCGTCGATCGATGCCTCCGACGTCGTCCCGCTCGCGGGTTCGGTGATCGGCGGATCAGATGGACTCCGGACCCTGGCCACGGTCTGGGCCGCCTCCACTTTGCTGTTCGGGATCATCGATGCACTGCTGGGCAAAGGCCCGGCTGTACTTGGTCCTGCGCTCGTGGGTCTCGCGTTCGGTTCCGCGGGGCTCGCCGTGGCCGATCACGGGATCGGCTTCGCGCTCCTGATCGGCGGGGCGCTGCTGGTGGCGATCGTGCCGCTCGCCGGGGCGCGGGGCGACAGCGCCACGGTTTCGAAACTGGGCATTCGGTCCGCCCGTTCCATCGTGGCCGCGGGTGTCCTCAGCCTGCTCGTGGTCGCCTGGGGCGCGTCGCCTGCGGGCCCGCTGTCCGCGATCGGCCCGCTCGGCAGCATCGACCCGACGCTCGAGACGGCTATGGGCCTGGCGCTTCTGGCCATCGTCGGCGCGGTGGCGATCCGCATGGGCGCCATCCCGGCGCACGCGTGGGCTGCCCGGTTTGCCGAGACGATGCCGGCCTCGGTGGTGCCGCCCGTGCTCGGCTGGGGAGCCGCTGCCTTTGCACTCGTCGCCTTGGGCTGGATTGAGGTCACGCTCTCGCCGACTGGCGTTCTGCTCGAGGGTGAGCACCTCCTCGTCGCGCTCCTCGCTGCCCTGGGCATCGTGCTGGCCGGCATCGCCGCGGTCGCACACGACGACCTCGAGCACGTCCTCGCCTATGCCATCGTGCAGGATGCCGGGATCGCGATCCTCGCCTTCGCCTCGAACAACTCGCTAGCGACCGCCGCCGGTCGCGATTGGATCATCGCCGCGGTCGCCGTGAAGGCCGGACTGTCGGCCTGGGTCCTCGTGATGAGAGCGACCTTTGGCGTACACCGGCGGGTCGAACTGAGCGGTTGGGCGCGCCGCGCCCCGATCCTCGGCGTCGCGTTCGGGCTGGTCCTGGTGAGCGCCGTCGGCCTGCCCGGCGTCGCAAACTTTGAGGCTCGAGCGGCCCTCGTCCAGCTCGCCCTTCCGGGCCCGATCGCGGCGATCGTGCTTCTGGCGGCGTTCGCGCCCCTGCTCTTCCTGGGTCGCCTCCTCGTGGTCGGCCTGGGAGCCGCGTCCGGGCCTGTTCGGGCCGCACGGCATGCCGATATCACTGTTGGCCGGGAGCGACCCGACGGGTGGGCCGGCGATTCTTCACCGGTCCGAATGATCACGACAATCGCCCGCGACAATCGACATCCGCTCGCCGCCGCGACAGCCGTCCTCGTGGCCGTGGTGGGCTTGTCGGTCGCAATCGGGGGCCTCGGCTCAACGGCCGCGACCGACGCGCCGGCCGGCGCGAGCAGTGGGTCGGCACCGTCCGGCCTGGGGGCTCTCCTCTAGCCGAGCGGGCGATCCGGCCGGCCTTCAGATCAACCCTCGGGCGCGAGCACCCAGCGATCGATCTCGCGGTCGTAGTCGATCAGTTCGCCGGCGGCGAACCAGAGCGCAATCTCCGACACAGCTGTCTCGACGCTGTCGGAAGCATGGACCAGGTTCTGCGCCGTCTCCAGGGCCAGATCCCCGCGGATGGTCCCGGGCGCAGCCTCGTGTGGCTTCGTCGCCCCGTTCATCGCCCGGACGACCGCGATGGCATTGGGTCCTTCAAGGACCGCCGCCAGGACGGGCCCGCTGGTGATGAAGTCGACCAGTCCGTCAAAGAACGGCCGCGCGCTGTGGACCGCGTAGTGGGTCTCGGCGAGGTCGCGACTGACGGCCATGAGCTTCACGCCGACCAGGCGCAGGCCGCGCTCCTCGTAGCGGGCCAGGATCCGGCCGGCGAGCAGGCGCTGGACGCCATCGGGTTTGACGAGGACGAGGGTGCGTTCGGTCACGATTCCTCCGCGAACATGGCTGGTGGCACTACATGGTGCCGCGTTGATCCCATTTCGTCACGCATCGGGGGCCGTACAGATCCTCGCCCGTGCCGAATGACCCCCACCGTGGCTCATCGGCCTTTCGGTGCCGGGCGATCCAGTGCAGCAGCCGCAGCGGCATAGGCCGCCTCCGACTCCAGCAGACGGCCAAGGATCCGGTAGGCATCCCCGCGCACGAGCAGTGCGGCGGGCTCGCGGCGGCGGCTCAGGGCGTCGATGACAGCGGGCGCCAGATTCGGGTCCAGCCGCAGCGCCAGCCCGAGCCGGGCGAGGCCCACGACCATTCGTTCGGGATCGCCGCTGCGCATGTCTTCGAGCGCCTGGGGAACGAGATCGGCCGGCTGCGGAAGTGTCTGGCTGGCCGACCGCGATGGCGAGCGCTGGTCAGCACGACCACGACCAGCTCGACCGCGGGGTTTCGATCCAGCCTCGGGCGGCGACTCGCCGGTCGCTGGTGCCCTGCCCGATGAGCCCGCCAGCGCCACCTCCGATGGCCAGATGGCGCGCTGTGGCATCCCGGCGAAGATGGCCACGAGCGCGTCCCCCGGCGTGGCCCGCAGCGCCGCCACGTGCGCTCGCGACTCCGCGGTGTGCCCGTTGGCCGCCTCTGCCTCGGCCAGGATCACGCGAGCCACGGGCTGGTCGCCGCCGGCTACCAGGTGAGCCGCTGCCGCCTCCGCGGCCTGCGCGAGTTCGCCCGTCCGCCAGCGTGCCTCGGCCAGGTCGGCGAGCCCGGCGGGCCCGAGGAGTTCTCGCGCGGCCAGGGATTCGAGTTCCGCCCGAGCCAGCAGGAGGGCGCCGAGCCGAAGATGGAGCGACGCCAACCGGCGATCGGCGGACGTATCGGCGTCGCCAGTGAGGTCCCGGGCGGTCATGCCGGGAGCCTCAGGTGCGGCTCGAGGCCGCGCAGGTATCGAGCCGGCGCCACAACCGCGAGCCGGAGGAGATCGTCACGAAAGAGCGTGGCCGCCAGCCGCTGGATGTCATCTGGCGTCACTGCGGCGACCGCGTCGAGCGCCTGGTCCAGTGTCAGGACGCGATCGTGGAGAGCCTCCTGCCCGCCCACCCATGACGCGAGGTGGCGTGTTTCATCCATTCGAAGTTCCAGCCCGCCAGACAGGTACGCCTTGGTCTTGGCCAGCTCCGCGTCCGAGATCAGCGCGTCCCGAAGTCGGGCCAGCTCCAAGAGGATCGCGTCCAGTGCCCCGGGCAGCCGGGCCGGATCGACACCAGCGCTGATCTCAAGCGCCCCGCTGTCGGCGTACTCGACGAGCCCCGAACTTACGTCGTAGGCGAGGGCATCCCGATCGACGAGCGAGAGGTAGAGGCGGCTGCTCATCCCGTCACCGAGCGCCGCATTCAGCACGGCCAGGGTCCAGGCATCGGGATGATCGCGCTGCAGCGCCGGTACGCCAACGGTGAGCTGTGCCTGCGTGTTGGCCCGGCGGCCGACCAGGACACGCTCCCCTGCCGGGAGATCCGGGGCCGCTTCGTATTCCGAGGGACTCCCATCCCCGCGCCCGAACGCCTGCTCGACCAGGCCGACCGCGTCGGCGTGCGGAATGTCGCCGGCAATCGCGATGACCGTGTTCGCCGGACGATAGTTCGCCGCCCAGAACGCGCGGATCTGGGACGGCGCGAGGCTGCGAATATCCGCTTCGTCACCGCAGATCTCGCGCCCGAGCGGACCGGTGCCGTACATCGCCCGCTGGAACAAGATCTGGCAGTACTCGGCCGGATCGTCGAGGTAGCCACGGATCTCTTCGACGATGACGTCTCGCTCCCGATCGATTTCAGCCTCATCCAGTCCGGGGCGGCAGATCAACTCACCAACCACGTCGAGCGCCCGCCTCGATTCGCGCCGCGGCACGCGGGTCCAGTAGACGGTCGACTCGCGGTCCGTTGCCGCATTGAACGATCCGCCGACGCCCTCGATCGCCTCGCCGAGCGCGCGCGTCGACGGGTAAGCAGCCGTGCCCTTGAACGTGAGGTGCTCCAGAAAGTGCGCCACGCCGATCTGACCTTCCGTCTCGCTGCGCGAGCCGGCGAGCACATAGGCGGCCACCGACAGCGAGCGTGAACCTGGGAGAGAGGCCGTGATCACCCGCGGCCCCTGGGCCAGAGTTGTCCGTTCGAACATCTGCCCGATGGTACCCGCTTGCCGTTGCCCTCGACGGCGGGCTGGACTTGTCCTTAATCGAAACGGCCGGCGCCCGAAGGACGCCGGCCGTGACGAAGCGCCGATCAGACCAGGCTACTGAGCCAGGACTGCGCGAAGTACACGATGAACGCGACGGAGACGACCCACATCAACGGATGAATGTCGCCGACCTTGCCGCGGATGATCCGGATCAGCACCCAACTGATGAAGCCGGCGCCGATGCCCACGGTGATGTCGTACGTCAGCGGCATGAGGATCATCGTCAGGAGGGCCGGAAGGCCTTCCTCGACGTCCCCGACCGGGATGTCCTTGATCAGCGTGAACATGAGGTAGCCGACGAGCACCAGGACCGGTGCCGTTGCGACGGCCGGCACGAGGCCGGCGAGCGGGGCCAGGAACACGGCGCCAAGGAAGAGGACGCCGGTCACGACCGAGGTGAAGCCCGTTCGGCCGCCCTCGGCGACGCCCGCCGCGCTCTCGATATAGGTCGTGTTGGACGACGTCCCGGCCGCTCCACCGAGCACGGCGCCAATCGAATCGACGAGGAGCACCCGGCCGACACCCGGCACGGAACCATCCTCGTTGGCGAGACCGGCTTCGGCGGCGACCGCCGTTACCGTCCCCATCGTGTCAAAGAAGTCGGTCAGCAGGATCGCAAAGATTGTGAGCACTGCGACCATGAGCCCGAGATCCCAGACGCCCATGACGTCGAACCTTCCAAGCGTCGAAAAGTCCGGCGTGCTTTGCAGATTTGCGCCGACCGTCTGGACGCCAGTGGCGATGGCGACGACCGTCGTCGCGAGAATCGACAGAATCAGGGCGCCCTTGATCTTCATCACATACAGGGCAATCGTGATGAAAAGGCCGAGGATGAATACGAAGTCCTTGGGCTCGGTCGGGAAGTGGATCGTGACGAGCGTCCCGGCGCCCGCGACGACCATGCCCCCGTTGGCAAGCCCGATGAACAGGATGAACAGGCCGATGCCGACGCCGATGGCTCGCTTCAGGGAGAGCGGAACCGCGGCCATGATGGCCTCACGAAGGCCAACAAGCACGAGGACCGTCACGATGAGGCCCTCGATCACGATCACGCCCATGGCCTCGGCCGGGGTGAGACCACGTGCCGTGAGACCGAAGGCAACGATTCCGTTGAGGCCCAGGCCAGCGGCCAGAGCGAACGGGTACTTGCCCACGATGCCCATGGCGATGGTCAGGATACCCGCGATCAGCGCCGTGGCAGACGCCAGCGACACAGCGTTGAATGCCGGATCCGTATCACCGAATCCGGCGGTCAGGATGGCTGGATTGAGGAAGATGATGTAGGCCATGACCATGAACGTGGTCAGGCCTGCTCTTGCCTCCGTGACGAGGCTGGTGCCCCGTTCTGCGAACTGAAAGTACCGCGCAACTGCGTCCACGCGCTGAGGACCCTCCCTTCCCTTCTGGCGCACCGGCCCGCCAGGGGACGGTCAGCGCCGACTGGAGTCCAGCGGGACCCCAGGCGCACCTTTCGCTGACTCCCATCCGTCGGCCGAGGTCTTCCCTCAAGACCTTTCGACATCGCCGCGCTGGCGGGATGGCGACTGCCGCCGTGCTGGGACGCCCGCGTCGGGAGCAATGCGTGGATGGTAGCGCGCCTGCTGGGCTGTCAACGGGTCAAATTACAGGTTTCGCCTCCCAATTCAGGCGAATCGAGGGCGCTCAGTCCTCGGCGGATTCGAGGCCCAGGAGCTCCATCTGAACAAACCCGGACGTGTCGAACGCGAGCTGCTGAGGCTCAAACGGCGACCGCCCCGCGGCATCCGCTAGCGGCGAAAACTCAACGACCACTCGCTCGTCACCCTGAACAAGGGTGTACACCAGCAGCTGATCCGGGCGCGTCTCGAACTCGAGGTGCTCGAACGAGTCGACATTGAGTGTCACTGCGATCGGGGTGAAGAACGTCGAGACCTCTGGCTCGTCGACGACGATCCGCTCGACCCAGCCTGTTCCATGTGAAACCAGCTCGCGGCTTCGGAAATAGCGATAGGAGACCGTCTGCTTGAGGAGGGGACGCAGCAGGTTGAGCATGTCCTCGCGGGTGGACACGACGCCGTCATTGACGAAGAACTTCGCCGGTGGCTCGCTCGACACGGGACGGCTCCTTCCGGGTGGGCACCGGGGCGGACGGAACGAGTCCGATGGTACCCCATGGTCGGCGCCCAGAACAGTCCGGCCTCGCAGGTTCATCCGCTGACGGGGGCTGGAGCGTCGGCGGGCGCGGGTATGATCCCGCCATGCTCCTCGCCCTCGACATCGGCAACACGAACATCACGCTCGGCTGGTTCCGCCACGGCGCCCTGCTGGGAACACGGCGGGCTGCGACGTCTGTTGAGGCGACAACGGACGAGCTGGAGGTCCTCCTCGAGGAGCTCCTCGGCCTGGGTGGGCTAACCTTCGCGGACATCGGGGCGATCACGGCCGCATCGGTCGTCCCGACCCTGACGTCGCGCCTCAATGACGTGGCGGAGCGGCGAGATCGGCCCCTGCTGGTGGCCACCGCCGGGACGATGCCGATCCCTGTTCGCGTTGACCGGCCGGACGAAGTCGGCGCGGATCGCCTGGTCAATGCCCTTGCCGCGGCGCGGCTCCACGGCACCCCTGCCGTCGTGGCGGATTTCGGCACGGCGACCACCGTCGACGCGATTGCGGCTGATGGCGCATTCATTGGTGGGGCGATCGCGCCCGGACTGCAACTTGGCCTCGATGCGCTCGCCGCGGGCACGTCCCAGCTCCCCCGGATCGACCTGCGGACGCCGGACCGGGCCATCGGCCGCGATACCGTGTCGGCGATGCAATCCGGCGTGGTTCTCGGCTACCAGGCGCTTGCCTCCGGACTCATCGGCCGGGTCCGGCATGAGTTGGCCGATGAGGCGGGCGTCGCTCCCGGTGAGGTCAAGGTGATCCTTACCGGTGGCCTCAGCGCCGCGCCATGGATCTCGGCGATCGAGGGCGTCGATGCCATCGATCCCGACCTGACGCTCAAGGGCCTGGCAATCCTTCACGCCGAGATCGCCGGAGGCGAGCCGGTGGCTGTCGGCCCGCGATGAGTCAACCTGAAGTCCACGCGGCGCGGGAGCAGGTTCAGCCCGGTCGGCTGGATGGGCGGCTCATCGCGCTCGGGGTCACGGGCTCGATTGCGGCCTACAAGGCCGTCGAGCTGCTGCGCCTCCTTACCGGCGAAGGCGCGGATGTGGTCGTGCTGCTTTCGCCGTCGGCGACTCGTTTCGTCGGCCCGCTGACCTTCGAGGCCCTGTCGCGCCACCCGGTCGAGACCGACCTCATGGAGCTCTTGCCGGATGGCCGAATCGGGCACATCGTCACGGCCGACGCGGCCGACGCGATCGTCGTGGCACCCGCGACGGCACACTGGCTCGGGGCAATGGCCAACGGACTCGCAGGTGACGTGGTCACCGCGGCCTGCCTGGCGACTTCGGCCCCGGTGATCGTGGCGCCCGCGATGGACGGCGACATGTGGACGCACCCGGCAACGCGCCGAAATGTGCGTCGCCTGGTCGAGGACTTCGGATATACCGTCGTTGCGCCCGATTCGGGACCGCTCGCGTCGAGGCAGTCAGGCGTCGGTCGCCTGGCGGAGCTGCCGGGAATCGTGGACGCCGTCGTCGCCGCAACGAGCGGATTTGCGATCCGCCAGCCGGATCTGGCCGCACGGCCGCCGCTGGCGGTCGAACCGGTCCGCGAAGCCGACCTCGTCGGCCGGCACATCGTCGTGACCGCAGGCGGGACCCGGGAGCCCATCGACCCGGTGCGCTACATCGGTAATCGCTCGACCGGCAGGATGGGGGTCGCCGTCGCCGAGGCCGCCCTGGCCCGCGGCGCGTCGGTCACCATCGTCGCCGCCGACGTCAGCGTGCCGCTCCCGGACGAGCGGGCGCGGGTCATCCGCGTCGAGACGGCCGCCGAGCTCCGTGCCGCCCTGCACGACGTGCTCTTTGCCGCTCACGGCCCCGGTGCTACATCCCCGGCCCGGTTCGATGCCCTCGTCATGGTGGCCGCCGTGAGCGACTTCACGCCGACACGGCCGGCCGGCGCGAAGCTCGGTCGAGAAATGGGGCTCACGCTCGAACTCGAACCGACGCCCGATCTTCTCGCCGAGGTCGCCCGGATGGTCCATGAAATCGACAGTGGCGGCGCCGCCATAGGCAAGACGCTCGAGCCGCGGCCTGTACTGGTTGGGTTTGCCGCCGAGACTGGAACGCTGGAGCGTGCTGCAGACAAGCTGCGCAGCAAGCGGGTCGACCTGCTGGTGGCCAACGATGTAAGCGAGCCTGGGTCCGGGTTCGGGGTCGACACCAACCGCGTCGTCATCTACGACGCCGACGGCGGCGAGCAGGCGCTGCCGATGCTCTCGAAGCGGGACGTCGCCGACCGACTCCTCGATCGCGTGGCCGCAGCGTTGGACGCTCGTGCCGGAGGAGTGCAGACTGCCGGCATGCACGAGCCAACTCGATGACTGCGTCCGACGACTCCCTCCGCCGCCTGACGGTCGCGGACGTCCTCCGCATGTACGCCGACGGTGAGCGGCTGCCCATGCTCACCGCCTACGACTACCCCACAGCGCGGATCCTTGACGACGCCGGCATTCCGATGCTCCTGGTCGGCGATTCGGTCGGGCAGGTCCTCCTCGGCTATGACTCCACCGTTCGGGTCACGATGACCGAGATGCTCCATCACACGGCGGCCGTCGTTCGCGGTTCGAGGCGCGCGCTGGTCATCGGGGACATGCCGTTCCTGTCCTACTCGAACGTCGATGAGGCCGTCGAAAACGCTGGCCGTTTCCTGCGCGAAGCCGGAGCGACCGCGGTCAAGATCGAAGGCGGCGTGCGCTCGGCGCGCACCGTCGAGGCGCTCGTTCGGGCGGGTATCCCCGTTATGGGCCATATCGGCTGGACGCCGCAGTCGGAGCACGGCATGGGCGGCAAGGTCCGCGTCCAGGGCAAGAGCCGGGACACCGCTCGCGCGCTGCTCGCGGATGCCGTCTCCATCCAGGAGGCTGGTGCGTTCTCGATGGTCCTGGAGCTCGTCCCCGAGCAACTCGCCGCGACGATCACCTCGCGCCTGAGGATCCCGACGATCGGGATCGGCGCCGGCCCCGGCTGCAGTGGCCAGGTCCAGGTCATCACCGACGTCCTCGGGCTCGGCGACTTCTCTCCGCGCCATGCGCGGAAGTACGCGGACCTTCAGGGCACCATTCGCGCGGCCGCCGAAGCGTGGGCAGCTGACGTCATCGCCGGGACGTTCCCGGGGCCCGCGGAGACCGTGCGCATGGACGAGCAGACCCTGGACGAGGTGCTCGGTCGGACCGACGACGACCGTGCCACAGGCGCGGCGCGCTCGGTGGATGTGCATCTCGGCGCCGGGATCCCGCTCGACCGCGATCTCTGACCGCTTGGCCACGAGCGTTGTTCGCACCCGGGAGGCGCTCCGCGGTGTCCTGAATGATCGTCCGCGCCCCGTCGGCCTGGTGCCGACGATGGGCTGGCTCCACGAGGGCCACCGCGCGCTGATCCGGCGGGCCCGCGCCGAGAATCAGACGAGCGTCGTCTCGATCTTCGTCAACCCGCGCCAGTTCGGCGCACCCGCCGACCTCGCCCAATACCCGCGCAATGAGGCCCGTGACGTGGCCGTCTGTGAAGCCGAGGGTGTGGACGTCGTGTTCGCGCCCAGTGTCGATGAGATCTATCCGGCCGGATTCGATTCCACCGTCTCTGTTGGCGCCATCGCGCAGCCGCTCGAGGGCCGGGCCCGGCCCGGGCACTTCGAAGGCGTCGTCACGGTGGTCGCGATCCTGTTCGGGCTGGTCCGTGCCGAACGAGCCTACTTCGGGCAGAAGGACGCGCAGCAGATCGCCGTCATTCGACACATGGCGATCGACCTGGCGATTCCCACCGAGGTCGTGGCCTGCCCGACCGTCCGCGAACACGACGGACTGGCGATGTCGTCCCGGAACGAGCACCTGACCCCAACCGAACGTGCCGCCGCACCGGTCCTCCATCGCGCCTTGGCGCAAGCGCGTGTCGCCTGGCAGCGAGGGGAGCGATCTGGCGACACCCTTCGGTCACTGATGTCCGAGGTTCTGGCCAAGACGCCGCTGGCGGACGTCGATTACGTCTCGTGCGCCGATGCCGACACGCTGATCGAACTCGACCGCGTTGCCGGCCCGACGCTGCTGTCGCTGGCCGTCCGGTTCGGTAGCACTCGCCTGATCGATAACGAACTGCTCGGCTGACGCGGCTCGGGGCCGACACGGGGCCTGGCGGGCTGCCGACAGCCCGCCAGCTGCAGGCTGATCAAACGCGGGGTCGCCCGGCCACCTCGAGGATTCGATCGACGTCGAGGTTGTCTTCCACGAGTTGCTTGATGAGGTCGATCTTCACGATGTCTGCGACGTGCGTCTTGACGAGTAGGTCATGTACCTCGGAGGCCACGGCGTAGGTGTCCTCGTTGACAAGGGTTGCGAACAGGTCGGACCGGCGGATCGCGTCAAGGACAGCCGGCCGGGGACGATATCCGCCGGTCAGGACGAGGCCGATGGCCGCCCCCTCGCCATCGTTCTTGCCGGACCTGCGGGGGCCCGTGGACAGCTCCCCCGACGCAGTTCCGCCGGCGAGCCCGATCTCATGAGCCGTCGTGAGCGTGAGAATCACGTCCTCTCGATCGCCGGGCACGATCACCAGCGTTCCCGGACCGACACGCTCGAGCATGTGGCGCGGCTCCATCGCCCCGACGGCCACGCCGTCGATCACGCGGTCGAGGTCGGGCCCGTCGTGGATGACCTCGCCGCGGACACCCTCCAGGACCATCTCGAGGGTCGGGTTGGACAGGATTTGGCGGAGCGGCAACGCTCCAAGCAGCGGGATCCCGTACGGCTCGAGCCCCCGCGCGATCACCGCCGCGATCCCCGGCTGCGCGTCGATGTCGACCTTGTTGACGATGGCCCCCGCGACCGTTACGCCATGAGCACGGAACAGGGCGGCGTTGAGGACGATCTCGTCGATCGGGCGACCCACGCCGCCTCCGCTGACGATGATGGCTGGTGCGCCGAGCATCGCAGCGACCGTGGCGTTCGAGAGACCGATGACCGCCCCGACCCCGGCGTGTCCGGTGCCCTCGACGAGCAGGACGTCGTAGTCGAGGTAGGCAGCGTGGGCCCGGGCGATCCGCGCCCCGAGATCATCGACGACCTGCCCGGCGATGTACGCCTTCGTGAACCCGCGGGGAATGTGGACCGGACTCATAACGCTGTACGGCTCGGCCAGGTCGAACGTTTCGCGCATCAGTACTGCGTCCTCGTCGGCGGGCTCGCCGTGCGCGATGACCGTGCGCTGGCCGACCGGCTTCATGAATCCCGCGCGGAGGCCGCGAGACAGGAAGCCGTTCAGGAGGCCGAGCGACGTGGTGGTCTTGCCGCGGTTCTGGCCGGTCGCGGCGAGGTACAGCTGGCGCATCGATCGATTGTGACCGGTTGGTCGTGGGCCCAGGTCGGCCCTAGGGTCGTGGCGCCGACTTGCGCTCGACCAACTGCACACCGTCGCGCAGTCGCGCCATCGTGTCCGCGTCCACCGCATCCGGCTCGAGATAGGGGCCGAGACGTTCCATCACGTCGGCAATAAGACTCAGGAACACGACCGCATCGGCGACGAAGAACTGCGGTTCGTTGTTGTAGCGGACGAGAGTCAGGCGGCCCTGCAGCACGCGGCGATCTTCGACATGCGCGATCTGCGTCGCGAAGTTGTGGCCCTGAATACCGTCCGGGTTGTTCAGGTAGTTCAGAGCGTTGTCGATGGCCAGCCCGAAACGCGCGCGCCAGGCCACGAGGCGCTCGTGTACCTCCGGCGGAATGTGCACCTCGGCCACCTCGTCGAAGACCTCGGGGGCCACGGTGAGCAGGCCGACGAGCGTCGTCCCGGCCCGAGCGCCGAGCATCACCTGCAGGCTGCGCTCCAGGGTGAACACCTCGGAATCGAAACGCGGACTGGTGATCACATCCGTGAGGAGATCCTCGACATTATCGAGCGTGCCGGGTTCGGCCACCGCGTTGGCGAGATGGCCGATCTCCTCCTTGAACAGGAACTTCTCTTCGTGGTCGAGCATGTCCGCGATGGTAGCACTCAGATCTGCGTGCTCGGCCGACCTCCGCCGGGGCTGAATCGAAGAGCCCCGGCGTGAACCGGGGCTCTTCGGTTGGCGGCCGGCCGTAGGCCTACGGGTAAAGGCCGCGCATGGCCATCGCGTCGGCAACCCGCGCCACCGCCAGGAGATAGGCAGCGGTCCGCATGTCGCACTGCTCGCGGCGCGCCACCGCGAGGGTCTCGCTGAAGGCCTTGACCATGATCTCCTTGAGCTTCTCGTTGACGACCGCCTCGCTCCAGTGGTCGCGATTGAGATCCTGCACCCACTCGAAGTACGAGACGGTGACGCCACCGGCATTGCACAGGATGTCCGGAATCATGAACTTGGACTTCTTCCAGAGGATCTGGTCCGCCTCCGGCGTCGTCGGGCCGTTGGCGGCCTCGGCGATCAGTCGAGCCTTGACGTCGTCGGCGTTGTCCGCGGTGATCTGGTTCTCGAGCGCGGCCGGGATCAGGATGTCGCAGTCAACGGTCAGGACGTCGGAGCTGGAGACATCGATCGCTCCGGGGAAGCCCTGGACGGTGCCGTGCTCCTTCTTCCAGGCGATGACCCTTGCGATGTCGAGACCGGCGGCGTTATGGATCCCGCCGGTGGAGTCCGAGACCGCGACGACCGTCGATCCCTCGGCGGAGATGAGGGTCGCAGCGATCGAGCCGGCGTTGCCGAAGCCCTGAATCGCAACTCGTGACTTGTTGAGTTCCATGCCGAGATGGCGGGTGGCCTCGATGATGCAGAAGACGGTTCCCCGCGCGGTGGCTTCGTTACGTCCCTCCGACCCGCCGAGGCTGATTGGCTTGCCCGTGACCACGCCCGGGACGGTGTACCCGGCGTGCATCGAGTAGGTGTCCATCATCCAGGCCATGATCTGGGCGTTCGTGTTGACGTCCGGAGCCGGGATGTCCTTCTCGGGCCCGATCAGGATCTCGATCTCGGTGAAGAACCGACGTGTCAGCGCCTCGACCTCGCGGATCGAGAGCTTCTTCGGATCGACGATGACGCCGCCCTTGCCGCCGCCGTACGGAATGCCGACGACCGCACACTTCCAGGTCATCCACATGGCGAGGGCCTTGACCTCGTCGCGTGAAACGTCCTGGTGGTAGCGAATGCCGCCCTTGGCGGGGCCACGGCCCAGGTTGTGCTGGACTCGGTAGCCAGTGAACACCCGAACGGACCCGTCGTCCATGTGGACGGGAAAGTGAACGGTCAGTTCGCGGCGAGGCTCGCGGAGGACGGCGCGCATACCCTCATCGAGGCCGAGGCGCTCGGCAGCAAGATCGAACTGTTCCTGCGCAACGGCCCACGCGTTGATCGGGGCGGTTGCGAATTCGGTCGTCATGGGTTCGGACTTCCTCCGGTTCGGACCCTCCATCGCTGGTCCGAATGCTGAGCCGTCTCCCGGACGACCCCACGGTGCGCGAGGCGCGCCCGGGGGGCGGGGCACTTCACGCGCGGAATGCGACCGGAGTATAGCCGCGGCAACCCGTTTACTCGTGCCGGTAGAGCGCTACCGCCCCCACGCACCCCGGGCCCAGATGCGGCCCGACGGAGGGCCCGACGAGTTCGATCGTCACCATCGACGGGTCGATCCCGCCAGGGATCCGAGCCACGAGCTCATCCCGAAACGTCTCGACATCCGCGTTCGTCGTATGAAGAACGGACAGCCGCTCCACCGGGCGAACGCACAAGGTGTCGATGACCCTGGTACGTGCCTTGCCACGGGTGCGGACCTTGTCCACGGTCTCGACCTTCCCGTCCTTGACCTCGATGATCGGCTTCAGCGACAGGAGGGTGCCAATTGCGGCCTGAGCGCCACTGATCCGACCGCCACGCTTCAGGTACTCGAGGGTATCGAGCGTCAGGACGGTCGCGATGTCAGCGCGGCGTGCCTCACAGACCCGAGCGATCTCGGCGGCCTGGACGCCGGCCGTGGCCATGCCGACGGCGAGCTCGGCGAGCAGTCCTTCGCACATCGAGACGCCCAGCGTGTCGACAATGTGGATCTCGCGATCCGGGAGCATGCCCTTGGCGATCTCGGCGCTCTTGATGGTCCCGGACAGCGTTCCAGCAACGTGGATGGACACGATGGCGTCCGCGCCGGCTGCGAATGCGCTGTCGTAGGCCGCCTTGAAGTCGCCGGGCGAGCAGGCAGCGGTGGTCGGAAACGGCGCCTCGGGTGCCGTCATGCGGGCCCAGAACTCCGCTGTTGACAGTTCGACGCCGGCCTTGAAGGTCTCGGTCCCGAACGTCACGACGAGCGGGACCACGATGATCCCAAGAGAGTCGCTACGCTCCGGTTGCAGGTCGGACGCGGAATCGGTGACGATGGCGACGTGGCCCACAGGTCTCCTCCTCGGGGGGATGCCGTCCTGGCTGGCGCCGCGGCCCCTCTTCGTGAGGATCATAGGGCCACGCGCACGCATCTGGAAGCAGAATCGCGTGGGCGGATGGCGCGCTCCCGCCGGGCCGAGGGCTCACTCTCGCCGGGCCGAAGGCCCTCTCGCACCGGGCACGTGGCGCTGGTAGCAACCGGCTACGCTTCCGCGGATGGAACGATCCCTTCGCTGGGTGCTGGTCGGAACCTTCACGCTGCGGTTCAGCACCGGGTTGACGGGAGCCATGCTCGCGTTCTACCTGGCCGATCTCGCGAAAGCCCCCGGGAGCGACATCGACGCCAAGGTCGTCGGAGCGCTGGCTGCAGCGTTCTACCTCGCTGAACTCATTCTCTCCCCGATCTTCGGCGTTCTGGCCGACCGCGTCGGCACGCGGCGCGTCATGCTCTACGGGCCGGCCTTCGGGGCGATCGCGGTCGTCATCACGGCGTTCACATCGCATGTCGGCTTGCTTGGCGGGACGCGCTTTCTGGAGGGAGCGTCGACGGCCGCGTCGGTCCCTTCGATTCTCGGGTTTATCGCCCTGGCGACCGCCGGCAACGAACCGTTGCGCGGCCGGGCGGCCGCCCGGTTCGAGGGAGCGACACTCGCCGGGCTTGGCGCAGGGTTCATCGTGGCACCACTCCTGTTCGCCTCAATCGGCCGGGATGCCTTTCTGATCAACGCCCTGGTCTACGTCGCCTCGTTCCTGATCTACCGGTTCGGCGTGCAATACACAGCACCAGTGGTTGATCCTGCCCCTCGGTCAGTCGCGGCCGTGCGCCGATACCTCGATTTGATCGGACACTCCCACGTGCTCCTGCTGGCCCCGACCTGGATTGCGGTCAACGCGTCCATCGGGCTGTGGTTCAGCCAGTCCCTGTTCCAGTTCTCCAAGTCCAATCCGGCATTCCCCGACCAGTGGCTGCTGCAAGGGTTCACGGCCGTGCAGATCACCCTGGGCGCCATCGTGATCGCCATCATCTTTGGCGCCGGGATCCTGTGGTGGGGCAATCGCTTCGACCAGTTTCGACGGACGACGATCATCTGGTTTGGTGTTCTCGGCGGGGTCGGACTGGTTGCCGCCGGCCTCGTCGTCAATCACGCCGGCTTCGCGGCCGGCGGATCCCTGCTGATCGCCGCAGCTGTCGCTGTCTCCGCGATCGCGGTCGCCATCGGGCTGTTCCTGCTCGCCGGCGCCACGCCGGCCGCCGTCGGCCTCCTCGCCGACATCAGCGAGCGGTTCCCGGAGGACCGCGGCGCGATCATGGGCCTGTATTCCGTCTTTCTCGCGCTCGGTCAGATCGGCGGGAGCCTGATCGGCGGTGTGGTGGCCGACACCCTCGGGATGGATGGCCTCCTGCTCGCCACCGGGGGTCTCCTGCTTGTGGCGCTCGTGCCACTCTCTCGCCTGCGGAGCATGGAGCACTACCTCGGCCCGGGCCGCCCCACGGTGATCGAAGACTCCGTCTGAATCCAGCCCGGTCAGGTTCCCGAAAGTCGACTGAACGCCCGCGAGGCCGGCCACGGACGTATGCGATACTCGGCGCTCGTTACGCCCACTTTCCGGAGGATCCGGTGACCTCGAACATCGGCCAGAGTTATCCATACTCCAGCGAATCCGACAAGGACCGAGCAGCGCGCGTGGCCGCGCTGATCGAGGCTCGTGATGGATTGGCGGCTACCCTCGCGGCCGAGACGACGCCCCTCGATCCGGCCGAATCCCGGTGGGTCTGGAAGTGCCCGACGCGTGGCTGCCCAGGGATCCTGCACGCTGCCGGATACGCGCGCGATCTCCACGCCGTCTTCGTGGTCTGCGACGGCACGTGCGCGAAGACCTTCCTGCGCTGACCAACCCGTCCGACCTGCCGCCGGTGGCCACCCTCGCGGAGGTCGTCGCCTCCCGCCGTCGCCTCCGGCTCGACAGCCTCGGGATGGTGGCCAGCGGGATCGGCTTCGGGCTCGTCTACGGACTGGCGGCGCGTGCCGCGGGGTTCTCGGTGATCGAGGCCACTGCGATGTCGGTCTTCGTCTTCGCCGGCACGGCCCAATTCGCCGCGATCGGCTACGTCCTTGGCGGCTTCAGCTGGCCGGGCGTCGTGCTGCTGACCGCCTTCATCAACGCGCGTCACTTCCTGTACGGCGCGTCACTCGCCCCGTACCTGTCCGATCGCCCAAGGCCAATCCGCGCGCTGATGGCCCATGTCCTCACCGACGAGGCCTACGCCCTGTCGATCGCCCACTTCCGGCGCATCGGTCGCGGGGATGAGCGCGGCTACTGGTGGGCGGCCGTAGTCACGGAATTCATCCCCTGGAACCTTGCGACGCTGGTGGGCGCAATCGTCGGAGGCCAGATCCCCGACCCCTCGGTGTACGGACTCGACGTCATCTTCCCGGCGTCCATGGCGGGGCTCGCGGTCGGGCTCATCGGCGGGCGTCGCGAGCTCGTGGCCGCCCTGGTCGGGGCGATCGTCGGTGTCAGTGTCGCGCTCGCTTGGGATCCCGCGGCCGGCGTCCTCGCGGGTGGGCTGATCGGGCCGGCGGTCGCCATGGTCGTCCCGGAGCGGCTCCATGCGCACTGAGCTCGTCTGGCTGGCCCTCCTCATGGGGGCGGTCACCTATCCGTGGCGCGCGATCCCGCTTCTCGTTCCTGGCATGCACCGCCTCCCTGCGGGCGTCCGCACATACCTGAGGTTCGTCGGGCCGGCCATCCTCGCAGCGCTGGCGGCCCTGAACACGATCGTCGTGACCGATGCCGCGCGCCACACCGAATTGCATGTTGGTATTGAGTGGGTCGCGGTGGGCGCCTGTGTGCTCCTGGTGGCGGTACGTGGCAGCCTCTTGCTGGGCTTGCTGGCTGCTGCCGGCATCGCTGCGGTCGCCCGCGCTCTCGGGTGATCTGGCGGCGCTCGCGAAACCCTCCGTCCGGCTGATGCCCGTCGTGGGAATACGAAGGCCCTATCGAACGTCCCTACGAGCGGACCGCATCCACCTCGATCTCCACAAGCAACTGCGGTTCGAGGAGCGCGAGGACCACGACGAGCGTCGCGGCGGGCCGGATGTCCCCGAAGACCTCGCCATGGACTTCGGCCACAGCAGCGGCGTGGATCGGATCGGTGACGTACATCCGGGTTCGGACGACGTCGCTCATGCGGAATCCGACTTCCGCCAGTGACCCCTCGATGATCATCAGGGCAGCGCGCGCCTGCCCAGCCGGGTCGTCAGGATGTTCGAGTCCTGGGTCGGTCGTGCCGGCGACCCAGCATGTGTCGCCGACGACGACTGCGCGGCTGTACCCGTAGGGACCCTCCCAGGGACTACCGGAGCTGACCTGCCGCCGACTCACGGCTCGGCGGTCGGGCGCCAGGCCGCGACCTCGGGATCACGGCCCGCCGCCAGGAGGAGGGCGGCGAGCAGGGTCGTGCGTGGCACGATCGAGCTGACCTCGAGGTACTCCTCCGGCGAGTGGTCTCGCCCGCCGACGGGACCGAGCCCATCGATCGATGGGACGCCCATGCCAGATGTGGTGTTGGCATCTGAAGCTCCGCCCGTGCCGACATCCGTGGTCGAGAAGCCAAGGCGACCTGCCAGGGCCTTGACATGCTCAGCCAGACGACCGGACCGCTCCAGCTTCTCCATCGGCTGCCAGCCCGCGATCTGCTCGATCTCCACCGTGATGTCCGGCACTCCGGGCTCGGCGGCAATGGCATGAACGGCCGCGACAGCGGCTTCGAGCGCCGATCGCGTCACGCCGCGGACATCAATCTCGAGAGTGGCCAGGTCGGGCACCACGTTGGGTCGTGTCCCGGACTGGAAGACGCCGACATTGGTCGTCACCCCCGGCCACCGGCCGTTGAGCGCCTGAATGCGCTCGACGATTCGGGCGCCCGCAAGAATGGCGTTGCGGCCCTTCTCAGGTTCGACGCCGGCGTGAGCCGCCAGGCCGTGGATTGTGACGCGCAGGTCCGCGATGCCCTTGCGGGATGAGACGAAGTCGCCATTCGCCCGCGCGCATTCGAGGACCAGGCAGAGATCGGAATCAGCGGCGATCTCCCGGATGTGCGGCGTGGAACTCGGCGAACCGATCTCCTCGTCCGGATTCGCGACATAGGTGATTCGCTCGAAGGGAAGGTCGGCCCAGCCACCGCCGAGCCCGCGCAGCGCGGCCAGCGCATGGATTCCGGCCAGCAGGCCGCCCTTCATGTCGGTGACACCCGCCCCCTTCGCGATGTCCCCGTCGAGGCTGAAGGGTCGCTGCGCTACCGTGCCGTCGGAGAAGACGGTATCCATGTGGCCGATCAGGAGGATCCGTGGGCCCCCGCCCGCTCGACCGTGAAACGTCCCGATGACGGTATCGCCATATCGGCCGGACGGATCGGGCCTCCGCTCAACCGCAGCGCCGAGATCCGCGAATGCCGCGGCGACCCAGCTCGCGATCTCGTTCACGCCCACCGGCGAGTAGCTCCCGCAATCGATGTTGCAGAGACGCTCAAGCTCGGCGAGGAATTGCGGGTAGCCACCGCGCACGGTCGCCTCGAGCGCATCGAGCTCGGCCTGCGTTACGCCGCTCCCAGGTGCCTGCCGTGCGTTCATCCGGGGAGTGTAGGGCGCGACGAGATCACCCGAATTGCCGGAACGGCGCGTTGCTATCCTGCCGAGGACCGTGAAGCTCATCGAGATCCGCCTCCTCGAAGGACCGAATGTCTACCGGCTCGAGCCCGTGGTCAAGGTCGAGGTCGCCATCGGACGCCGGCGGACATGGTTCGGCCAGCGGTTGCCGGCCCGCCACGCGCTGATCCATCTTGGCGCAACCGTACCCAAGCGTGACTGGCCCGAACCCGTCCTGACCCTGGCCGGGTGGGCTCGCCGCCTTCGGATCACACACGGTGAAGGTGTCGGCGGCATCCGGGTGCATCGATCGTCCGATCCTGGCCACTGGATCGTGACCTGGCCATGGGTTGGCGCCGAGCGCGCGCGCCTCGTCGCCGAGGCTGCGTTCGCGATGTCCGATCGAGCGGCGACCCCGGCTCGACGAGCACGGCTCACGGGATCCCAGGCTCAGCTCCTCGAGCAGTGGACCGGCCGGATTCGCCGTTCGTCGGCCACGCCGCCGCCCTGGATCCGCGACACCGAGCGGCGGCAGGCCATCATCTCCATCTCGGGCACCAACGGGAAGTCGACCACGACCCGACTGATCACCCGGATCCTGCTCCAGGCGGGACGCCGCGTCGGGACGACAACATCAGATGGCATCCTCGTTGATGAGCGGATCGTGGATTCCGGCGATTGGACCGGGCCGGGCGGGGCCCAGGAGATCCTCCGCCGGTCCGACGTTGATGTCGCCGTCCTCGAGACCGCGCGAGGCGGCCTGGTGATGCGGGGGGTGGGCTATGAATCAAACGACGCCAGCATCCTGACCAATGTCACGTCCGACCACCTCGACCTCCACGGCATCCACACGCTCCCCGAACTCGCCGAGGTCAAGGCCACGATCTGCCGGATCACCCGGCCCGAGGGCTGGGTGATCCTCAACGCCGACGACCCGCTCGTCCGGGCAGTGGCCCGAACCGTCAGGGCGAAGGTCGCCCTGTTCACGTTGCGCGGGGATGCGTCGACTCCGGTCCGGCGGCACCTCGCCAGCGGGGGCCGCGCATATCTGGTTCGTCGAGGTGAGCTCGGTGAGGCCGACGGTGACCAGTGGACCCCCATCGCGCCTGTGCGCGAGGTCCCGATCACGCTGGCGGGCCTGGCACAGCACAACGTGGCCAACGCACTCGCCGCGGCGGCCGGTGCACGAGCCCTGGGCCTGAGCATCGACGAAGTGCGAGCCGGCCTGCTCGATTTCCGGCCGACCGCGGACGAGTCGCCGGGCCGCATGAACATCTTCCGGAATGGCGGGCGCATCGCGATCGTGGACTTCGCCCACAACGAGGCGGGGTTGGGCGCCCTGCTCGACGTCGCCGCGGGCGTCGCCGCAGGCGCCGGGGGCCGGGTGATCCCGATGACGGTCATCATCGGCACGGCCGGCGACCGGCCCGACGACACGCTCCGAGGCATGGGTGCGATTGCAGCTGGGCGCGCTCAGAGGCTCGTCTTCAAGGAAACGTTGCGCTACCTGCGCGGCCGCTCCCGCGAATCGGTGATCGGTGAACTTCGGGCCGGGGCCACCGCCGCTGGGTGGCTGAGCGAAATCCCGGTCTACGAAACCGAAGTTGCCGCACTTCAGGCCGAATTGAATGGCGCAGGGGCCGCCGCCGCTGGCTCTCGCCCCGATGCCGCGCGGATCGTGGTCCTGCTCTGCCACGAGGATCGCGACGGGGTCTTTGCCCTGCTCCGCAGCCTGCACTATCGCCCTGTGGAGACCGCCGCCGACCTGATCGGACTCGCGCCCCGCCTCGATGGCCGATCGCGGCGCTGACCCGGGAGCGTGCGGAAACGCGTGACGGCGCGGTCTCGTGACGGCCATGATTGCGGCAACGCCGAAAGACCGGCGATCCAAGGGATGGAGGAGTTGCCCCGTGGAAATGGCGATCGGTATCGCGCTCGTGGTGATCTCGCTGGCCGAGATCTGGATCATCGTTCGGGCCGTCAGCGCGAACCTGAACCTCAGCCGCTAGGACTAAGCGGCGGCGACACGCGGCCCACGTAGCGCGGGCTTCAGCCCTCCGGCGCCTCCATTTCGCCGGGATCGGCGAACGCGGTGGTTCCCTGGCCGTGTCCGGCCGTCTCCATCGTTTCCCGATACACGCTGATGGCGTCATCCACGCACATCACGAGGAGATCCCCCGACGTGGCCCGTCCGAGGGCGACCCGCACGGCGGTCAGCTCGTCAAGGATCTCCTCGGCCTGGCCAGTCCGGGCACCTGCCCGCTGCGCGCGCGCGATTCCTTCGATCACGTGGGCGGCGGTTTCGGCCGCTGCACGGCCCCGCAGGTTGCGGTCCTCGCGGACGATGATCTCGTCGAATGCCGTGGCAGCCAGAGCCCCGTAGTCGCGCATGTCCTCGTCACGACGATCGCCCGGGACCCCGATGACGCCGATGGCCCGGCCGGAACGGACGCCGTTGTCGGTCATCATCCGGTTCACGAAATCAGCCAGGTGGCGCATGCCATCGACGTTGTGGCAATAGTCGATCACGACGCGAACGCCACCGACCTCGACCAGATTGAGACGACCGGGGGCCTGAAAGAACGACGTGGTGAAGGTCCTGAGGCCCTGGCGAATGTCGTGCAGGTGCGCCCCCGAGGCCCACGCCGCTGCCGCCGCCGCCAGCGCATTGGCCACGTTCATGCGGGCGCGGCCGCCAAAGGTCGCCGGGATCAGGTGTGTGTACAGCACGGGCATCGTGCGGGGCCCGTGGCGCAGCACGATCTGATCGCCTTCGGGCGTATGTCGAATCGCGAATGCCGCGCCGCCGCGGCCGCAGTGGCCGTCCACGCGATCAAATCCGGCCTCTCCCTTCTCGGTCTGCATCGAGAAGTAGATGACCGCCCCGTCACATTGCTGGCCCATCCGGGCGACGTTGACGTCGTCAGCGTTGAGCACGGCCGTGCCGGAGCGGGGCACGGACTCCACCAGCACGGCCTTCACGTCGGCTAGCTGGCGCACGGTATCGATTCCGCCAAGTCCCAGATGATCGCCGGTCACGTTGGTGACCACGGCAACGTCGTTGCGGTCGTAGCCGAGGCCCTCGCGCAGGATTCCGCCCCGGGCGACTTCGAACACCGCGGTGTCGACCGTCGGGTTCTGGAGGATCATGCGGGCCGATTTCGGGCCCGACATGTCGCCCCGCTTGATCATCCGCCCGTCCACCACGATGCCGTCGGTCGACGTCATCCCGACACGCCGGCCCATCAGCTTCAGGATGTGGGAAATCATCCGGACAGTCGTCGTCTTCCCGTTCGTGCCGGTCACGCCGATGATCGGGATCCTGGCCGGGGCTCCGGGCGGGAAAAGCAGGTCGATGACCGGCCGGGCCACATACTGGGGCTCTCCTTCCGTCGGGTGGGTGTGCATGCGGAACCCGGGCGCAGCGTTGACCTCGACGATGGCGCCACCGGTTTCTCGCACCGGAACCGTGATGTCCGGGCAGATGAAATCGATCCCGGCGACGTCCAGCCCCACGACCCGAGCTGCCATCTCGGCGATCTCGACGTTGTCGGGATGCGCCTCGAGCGTCCGATCGATCGACGTCCCGCCGGTGGACATGTTGCCGGTCAGGGCAAGCTTGACTCGCGTACCGGCAGGCGGAATCGCGTCGAGTTGGAAGCCCTGGTCGCGGACGAGCCCCTCGGCCGCGTCGTCGATCTTGATCTTCGTCAGTACCTTTTCGTGCCCGATGCCGCGCCGCGGGTCGGCATTGGTTCGCTCGACCAGCCCGCGAACCGAGGTCACGCCGTCCCCCACCACGGACGCCGGGACGCGCTCCGCAATCGCGGCAACCCGCCCCCCGATCACCAGGCAGCGATAGTCGTTGCCGTGGATGTAGCTCTCGACGACGACCTCCCCCGACCGAGATTCACGGAGTGCCGGCCCGAAGGCAGCGCGGACGTCCTCGTCGTTCTGGAGATCGAGATGCACGCCTCGGCCATGATTGCCGTCGAGCGGTTTCAGCACGCACGGGAATCCGACTCGACGGGCGGCTGTGATGGCAGCCTCGACGTCCTCGACGAGATCGGCCTTGGGAACCGGCAGCCCGGCTGAATCGAGCAGGCGGTTGGTCAGGTGCTTGTCGCTCGCCACGTCGACCGCGATCCCCGATGTGCGCGAGGTCATCGTCGCCCGGATGCGTTGCTGGTGGACGCCCTGGCCCAGCTGCACCAGCGAGTGCCGATCGAGCCGGATGTACGGGATGTCCCGCGAGGCGGCTTCGTCGAGGATCGCCTGTGTCGACGGCCCGAATGCCTGTCGCTCGGCCAGCCGAATGAGCCGCTCGAGTTCGGTGAGGTAATCGAAATCGGGATCGGCGGCGTGATCGACCAGGTAGTTGACGATCCGGACGGCAAGCTTGCCCGCCTCGATCCCGACGGACTCCTCCCGGAATTCGTAGATCACGTTGTACTGGCCGTCCGTGCCCGCGCCGCGGGTCTTGCCGTGGCGGACGTCCGTGCCGGCGAGGTTCTGAAGCTCCAGCGAGATGTGCTCGGCGACGTGCCCCGCCCAGGTACCGTCGCGAAGCCGGGTCAGGAATCCGCCGCGGCGGTTCAGTGAGCACGCGTGATCCTCGAGCGAGGGGATCCAGGCCACCAACCCGTCCACAAAACCTGGGATCGTGTTGCTGGGGAACTGCTCGAGGGAGCCGAGATCGACGAGCATTCGCACGACCGGCGAACGCGACCAGAAGTTCGGACCACGGAGGATCCTCGTCTCGAGGATTCGGAGATCGGGCAGCGGGCGACCCTCTGGGGCTCTCTTGGCGCTCTTGGCGCTCTTGGCGCTCTTGGCTCGCTTCGCTTGGGTTGTCGCTCCGGTGGCCTTGGGCACGCTCGTCATCCTCACTCTTGCGCCGGCGGACCCGGCGGCAGTTCGATCCTAGCTGGACGCGATGGCCTCGCCGCCCGGCAGCGCCTTCAGGCTCGGTGTGGTGATGCGGTCCCGTCGCGCAAGGTCGAAGCGATAGCCCGCAGGCAGCGAGTGGAGGACGACGCCACTCAGCATGACCGGGCGGTGTCCGCGAACCTCCCAGGCGTCGGTCTCGGCGGCGGCTCCGTCGACGATCGTGATGCTGCCGCGACCGATCACTTCGAGCACGTGGTCCGGACCGACGACACCGGCCGTGTCCTCATCCACCCCGATCCCGAGCAGGCTGGGATTCTGGGCGATCAGGCTGAGCAGGCGGCCGAGGCGGTTCCTCTGCTGGAAGTGCTGATCCACGATGACCCCGGGCAACACGCCCAGTCCGGCCGCGATCGCGGCCATGCGGTGTTTCGGGGTGGCCCCCGACGCGCCAAACGCGATCATGTGGCTCGACATGGCCGACGCGCCTGCGGAGGTACCGGCCACGACGGCACCGTCCCGGAACCGATCGAGGATCGCCTCGGCGAGGCGGGTACCGCCGATCGTGGACGACAGACGGAGCTGATTGCCGCCGGTCAGGTAGATCCCTGTCGCGCCACGCAGCAGGCGGGCAAACGCCTCGTCGTTCGCCTGGGCCCGGGTCATGGCGTGCACGGGTCGGATCGTCTGAACGCCGAGCTCGGAGAAGATCTGCCGGTACCGCTCACCAGCCTCGGTCCCGAGCGACGAGGCCGTTGAGACGATGACGACGACCGCATCCTCGCCGCCGGCGAGGGCGACGAAACGACTGAGGATGATCCGATCCCGGATCTTGTCCTCAGCCCCGCCAATGATCATGACCGTGCCGTCGCTCATGGTTGCGGGCGAGTATACCGGCGGGCGCGGTGACGCCGAAGCGCTCGCCCCGAACCCGCGCCCGCGTCCCGCGATGGGGCGGCTACTTGCGAACGCGGAGCGCCTTGGCGATCGTCGGAAGGACGAGCGCGGTGATGATGGCCAGGACGGCGGCCCACTGCCCCCAGGGGATCGTCAGGATCGTCACCTGGAAGAAGAAGGAGGGCATCGCGGCCGCATAGATGGCGAAACTGACGGCCGCGAGTCCGGCGACGATCCACTCGCGTCGCTTTTGCTCGCGCTTGGTCAGCGTGCCGCCCTTGAAGGTGACGAACGCGAGGCCGACGGCGACCGTGAGCCCGATCACGAAGCAGACGACCCGGATGGCCTGGACCTGGTCCGACGACGCATCCGAGCCCGGAGAAAGCAGACCGAGCACGATGATGTAGGTGGCGATGGCCTCGGCCGGGATGTAGCCGGCGATCAGGCGGATCGCGCTCTGGAGCGTGGAATCAGGCTCGGCTGAGTCGCCCTCGGCGAGGCGCGCCATGGTCGAAATACTCATCGGGGACCCTCCCACGGAAGCGAGGCGACCGTCCACTTCGGCCGCCGCCCTCAGATCGCTAACACTAGGCCTGCCCCAGAGCGCTTACAAGGTGCTTCTTGTCGCCCGCTCACGGGTAACGGCCGCCTTGCGTCGGCGTCACGCGGCGGTGGTTCCCCGCGGCGGCTCGACCACTGGACGGAGCAACAGCCCGCCGACTGCGAAGTAGATCACTGCGAGCCCGAAGGCCATGCGTGGGCCGAGGCCGTAGCCCAATGAACGGTTCACCGCATCCATCAGGAGACCGCCGCTCATGACGGCGAAGATGCCTGAGGTGGCCGTCGCAACGTTGCTGATCCCCATGTACCGGCCGGAAGATGCCTTCGGGATGATGTCCGTCATGAGGGCCCAATCGACGGCGAGGAACATGCCGACGCCCGCTCCAAATAACGCAGCCCCCGCGGCCGCGACGAGCACGACGGGCGCGGCGGCCGCGATGGCCATCCCGGCCGCGCCCACGGCACACGCCGCGTAGATGACCGGCTTCCGTCCGATTCGATCAGACAGGCGGCCGGCGGGAACGACGGCGACGACATTTCCGAGCACCGTTGCACCGAGCAGGAGGATGTTCGTCCCCCCGGTCTCCGCCTGACTCAGGGCAAAGGTCTGCGCCAGATAGAAGGTCGCGAAGTTGACGAGCATGTTGGCGCCCATCAGGACGAACCAGCGCGAACCGACCAGCCACATGAAGGACCGCTCCCGCAGGATGTCCGTACCCCAGGCCTCCCGGGCGATGGTCGGCCAGGACTTGCCGTCTCTGGCCCGTGCCGTTCGTCCCTCGGCAACGCGCCAGACAACGGACACCATGGTCACGAGTTCCAGTGCCCCGAGCGCCATGGTTCCGGTGAAGAAATCGCCGGTTGCAACGGCCCACGATCCGATTCCGAACCCGGCCACATTGCCCAGGACCTGGAACAGGCCGACGAGCGCAGAGGCCGTCCCGACCTGGCGCTTCGGGACGAGATCCGGTACGTAGCCCTGGAACGGGCCCTGCGCGAAGTTGGCGCTGACCTGGAGCAGGACCATGAACGCCGCGATCGAGACGATCGTGTTCGAGGTCGCGATCCCGAACAGGAACACCACGTCGAGCACCGACCCGATGAAGATGTAGGGCTTGCGGCGGCCCCAGCGGGTGATCGTGTAGTCGGAAATGGAGCCGACGGTCGGCTGAACAAGTGCGGCGATCAGTGCGCCGGCGAAGTTCAGCGCGAAGAGCGTGGTGCCCTCAGACCCGCGCGCCCCGAGCCCGTCGAATTGAATGCGCCCCGACAGGATCGCCGTGAGACCGGTGAAGATGCTGGAGAGCCCAAGCCAGTAGAGGGACAGGCGTACCAGTTGCGCGGGGGGAAGATCGGCACTCGGCCGGTCAGAATCGTCGGCGCCGGTCGCGACGTGTGCTGCTTCCACGTCCCCTGTCTCCTCTCCCATCGATATTTGCCCGGTCGATAGACGCCGGAGATCCGTCGCTGTTACGCGGTTGTCGGGCTGCCGTCCGGATCGAGGGAAATCGTCGTGCGGATCTTGACCACTCGGCGGTCCGTGGCGCCGTGGGCGACGAACTTGAAGAGCGATCGATCCAGCGAGTAGATGCCGGTTCCGGCGATCCCGATGGACCCGAGCCGGAACGTGAAGACCGGATTCTCGCGATTGCCGGCGTAGTGATGCGCTGCGCCGGTCGCGCTGAGGACGGCGAGATTCGCCTGGCCGCCGAACCTGTCGTGCAGCGCTCCGAGCAGGTGCGGAACCGGCTCTTCATCGTGCCACTCGTCTTCCAGCCAGCGCGCTCCGACCTCGGAGTCGGCCCGACCATGGACACGACCCTCCGTCCGATACCGCGCACGGAGGCCCTTGATGTTCAGAAGATCTCCGTTATGGCTGAAGCTGTACCGCCCGCGAGGATCGTCGAACGGCTGCGTATCCGGCATCCCGAGCGTGGACAGCCGGGTTGGGCGTCGCAGGTGGACGAGCACAGCCGTCGTCTCCGTTCGACCGACCGCTGTTGACCCTGGGTCATCCCGGAATGCCCGCACGTCCCGGTAGCTCTGGAGTGCCCCTGTGGTGTCGATCCAGGCCGCGCCCCAGCCGTAGCCCGCAAGGCCGAACCGCTCGAGGCGCTCCGTGAACGCCCAGAGCTCATCGAGCCGGAAGGGGGACGCGCTTCGGGCGACGTAGTGCTCGCACATCGGCGCAGAGCATACGCGGCGCGCGAGGGGGGGCCGAGTGACAAGTTGGCCGCCGCGACGCCGTTTGACAGCCCAACGGGGCTCGCCTACGGTCAGCCGCGGCCCTCGTCGAGTCGGACGTCGCCCGTCCAGCCGAACCGGCCCGCCGCCTTGGAGCTCCCATCCCTCGCTCGGTCCGCCATCCGCCGCGTAGCTGCCTGCCGAATTCGAACCCGACGCAGCCGTCGGCCCGAATGACGACGGTCTTGGCTGGCGTTCCCTACCCGCTTGGAGCGACATACGACGGCTGGGGCACCAACTTCTCGCTGTTTTCCGAGGTCGCGGAGAACGTCGAGCTGTGCCTCTTCGACGGCGATGGGCTCGAAACCCGCATCTCGATGCCCGAGTCGACGGGATTCGTGTGGCACGCCTACCTGCCGGAGATCAACGCGGGTCAGCGCTACGGCTACCGGGTGCATGGTCCGTGGGATCCCGAAGCCGGCCATCGGTGCAACCCGGCCAAGCTCCTGATGGACCCGTACGCAAAGGCCTTTGAGGGCGAGGTCAACTGGGATCCGGCCGTCTTTCCGTACCAGATGGACGATCCCGACGGTGCCGCGTCAGTGTCCGACAGTGCGCCGTTTATGCCGCGATCCGTGGTCGTCGACCCGGATTTCGACTGGGGCGACGATCGTCTGCCGCGCCACCCACCGAATGGGACCGTCATCTACGAGGTTCACGTCAAGGGGTTCACCAAACTCCATCCGGAACTCCCGCCCCAGTTACGCGGCACCTACGCCGGCCTCGCCCATCCCGTCGCCATCGAGTACCTGAAATCCCTCGGCGTCACGGCCGTCGAGTTGCTCCCGATCCATCAGTTCGTCCATGACGCTCGGCTGGTCGAGGAGGGCCTGCGGAATTACTGGGGCTACAACACGCTCGGATTCCTTGCCCCACACAACGGCTACGCGAGCGTTGCAAGTGGTGCGAAGCAGGTCGCGGAGTTCAAGTCGATGGTCAAGGCCCTCCATGCCGCGAAGATCGAAGTGATCCTCGATGTGGTCTACAACCACACGGCCGAAGGCGATCATCTCGGACCGATGCTCTCGTTCAAGGGCATCGACAACGCTGCGTACTACCGTTTGCTCGCTGGCGACCGGCGACGCTACATGGACTACACGGGCACCGGAAACACGCTCAATGTGCGGCACCCGCACAGCCTCCAACTGATCATGGACAGCCTGCGCTACTGGATCCGCGAAATGCACGTGGACGGCTTCCGGTTCGACCTGGCGGCCGCCCTCGCGCGCGAGCTCCACGACGTGGATCGGTTATCAGCATTCTTTGACCTCATTCACCAGGATCCGATGATCAACGAGGTCAAGCTCATCGCGGAGCCTTGGGACGTCGGTGAAGGCGGATATCAGGTCGGCAACTTCCCGCCAACCTGGTCGGAGTGGAACGGGCGCTACCGGGACACGATCCGGGACTTCTGGCGTGGCACGCCCGAGCCCCTCGCAGACTTCGGCTACCGCCTGACCGGAAGCTCGGACCTGTATGCCTCGAACGGTCGCCGTCCCTACGCCAGCGTCAACTTCGTGACTGCCCATGACGGGTTCACCCTGGCCGACCTCGTCGCGTACGAGGAGAAACACAATGAGGCCAACGGCGAGGCCAACCGCGACGGCGAGAGCCACAACCGATCCTGGAATCACGGCGCCGAAGGCCCGACCGATGACCCTGAGATCCTGGCCGAGCGGTCCCGCCATCAACGCAACCTCCTCACGACCCTCTTCCTGTCCCAGGGTGTGCCGATGCTCCTCGGTGGCGATGAGATCGGCCGGACGCAGGGCGGCAACAACAACGGCTACGCCCAGGACAACGAGGTGTCCTGGTTCGACTGGGAGCGGGCCGACCTCGACCTGCTCGCCTTCGTACGCCATCTCATCGCGTTCCGCCGGGACCACCCCGCGTTCCGCCGGCGGCGCTGGTTCCAGAACCGCCCGATCCATGGCGAGGAGGCCCATGAGATCGAATGGTTCGCACCCGACGGAGATCGGATGGGCGACGAGCACTGGCATGACCCTCTCGATCAGGGCATCGGCGTGTTCATCTCCGGCGACGGCCTGGTCGACGTCGACGGGCTGCCGATCGTCGACGATTCGTTCTTTCTCGCGATCAACCCGTCGAGCGAGAAGCGCGGGTTCACGGTCCCGAACGGCACGCGAGCGGAGGCTTGGCAGCTGTCGCTCGACACCGCGGCTGCTCGACCATTCCCGACCCGCGGCCCACGGATCCGGGCCGGGGCGACGATCGACGTCGCCGGCCAGTCGATCGTCGTCCTCCGCGGACGCGCCGGATGAGGCAGAACGCCTCGGGCTGGAGGGCCCGACGTTTGACACTCGCTCTGGCCGTGGCCTAGGGTCGCGGGAGCACCCGACCCGCCATCCCACAGTCGGCATATGCCCCGATGCACGATCCAGGGAGGTTCTATTCTCGATCAGATGCGCGCGAATGCCGCTGTCCCGGGGGCGACCCCATTGCAGGTCAGACTGCCCGACGACGGGCGCCGACGCGCCATCATCGAGGCGATCTCGCCGAGCGTGGATGGCGGCCTCTTCCCGGTAAAGCGGGTCATCGGCGATGTGCTCACTGTCGAGGCGGACGCCTTCGCCGACGGGCATGACGTCGTGTCGGTCGTTCTCATGCATCGAGCTCCTGGCGAGACAGCGTGGACCGAGCTCCCGATGGACGAACTCGGCAACGACCGCTGGGGGGCATCACTCGGGCTTGGATCCCTGGGCCGGCACGCCTACACAGTGGCCGCCTGGACGGATCCCTGGGCGACGTGGCGCCGCGACCTGCGCAAGCGACTCGAGGCCGGACAGGACATCGGCGTCGACCTCCTGACCGGTGCCGGGCTGATCGACGGCGCTTCGGCGCGGGCCCGGACGCTCGACGCAGACGATGACGCCAGAAGCCTTGAATACTGGGCCTCAGAACTCCGAGCTGAGCGGCCGGCCACTGACCCGGTGGGCCGCGCCCTCGATGATGGCCTTGACGCACTGATGCGTGCCTACAGCGATCGTGCCCACGAAACCGTCAACGCTCCCGCACTCGAGGTGATCGTCGAGCCGGCCCTGGCCCGCTTCTCGACCTGGTACGAGCTGTTCCCTCGATCCGCCTCACCGGACCCGAAGCGGCACGGCACGTTTCGTGACGTCGTCGCCCGCCTGCCCTACATCATCGATCTCGGATTCGATGTGCTCTACCTGCCGCCGATCCATCCGGTCGGCCTGGCGTTCCGCAAGGGCCCGAACAATGTCACCGAGGCGAAGACGTCGGACCTCGGGGTCCCGTGGGCGATCGGCTCTGCCGACGGTGGGCACGGGGCGATCCACCCGGACCTGGGCACGCTCGAGGACTTCCGCGCGCTTGTCGGGACCGCCGAGGCACGCGGCGTTGCCATCGCCCTCGACATCGCGTTCCAGGCGTCGCCCGACCATCCCTGGGTGCGTGAGCATCCGAGCTGGTTCCGACAGCGGCCCGACGGTACGGTCCAGTACGCCGAGAACCCGCCGAAGAAGTATCAGGACATCTATCCGTTCGACTTCGAATCGGACGACTGGTCCGGCCTATGGACCGCGCTTGAGGGCATCTTCCGGTTCTGGATCGCGCAGGGCGTCCACATCTTCCGGGTCGACAATCCGCATACCAAGGCGTTCCCGTTCTGGGAGTGGGCGATCGCCCGGATCAAGGCCGACCATCCCGAGGTCCTGTTCCTCGCAGAGGCGTTTACTCGACCCAAGGTCATGTACCGCCTGGCCAAGGTGGGCTTCACGCAGTCGTACACGTATTTCACCTGGCGGACGGCGAAGGATGAACTGGCGCGCTATTTCACGGAACTCTCGCGCCCGCCGGTGTCCGAATTCTTCGGGCCGAACTTCTGGCCGAACACGCCCGATATCCTCCACGCCACGCTCCAGGAGGGCGGCCGGTCGATGTTCCAGGCGCGCTACATCCTCGCCGCGACGTCATCGTCGAATATCGGCATCTACGGACCGCCCTTTGAGCTCGGCGAGAACACGCCGCGGGAGCCGGGCAGCGAGGAGTACCTGAACTCGGAGAAGTACGAGCAGCGGACATGGAACCTCGACAGTGCCACGAGCATTGCCCCGCTCATCCGACGCATGAACCAGATCCGGCGCGAGCATCCGGCACTCCAGTCGAACGCAGGTCTGACGATCCACGAGATCGACGACGAGCAGCTCATCGCCTACTCGAAGTCGACCGCCGACGGCTCGGATCGGATCCTTACGATCGTCAGCCTGGCCCCGAACGAGATTCGAAGCGGAGCGCTCCTCATTGATCTCGCAGCTCTGGGGCTTGATCCCGAGCGGGCCTATGAGGTCGAGGATCTGTTCAGCGGCACTGTCGAGAGCTGGACAGGTGACCGAATCGCGATCGAGATCGATCCGGCCGTTCTCCCGGCGCGCGTCCTGCACATACGCGGGCAAGGCTGATGGCCGCGAGGAGCCCGGCAGTGACGCGCTCGACGCGAGCGGCGAAGAGCAAGCCCATCGGCGCGGAGGCCCTCTGGTACAAGGACGCGATCATCTACGAGGTGCCCGTTCGCGCCTATCGGGACAGCAACGGCGACGGGATCGGCGATTTCCGCGGCCTGACCGAGAAGCTCGACTACATCCGCGACCTGGGTGTCACGGCGATCTGGATCCCGCCGTTCTATCCATCCCCGCTGCGCGACGACGGCTACGACATCGCCGACTTCACCGGCGTGCATCCGAGTTACGGCGACCTGCGCGACGTCAAGGCGTTCATTCGCGGGGCCCACGCACGCGGTCTGCGCGTGATCACGGAACTCGTGTGCAACCACACGTCCGATCAGAACGCCTGGTTCCAGAAGGCACGCCGGTCGAAGCCGGGCAGCGCCGCTCGCGATTTCTATGTCTGGAGCGATACACCGGACCGCTACGCCGACGCGCGAATCATCTTCACCGACACCGAGACGTCGAACTGGACCTGGGACGCGACCGCGGGGGCCTACTACTGGCACCGGTTCTTCTCGCACCAGCCGGATCTGAACTTCGACAACCCGGCCGTCCATGACGCGGTTATCAAGGCGATGGACTTCTGGCTGGCCATGGGCGTCGATGGCCTGCGCCTTGACGCGATCCCGTATCTCTACGAGCGCGAGGGTACGAACTGCGAGAATCTGCCCGAGACGCACGCGTTCCTGAAGAAGCTGCGCAAGCACATCGACCGCGAGTTCCCGGGACGGATGCTCCTCGCCGAGGCCAATCAATGGCCCGAGGACTCGGTCGAATACTTCGGCAACGGCGACGAGTGCAACATGGCGTTCCACTTCCCGGTCATGCCGCGCATGTTCATGGCCGTCCGGTCGGAGGATCGGCTCCCGATCGTGGACATCATGGAGCAGACCCCCGCAATCCCCGAGAACGCCCAGTGGGCGATGTTCCTGCGCAATCACGACGAGCTGACGCTCGAGATGGTTACCGACGAGGAGCGGGACTACATGTACCGCGCCTATGCCCACGATCCGCAGATGCGGATCAACGTCGGCATCCGCCGCCGGCTCAGTCCGCTCCTCGGCAACAACCGCCGCCGGATCGAGCTGATGAACGGTCTCCTGTTCTCCCTGCCCGGCACGCCGGTCCTCTATTACGGCGATGAAATCGGGATGGGCGACAACGTCTTCGTTGGTGACCGGAACGGTGTCCGAACCCCGATGCAGTGGAACGGTGACCGCAATGCCGGCTTCTCGAGTGCGAACCGGCAGCAGCTCTACCTGCCGGTCATCGTCGACCCTGAATATCACTACGAGGCCGTCAACGTCGAGGTTCAGCAGGCCAATCCGCAGTCGCTGCTGTGGTGGATGAAGCGGCTCATCGACCTGCGCAAGCGGCACCCCGCGTTCAGCCGCGGGACCCTCGAATTCCTTCATCCGGAAAACCACCGGATCCTCGCGTTCGTGCGCCGCCACGAGGGTCAGACGCTGCTGGTCGTGGCGAACCTGTCGCGCTTCGTTCAGCCGGTCGAACTGGATCTGTCCGAATTCGTCGGACATGTGCCCGTGGAGCTCATGGGCCGCGTCGAATTCCCGACCGTGGGCGAGAGCCCGTATGTGCTGGCGCTGGGCCCACATGCCTTCATGTGGTTCGCGCTTGAGGCGCCCGCCGTCGAGACGGCTGCCGGCGCAGCACCCGGTGAACTGCCTCTCCTTCCGGCGTCGAGCTCCGTTGGCGCTCTGTTCGAGGGTGCCGGCTCGCGAGCCATCATCGCCGTCCTGACGCCCTGGGTCCGCGATCGACGCTGGTTCCGGAGCCGGACCCGACGGGTCAAGGGGTTCACCGTGCGGGATGTCGTGCCGGTGCCCGTCGGCGACCGATCGGCCGGTGTCGTCCTCGTCGATGTTGCCTACACGGAGGGCGACCCCGAGCTCTATCTCATCCCACTCACGATCATGGGGGCCCGCGAGGCAGCGGCCGTGATCGAAGCCAACCCCCACGCGGCGATCGCCCGGCTTGCGGCGCCAAACGGGCGCCGGACCGAGAATGTGCTTCTTGACGCTACCGTTGACCCGGCGTTCATGACGGCGCTGCTCGATGCCATCGGCGGGAAGAAGCGCCTGCGAGGACGAGTCGGCGAACTGGTGGGCAAGCCCGAGAAGTCATTCAGGCCCGTCGTCGGGAGTGATCGAACGGGCCTGGTACCGACGCCGATTCGCGGAGAGCAGAGCAACAGTTCGATCATCTTCGGAGATCGGGCGATCCTCAAGCTGTATCGGGTGACCCAGCCGGGCATCAATCCGGACCTCGAAGTTGGCCGGGCCCTGACCGAGCGTGGCTTCCAGCAGACGCCGCTCGTCGCGGGATCCCTGGACTATCGGCCGGACGGCGGGCCGGCGATGACGGCGGCCCTGGTCAACGCCTTCGTCCCCAACCAGGGCAACCTGTTCATGCACACGCTCGATGAGTTGCGCGGGTTCTTCGAGCGCGCCGCGGCTGAACCTCGCCGCGCAGATGGCCAGGGGCTTGATCCAGCAAGCCTGATCCGCGCCTCACGCGAGACGCCCCCGCCCGATGTTCACACCGCGATCGACGCGTATCTGGAGACGGCGCGTCTCGCCGGAATCAGAACCGGAGAGCTGCACGCAGCCCTCGCCGGCGCTGGGGGCGATGCGGCGTTCAAGCCGGAACCGTTCAGTGAGCTCTACCAGCGCTCGCTGTTCCAGTCCATCGGCGGATCCACCCGGCGCAGCCTGGACCTTCTCAAGCGCCGGCTGGACACCCTGCCGGCGGAGGCCGCGACCGATGCCGCGGCGGTCCTGGAGCGACGGGACGCCATCGACGCCCGGCTGCGCGTGCTGCTCAGTCACAAGTTCGGCGGAATGCGCATCCGGACCCACGGCGACCTGCACGCCGAGCAGATCCTCAACACCGGCCGTGACCTGATCATCATCGACTTCGAGGGCGAGCCGACGCGTCCGTTGAGCGAGCGTCGCCTCAAGCGCTCTGCACTGCGCGACGTCGCGGGGATGCTGCGCTCGTTCCATTACGCCAGCTACGGGTCGTTGCTGCGAGCCGAGATGGGCGCGGAAATCCGGCCCGAGGACGTCGAAGCGCTCGACGGCTGGGTCCGCAGCTGGAACCGCTGGGTCGGCGCCACCTTCCTGGCGGGCTACCGCGAGGCCACCCAGGGCGCTCCATTCCTGCCCGCGGACGATAGCGACTGGGCGGCGCTCCTCGATGCGTTCATGCTAGAGAAGGCCTGCTACGAACTCACCTACGAACTCAACAATCGGCCCGACTGGGTGGCCATCCCCATCCGCGGCATCCTCCAGTTGCTGGGCGGATGAACGAGCGCACCGGCGCGGCGGGTCTCCGCGTCGCTCGCGGCGCGCAGTCCCGCTACGGCATAGATGCCGCGCCCACGGGGGCTCGTGGCGATGTAAGCCTGGCTGACGGCGCGGCAGCGCGGACCGTCGCGGCCCAGATGAACGCAGCGCGGGCGCCCGGGGCCGCGTCGGTACAGGCCGGGGACGTGGCGGCACTCAGCCTGCTGCACGAGATCGCCCACCTCCTGGTCGAGCGTTTCGAAGCCACGGCCGTTCCGCGGGCACGGGAGCGTGCGGTCGAGGGCCTTCGTGCCCGCCTCGGTCGCGACGGCGATCGCATCCTCGACGAATTCGCCAGGACGTTCCCCGCGCGGCTGGCCGAGCCCGAGGACGCGGCCAGCATCGTCGGTGAGTTGATCCTGACGCGCCTCGCCAACGAGAACCCCGCCCTGGGACCGCTCCGCGAACTCGTCGATGACAGCCCGCTCGCCAGGTCTGCGAGCTACGGACGCGCGGTCGTGGAGTTGGAAGCGCTGCTCGTCGCGGCCGGACCGGTCCCCGGGGCCGGCGACGGGGGGCGGGCGGCCGAGAACATCCTGGACCTGCTGCGTGCGCCGGCCCGACATGCCCCGACCTCACTCGCCGGTCAACTTCGCTATATCCGGGAGAACTGGCCGGCCCTCCTCGGGGATGACCTCGGCGGGCTTCTCGACCGGCTCGACATCGCCATCGGCGTCCTGGCTGAGGAGGAGCGCGGACTTCATCTCCGGTTCGGCGGTGGCGGCGGACCCGGCGACAAGCCCCGAGACGGACCCGAGTTCGCCGGTCTCGATGCAGAGGTTGAACGATTCAGCACGGACTCCGACTGGATGCCGCGGCTCGTCCTCATGGCCAAGGCCACCTATGTCTGGCTTGACCAGCTCTCGAAGAGCTACGAACGCGACATCCGGACGCTCGATGCCATCCCCGACGAAGAGCTCGACCGGCTTCGCGGATGGGGCGTAACGGGCCTGTGGCTGATCGGTCTGTGGCAGCGATCTGTCGCGTCGGAGACGATCAAGCGCCGGCGCGGCAACCCTGATGCCGTGGCATCAGCCTATTCGCTCGATGACTACCGGATCGCCGACGACATCGGCGGCGAGACGGCATATGCAGACCTGCGGGATCGTGCCTGGGCGCGCGGCATTCGCCTCGCCAGCGACATGGTCCCCAACCACATGGGCATCGACTCGCGTTGGGTGATCGAGCACCCGGATTGGTTCCTGTCCGTAACGGAGCCGCCGTATCCGGCTTACAGCTTCAACGGACCGGACCTGTCACCCGATGGGCGAGTCTCGATTGTCCTCGAGGATCACTACTGGGACGCGACAGATGCCGCGGTCGTGTTCAAGCACCACGATCATGCGTCCGGCGTGAGCCGCTACATCTACCACGGCAACGACGGCACGAGCTTCCCCTGGAACGACACGGCCCAACTCGACTTCATCAAAGCCGAGGTCCGCGAGCAGGTCATCCAGACGATCCTCGCGGTTGCCCGTCGGTTCCCGGTGATCCGGTTCGACGCCGCGATGGTCCTGGCCCGAAAGCACGTCGAGCGGTTGTGGTGGCCCGAACCCGGCGCCGGCGACGGCATCCCGTCACGCGCCGAACACGCGATGCGCAAGGCCGCCTTCAGCAAGTTGATGCCGACCGAATTCTGGCGCGAGGTCGTCGATCGAGTCGCGGCCGAAGTGCCCGACACGCTGCTCCTGGCGGAGGCGTTCTGGCTCCTGGAAGGCTATTTCGTGCGGACGCTCGGGATGCACCGGGTCTACAACAGCGCGTTCATGCATATGCTCCGCGACGAGGACAATGCCGGCTATCGCAAGGTCATCCGGGACACGCTCGAATTCGACCCGGACATTCTCAAGCGCTACGTGAACTTCATGAGCAACCCCGACGAGGAGTCGGCGCTCGAGCAGTTCGGTTCCGGTGACAAGTACCTCGGCGTGGCCACGCTGCTCATGACACTCCCCGGTCTGCCGATGCTCGGGCACGGTCAGGTGGAGGGCTTCAACGAGAAGTACGGGATGGAGTTCCGCCGCGCCCGCCTCGATGAGCGCCCCGACGAGGGGCTCGTCCGGCGACACGAACAGCTCTTGTTTCCTCTCGTCCATCGTCGCGCGATGTTCGCCGAGGCCCACGACTTCCTGCTCTACGACTTCATCCGCGACGACGGTTCCGTGGACCAGAACGTCTTCGCCTATTCGAACGGAACCGGCGAGACTCGCTCGCTGATCGTGTTCCACAACCGCTTCGGCGATACCACCGGCACCCTCCGCGAGTCGGTCCCGTTCGCGGTCAAGCAGTCCGACGGGACCAAGACACAGTCGAGGAGATCGCTGGCCGACGGGCTGGGGATCAGCACGGATCCGGGTGTCCTGATCGGATTCCGCGACGAGCGCGCGAGCCTCGAGTACATCGTTCCGGCGGCGCGTCTCCGCGACGGCGGATTACGCCTCTCGCTCGATGCCTATCGATGCCACGTCCTGACCGGTTTCCGAGAGCTCCGCGAGACGGAGGGCCAGCCGTGGAGTCGTCTCGCAGCGGATATCGGGGACGGCGGGGTGCCCAGCCTTGACGACGCCTTGCGGGACCTCGAACTCGCGCCGGTGCACAGCGCAGTCCGCGAGGCGATCACCGACCTGGCGCGGCTGCCCGCCGCGCTCGACGCGATTGCCGCGGCCGGCGCGACGAGAGTCGATTCCGCTGGGCAGGCTGACATCATGGCTGAGGCGATTCGGCGCCGTCAGGCCATCGCCCGGGTCGCCCGGACCGGCCGCGACGCGGCCGTGCTTGATTCCTGGCTCGTCATCAGCCCGATCAGCGCCGCCTTCGGGCTGTCCGTCATGACTGACCTTCGCCTGGGGCCATTGATCGACGCCGCTTCGGGCATGCGCCATGGCCTCGACCCGGAAGCCGCCCGTGGCGTGACCGCCGAAGCTCTCGCCCTCGTGGCGGCGGCGCATGCTCCCGCGCCGGTCCGGGCGCGCCTCGCAGCGTGGGTGCGCGATCCGATCGTCCGGGCAGGGCTTGGCGTCCATGCATGGGAGGGGGTCGAGTGGCTTGACGGGCCGGTGTCGGATCGACTGATCGATCAGCTCGCACAGACCCAGATCGCCGACGGCTTGCTGCCTCGGACCGCCCGAGCTCGAGCGACCCGGCTCCGTCGAGCCGTGGCACGCGCCGGTTACCGGGCCGACGCGCTCACGGTCCCCGTCGGCCGCAGGACGAGGCCGCGGTAGCCGGCCACGAATCCCGCGGCCAGGAGGGCCGCCCGATGCGGCGACTCCGCGACCGGAAGCCCATCTACCCGAGTGATGACGAGCTCGCGCTCGCGGCCGTCGCCGACGAGTAGTCGAAGCGTGGACGCCGCGACGCCCGCAACCTCCGCCTGATCGAATGCAGGTAACGTCTGCAGCGTGCGAGCGCCGCGCTCCACGTACAACGCGGGAGCCCCATCGATGAGGACGACGTACGCGCCGGCGGCTCGCGGGAGGGGTCGCCGATCCGCCTCGCCGCGACGGGGCCACGGCAGCGCGGCGCCGTACGGATTCGCGGGATCGGACGCTGCCAAGAGGTGAACGGCTGCCACGGTGGACCGCTCGGTTGCGGCGTCACGGACGGCTCGGAGGCGATCGATGGCGCCGGGCAGGGCGAACTGCGCTGCCCCAAGCCCCTCGACGAAGTAACCGCGCCGGATCCGTCCAGCATCTTCGAGTGCACGCAGGATGGGATAGACGCCTGCGAAGCCGCCGACGACGTCCTCAGCCATGACCGCCTCGCGGACCAGGACGCCGTGGCGGTCCAGCAGTGACAGGGCGGTGGCATGCAGCCGCTCCGTGGCGGAGGTCTTTCCGGTCTGCCGGGCCACCTGCGACCAGCGACCAGCGGCCTCGGGCGGTCCGAGCGATGTCAACCTTCCCGCCCGTGGCCGGCCCGATGGTTTGGCCGGTCGTTTCCAGCGAAGTGCTCGGAGCGGCGCGAATGTGTCGTTCGTGACCTCCCCGGCCCAGACCAGGTCCCACAGGGCGTCGAGCACGTCGCGATCGGATCCGCCACCGGCCGCCGTGAAGAGCTCTCGGTAGAACGAGGCGCCGCGGCCAGCCAGGTGCTCTCGGATCGCGTCGTGCCTTGGTCCCTTGGGGATCGTCATCGAGTCCAGGGGGCCGACCGGTCGCAGGGATTCGCGTCCCGGTCGATAGAGCACGACGCGCCCGTCGTCGCGACCGAGTGTGCCGCGACCAACCCAGGCCACCTCGCCGAGGGCACCCAGCTCGTCGAGCATGCGGGGCTGATATCCGGGGATGCGCACCGGCAGGACGTCGCGCTCCAGGACCGACGCCGGGATGGCGACGCCCGAGAGCTGATCGATGACCTGGGCGAGGCGCTCCAGGGCCGCGGACCCGCGCAGTGGGGCGTCGGCCGTGTCGGTCGAGGCGACCCGCTGCCAGGCAGGCAGGAACCGAGCGAACGCCTGCGGGTCAACCGGCTCCACGGCGTGCCGGAGACGGGCCAGCGATCGGCGGCGGAGCTGCCGGAGGACCTCTGGGTCGCACCACTCACGCTCGCTCCCACCCGGCCGAAACTCGCCCCTGACGAGGGTGCCGGCCGCGACCAGGCGGCCCAGGGCGTCCTCCACCACAGCGCCTGGAAGTGCCCAGCGCCGGGCCGGGCCGGGGACGAGGAACGGGCCATGGGTCCGCGCCCATCGCGCCAGTAGCCCGTCAAGCGCGCCAGACACGGGCGCCAGGAAGACTTCGGGCACTCCCTGCGGCGGGACGGCGCCCACGCCGTCGCGGTAGCGACCCGCGTCCTCGATCGCGATCCAGCGTTCTTCCCCGCCGATGCGGAGTCGCACCGCGCGACGCGTCGCCTGCAGCTCATCGAGCCACGGCCGTGCGTTGGCGCTGCCACCGCCCACCCGCGCCTCGACCTCGTCACCGCTCAGGTCGCCGAGCCGGCGGAGCAGGTCGTGGACCTGATCGACGGTCCCGGCCTGGCGGTCATCGACGAGCGCCTGAAGGGACAGCTCGAGGTCGGCCAGCGCTTCGCCGTCGAGCAATTCCCGAAGTTCTTCCTGTCCGAGCAGCTCGCGCAGGAGGTCGCGGTCGAGCGCCAGCGCGCCGGCGCGCCGTTCCGCAAGCGGCGCGTCGCCTTCGTACATGTACGCAGCGACGTAGTCGAACAGGAGGGACGAGGCGAATGGCGAGGCCCGGGTGGTTTCGACGGCATGGACGAGGATCTCGCGCCGCTCAACCGCTCCGAGGACCTCGCGGAGCGCGTCGAGGTCGAAGACATCGGACAGGCACTCGCGATACGTCTCGACGAGGATCGGGAAGCTCCCGTGGCGCGCAGCGACCGCGAGCAGGTCGGCCGACCGCTGTCGCTGCTGCCAAAGCGGCGTCCGCGTTCCGGGTCGGCGGCGCGGCAACAGGAGCGCCCTGCCGGCGTTCTCCCGGAATCGCGACGCAAACAGTGCGGAGGAACCGACTGTTTCGACGACCAGCTCCTCGACTTCGTCCGACGCCGGGAACAGGAGCGCCTCGATCTCGGCCAGCCGCCCAACGCCACCATCGCCCTCGCCGTCCGGAAGTCGGATCGCGATCCCGTCGTCGGACCAGATGGTCTGGGCGTCGATCCCGAGTCGATCGCGCAGGCGCTGCTCGATCGCCAGCGTCCATGGAGCGTGAATACGCCCCCCAAACGGAGTCAGGATCACCAGGCGCCAGTCGCCCAATTCATCGCGGAATCGCTGGATCACGACGCGCCGATCCGTCGGCAGGGCTCCCGAGACCTCGAGTTCCTCTTCCAGATAGGCGATCAGATTCCGGGCTGCAAGATCGTCGAGGTCGTGGACCGCGCGAAAGCGCTTGAGCACGGTCGCCCGTCCGCTGTTGCCCCGCGCTAGATCCGCCTCGACCTCGCGCACGAAGGCGCCGATCGCTCTCCCGAGCTCGATCGGACGACCGATGGTGTCTCCCTTCCAGAACGGCAGCTTGCCGGGCACGCCGGGTGCCGGCTGCACGATGACGCGGTCCGGTGTGATCTCGAGAATCCGCCAGCTGCTCGCACCGAGGACGATGACGTCGCCGTGCATCCCCGCGCGGAGTTCGTAGACCATCTCCTCATCGAGCTCGCCGACGCGCCGCCCGGGAGTTCCGGCCTCGCCGGCAAGGAAGACGCCGAACAGGCCGCGATCTGGAATCGTGCCACCCGAGGTGACCGCCAGGACCCTGGCGTCCCGCCTGCCCTCGACCACGTCGGTGACCCGATCCCAGACGATCCTGGCCTTCAGCGCGGCGAATTCGTCGGATGGAAAGGCTCCTGCCAGCATGCCGAGCACGGCTTCGAGGGCTTCTCGGGAGAGCGATTCGAAGGGCGCCGCACGGGTCACCGCTGCGTGCAGATCTGCGACGGTCCAGGGTTCGAGCACTGTCATGGCGACGATCTGCTGGGCGAGGACATCGAGCGGGTTGCGCGGCATGACGGTGGTTTCGATGGCGCCTTCGTGCATCCGCCCGACCACCACGGCAGCTTCGAGCAGATCGCCCCGGAATTTCGGGAAGAGGACGCCGCGAGAGGGCTCGCCGATCTGGTGCCCGGCGCGGCCGACGCGCTGCAGTCCCGATGCGACGCTGGTCGGCGATTCGACCAGGATCACGAGATCCACGGCCCCCATGTCGATCCCGAGCTCCAGGCTGCTCGTGGCAACGATGGCCGGCAGGCGGCCGTCCTTGAGTGCCTCCTCGATCTCCTGCCGCTGTTCGCGCGCGATGCTCCCGTGATGCGCGCGAACGAGCTCCTCGCCGGCCAGGTCGTTGAGCCGATGCGCGAGCCGCTCGGCCAGGCGCCGGCTGTTGGTGAAGACGATAGTGCTGCGGTGGGTCCTGATCAACTCGAGGATGCGCGGGTGGATGGCCGGCCAGATGCTCGTCCGGAGGTCGTCTCGCCAGACCGGCCCGTCCGTCGCGGAACCCGTGGAATCAGCCGTGACGATCTCCCCGAGCCGGCTCATGTCCTCGACCGGGACCACGACTTCCAGCTCGAGCGTCTTGCGTGACCCGGCATCGACCACGGCCACATCGCGGCCCGCGCCGACGCCCCCCAGGAACCGCGCAATCGTTTCGAGTGGCCGTTGCGTGGCCGACAGGCCGATCCGTTGGAGCGGCGGCTCATCCGGTCCCCGAAGTGCCTCGAGGCGCTCGAGTGACAGCGCCAGGTGGGCGCCTCGCTTGTTCCCGGCCATCGCATGAACCTCATCCACGATGACCGTCTCCACGCGTCGAAGGCCCTCCCGGGCTGCCGATGTCAGGAGCAGGTACAGGCTCTCCGGCGTCGTGACCAGGATGTCAGGCGGCGACTTGGCCAGCCGCCTGCGATCCTCCTGCGGGGTGTCGCCGGTTCGAGATGCGATCGTAATCATGGGCGCCGGCTCACCCAGCTGCTGTGCGGCCAGGGCAATTCCATGCAGCGGAGCTCGTAGATTCCGCTCCACGTCGTACGTCAGCGCCTTGAGCGGGGAGACATAGAGGACGCGGACGCCCCCCGGCGCCTCATGGGTCGGTGGAGGGGTTGGATGGCGGGCCAGCCGATCCAGGCACCACAGGAACGCCGCGAGGGTCTTGCCGCTCCCCGTGGGCGCGTGGATGAGCGTGTGGCGCCCGGCAGCGATCTCGCCCCACCCCCCGGCCTGAGCCGGCGTCGGACGCTCGAATGCGCCCTCGAACCACGTGCGCGCAGCCGGCGTGAAGAGCGCCAGCGGATCCGGCTGATCGGTCGTCGGGGAAGACGGAGTCATCGAGCTCACGGGGCGCTGAGTGTACCGCGCGACCATGAGACCGATCGGATGTTCGAAATCGGGCGGACCCTGTCTACTCTCACGACCATGCCGTTCAGCATGGGTCCCGCGCCTAATGGCACGCCCGCGAGGGTGCCATTGGCCAGTTGATTGACGGTGGCTGCTGGTCGATGATTGCGACCGCAGGTCCAGACATCGTGGGGGCCTCGATGACGCGAGGTCTAACGAGGATCTCGGCCAACAGGTAGAAGGGATGGGAATAATGACGAGTTTCAGGAAGTGGGCTACGCCGCTTGGGCTTCTCGCGGCGGTGCTGGTCCTGTGGATGGAGATTCCTGTTACGGAGATCCGGCCAGAGACGATCGGTGGTGACTCGCTCCGGTCCATCGTGACCGTGGCGTTCTGGATCCTGGCAATCGTGGTGGTCGCACTCTTCTTCACGGACCGAAATCAGCCCGAAGCGCAGGTCGTGGAGGTCGAAGGTCCGACGTTCACGCGCTACCTGTTCAGCAACACGCGCGCCGGCCTCTTCTGGCTGCCCATCCGTTTGTTCCTCGGTTTTTCGTGGATCGAAGCGGGCTGGCACAAGTTCGAGGGCGAAGGCTGGCTCGACGGTGGCTCGGCTCTGCGCGGCTACTGGGAGCGTGCGGCCGCCATCCCCGAGGAGGGTCGGCCGTCGATCTCATTCGAGTGGTATCGCGACTTCCTCAACGTGCTGCTCGACAACGGTGCCGAGTCGTGGTTCAGCTATCTCATCGTGTTCGGCGAGATCGCCGTTGGTGTCGGGCTCATCGTCGGTGCCCTCGTGGGCATCGCAGCGTTCTTCGGGGCGCTGATGAACATGTCCTTCCTGCTGGCCGGCTCAGCGTCGACCAACCCGGTCCTGTTCACCCTCGCGATCGGACTGATCGTTGCCTGGCGAGTCGCCGGGTACTACGGCCTCGACCGCTACCTCCTCCCGATGCTTGGGACGCCTTGGCGGGCAAAGGTTTCGACTCGAACGCCAGGATCATCCGGCTGACCAGATCTCCGGCACGCAACGAACGACCCGGGCTCCGGCCCGGGTCGTTTCCATTTCCGAACGCCGCTCTGCCGGGCCGACCGTCGGGTACCATCGGGCCATGAGCGATACCTTCGTCATCCTCGTGATCGTGCTCGTCATCGTGGTGGTCTGGCGTGGACCTGGGACACTCCCGCAGATCGGACGAATGCTGGGTCGCGGCGTCAAGGGCGCACGGGACGAAGCGCGAGCCATGCGCAAGGACGGCGACGACGAGAAGGACACCCCCGAGCAGTGACTCGACCGGGCGAGAGCCCGATCGGGGTCAAGGGCTCGGCGCCGTCGCCTCTGGTGCGTCCCGCGACCGTGGACATGGTCGCCGCACTGCTCGTCTTCGGCGGCCTGTTCGGGTTGACCCAAGTCGCTGTGGGTGATTTCGTGGTGACCGGCAGCCTCCCCGCCAAGGGGCCGATTCTCGGCGTCGCTGCGGTCCTGTACGCCGCCTCGGTGGTCCTCGGCGTCCTGATTCGGACTGGCCGCGGCTGGCTCGCCGCGCTCAACCTCGCTGGCCTGTTCGCCATCGCCTACCTCCTGGCCCTGCCAAGCCCCGTTGCTGCCGCGCTCGGGTTTGCCCATCTCGGTGCGGTCGTGGTGCTGCTGCGAACCCGTCGCTGGTTCGGGATCACCGCGGAAACCCGGGCGTCAGGCCGGTCGACGGTGGCGGGGCCGGACTCTCAGTCGACCGGAGCGCTCTCGAAGCCGTCCGGCGGGAGGCGCCGGTCGCCCCGCACGAGGTAATCCAGCGCCCCGTCGGCCGGAATCGGAGGGGCAACGCTGGTCAACGTCAGATCTCCGTAGGGAACCGTGTCGCCGGCTTCCAGTTCCACGACCGGATAGGGGGCCATTCGCGCGGCGCCTTGTCCGGCGACGACCGGCAGTCCACGGCCCGCCGCATAGAGCTCAACGCCAGCGTGTTGCTGAGGACGGAGTCCGGTGAGTGCGATCCCGACCAGTTTCGCGCCACGAGCCGTGATGACCTCGTCGACGACGGCGCTGGTCACGCCGGTGGGATCGGCAGGATTCACGAGCACAAGCTCGCGCTCGCCGACCAGCCAGCCGGGGGCGGCGCGTCCGGCGATGCCACCCGCCCAGCGCTGATCGATCTTCGATACGCCGCGATCGGACGGTCCGATCGTCGGCGGACTCATGGCCGGGCCCGGCCGAAAAGCGTCCGAAACGGCGGTCATGTCCGCACACGCGGCCAGCTGCTCAAGGGTCACGAGTGTGGGCGCCAGCAACGCCAGCGCGCCAACGCGTGCGGCCTCGAGCGCCAGGCCGGGCATGACCCACTGCACCGACGACACCTCGGAAGACGCTAGCACCACCTCGGTGCCGGCCGGAACCTGCACCGCGAAGAACCGAACGTCGAACCGGCGCGCCAGCGACGGGGGCGTCACCCAGCGTGACAGCGGAACGAGGTCGAGGGCGGCGACCCTGATCCCGGTCTCCTCGAGCGTCTCCCGGACGGCCGCCACGTGGTGCGCGAACGCCTCGAGCGGCGGGAGCGTGCCGGCGAGGCGTTGTGCGGCACGCTCCGGCGTCAGGCCCCCTGCCAGCGGGTGATCAGGCAAACCGTCGCCGGGATCGACGCGCCCGCCCGGAAAGACGTGGATGTCGGGCGCAAAGACCATGGTCGCCGGGCGGCGGGTCAGGAGCACCTCGAGCCCGTCCGGCCCGGGTCGGAGGAGCACCACGGTTGCGGCTGCGACCGGTCGCGCACCGACATCTCCGGGGTGGGCGCGGCCCTCCCGAACGGCCTCGACCGGTCCAGGAGCGCCACGATCGTTGTCCTTGCCGCTTGGCGGGTCACTCACAGGGTGGCCTGCTGCTCGCGGAGCTGGATGGCCAACGCATCCGGGTCGGTGACCGGCATTTGGCAGGCAAACGCTCGACACACATAGGCCGTCGGACGACCGCCGATTTGGGTGCGTCCCGCGAGCAGGGGCACCACGCTCGAGTCCGGCGAAGGCGACACCGCCACGACGAGCGGCATTCCCTGCTGCGCCGCCACGACGCCCAGCAGCTCGCGGGTCGCCGGGTCCCCGGGCGCACCCACGATGGCGATCTCAGCGACGGACGCCAGCGCCAGGTCGATGGCGGACAGCCACTTGGCGAAGGCCGTCGGGTGCCGGGCCACGAGCGGCGCGACCGTACGGATGGCGCCCTCGGCTGCGCGTGCGTAGCGGCCGTCGCCGGTCAGCGCAGCAAGGCGCAGCAGGACGAGCGCGGCCATCGCGTTCCCGGACGGCGTGGCGTTGTCCTGGACGTCCTTCTGACGGGCGACGAGACGCTCGTGATCGGAGGCGGTGTCAAAGAAGCCTCCCGCCGGATCGGCGAAGCGCTCGAGGATCTGCTCAGCGAGGTCCCGGGCGATCACGAACCAGCGCTCCTCGTGACCGGCCTCGTACAGCGTCAGCAGCCCTTCAGCCAGCGTCGCGTAGTCCTCGAGGACGCCCTGGGCGGTCGCCCGGCCGTCCTTCCACGAGCGCCCGAGCCGCTGATCCGCCCCGAGGAGCCCGCCCGTGATCGTCTCTGCGGCACGGGTAGCTGCGCTGAGGTAGCGCGCGGCGGCCAGCGCATCGGAGCCGGCTGCTGCGAGGTCCAGCTGGCGGGCGGCAGCGGCCAGCGCTCCGATCGCCAGCCCGTTCCAGGCTGCGAGCGCCTTGTCGTCACGGGCCGGCTGGGACCGGTGCTGCCGAGCTTCGAACAAGGTTCCGCGCGCCTCCGCGAGGGCGTCGCGAACTGCGTTCTCCGTGAGTCCGTACTGCTGCGCGAGTTCGCGGTCGGAGCGGATCCGGGACAGGATCGTCCGACCCTCCCAGTTGCCGGCATCCGTCACGCCGTAGGCGGTACTCAAGAGCGGCGCCGTGTCGCCGAGGAGCGCCCTCACCTCGACCGCGTCCCACGTGTAGGTCAGGCCCTCTTCGCCGTCGGTATCGGCGTCGAGGCTCGCGGCGAACGCCCCGTTGGACGTCGTGAAATCGCGAATAATCGCGTCCAGCACACCGCAGGCGACGTCTCGATATGCCGAGTCGCCGGTCACGGCCCAGGCGTGCACGTAGACGCGCGCAATCTGGGCGTTGTCGTAGAGCATCTCTTCGAAATGCGGCACCAGCCAGCGTGCATCGGTGGCATAACGGTGAAACCCGCCCCCGAGTTGATCATGGATCCCGCCGGCGGCCATGGTGTCGAGGGCACGCCGCGCGACGGCCAGCGGGCGCGAATCGTCCGTGGCTGCGGCTCGGTTGAGCATGAACTCGATCGTCATCGGCTGCGGGAATTTCGGAGCAGTCCCCCAACCGCCAGTCGTGGCATCGAAGCCTTGCTCGATCAACAGGACGGCGGTGTCCAGCATGTCCGGAGCAGGCAGGTCCGCGGCGGCCGGCAGCCGGGCCCCCTCGACAAGCGAGCCCACGAGCTTGGCGCCGGCCTCCTCGACCTGGGCCCGATCCGTCCGCCAGGCGGCGCTCACACCCTCGAGGACCTGACGGAAACTCGGCAGGCCGTGGCGGGGCTCTTCGGGGAAGTAGGTGCCCCCATAGAACGGACGGCCCTCGGGCGTCAGGAAAACGGACATCGGCCACCCACCGCTGCCGGTCATCGCCTGGACGGCACCCATGTAGAGTTGGTCCAGATCCGGGCGCTCCTCGCGATCCACCTTGATCGCCACGAAGCGCTCGTTGAGCACCTCCGCGGTCGCCTCGTCCTCGAACGACTCCCGCTCCATGACATGGCACCAGTGGCACGCCGCGTAGCCGATCGACAGGAAGATCGGCCGGTCCAGCAGCTTGGCTCGAGCCAGCGCGTCGGGACCCCACGGATATCAGTCCACCGGGTTGTGCGCGTGCTGGAGGAGGTAGGGGCTGGTCTCACCCGCCAGGCGATTGGTGTGCTTGTGTTGGTGACTTCCTGTCATCGCTCGATGGTAGGGCACACCGGACTCACAACCGGTCCGTCAGCCGGTGATCTCGGCGCGCTCCGCGAATCCGGCGGCGACCGTGAGCGCGCCGATCATCCAGACGACGACGAGCACGAGCGCGGTGTCGGCGCTCAGCTGGACTGCAAGACCTGGCCCCCCGAACCCGCCACCGCCCCCCACCGCAGCGTTCGACAGGTTGAACGGCAGGTACTTGACGATGTCGGGCAGGAAGATCGTCGCAAACGCCTCCCCGAAATAGAGGGCGATCCCGACCCCGATTCCCGCCAGCTGACTTCTCGCCAGGGTGGCGACGGCGAACCCAACGGCCGCGGTCATGCTGATCGCAATCAACCCGCGCACGAAGTTCTCCGGAAGAGCTTCGAGCACATTCGCGTCGGTCATCCCGTCGAGACTGATCCCGGCGATGGTCGCGCCCGCGGCTGCCCCGGCGACCCCGATGAGGAACGCGAGGCTCAGGCCAATCGCGATCATCGTCACGATCGCGGCGAACGTCGTGAGCAAGTACCTGGTCCTGCTCTCGCCCCTGGCGACGGCCGTCTTGAGCGTCCCCCACGTCCATTCCGATCCCGCAATCGCGGCCCCGTAGGTCACGCCGAGGAGGCCGCCGAAGCCGAGGAGGAAACCGAGAATCGCATCGTAGGCAAGGGGGAACGTGACCAGCACCAGGGCGGCGCGGGAGTCGCCGTCGTCCCTGCCGCGGGTGGTCGCAACGGCCAGCTCGATCATCACGAGGAGCCCGGCAAGGATCCCGAGCGTCAGGACGCTGGCCATCCGCGTACTCAGCTTTCGAAGGCCGGAGAGGTAGAGCCTCATGACCGGTGGATCGATGCGAAGGTGCCGTCCGGATCGGCCGCGGCGGCGGCGCCGGTGATCGACAGGAACAGGGCCTCGAGGTTGCTGCCCGAGCTGAGTGCCGACGCGTACACGCCCGCCTCGGCGAGCGCACGGTTGACTTCAATCGCCTGGTCGTGGTCGACATTGACCGAGATCCAGCCACCGTCCTCGGGACTCGCGGTCACGTGGTCTGCCGGCGCCAGCCGGGCGAGGGCCTCCATCGCCCGGGGCAACGCATCGACGCCGACCCGTGCTCGCACGACGCCCTCGCTCGCGAGCAGCTCGCGAATCGGCCCCTCCCGGACCAGCTTGCCGGCCGCGATGATCCCCACGATGTCGGCCATCTGCTGGACTTCGGCGAGCAGGTGACTGGATACGAACACGGTCTTCCCGAGCGACGCCAGGTGTCGAAGCGTGTCGCGCATCGCGACGATCCCGGCTGGATCGAGTCCGTTTGCTGGCTCGTCGAGCAGGAGGAGCGTCGGGTCACTGAGGAGCGCGCCGGCGATCCCGAGCCGCTGCTTCATTCCCAGCGAGTAGCGCGAGACCTTGTCCCCGCCGCGCTCCCGCAGCCCGACCGTTTCGAGGATCTCGTCGATCCGTGCTCCGCCCGACGGCGCGCCGCTGGCGGCCAGCGCGCGCAGGTTGTCCCGGCCCGAGAGATAGGGATAGAACGACGGCGACTCCACCAAGGCCCCGACGTCGAAGAGTTGATGCCGATCTCGCCGGGTGAATGGTCGTCCGAACATCTCGACCGTGCCGCCGTCAGAGTGAACGAGCCCGGTCAGGACACGCATCGTCGTGGTCTTGCCGGCACCGTTCGGGCCCAGGAAGCCATACACGACGCCGGCAGGGACGCGTAGGTCCAGGCCATCCAGCGCCAGGCGCGAGCCGTAGCTCTTGCGCAGCCCGTACGTCGCCAGGGCGAGTCCTGAAGCGGTCATCGAGTCCCTTCCACAACGGGCTTCGAGGTCCCGCGTGCGTAATGGTGACGGCCTCGGCCCATTCGCGCTGGCAATCGATCACCGGCGTCGTGCCC
>JAQBHC010000165.1:0-5190 GCA_032128175.1 Chloroflexota bacterium | reverse complement strand
GCGCATGACGATCTGCAACATGAGCATCGAGGGCGGCGCGAGAGCCGGGCTCATCGCCCCGGACGAGACGACGTTCGACTACCTCGCGGGGCGGGCGCACGCGCCTCACGGCCCCGCCTGGGACGAGGCCGTGGCACGCTGGCAGACCCTCCCGACCGACGACGGGGCGACCTTCGACAAGTCCATCGCGATCGACGCGTCGGCCCTCGAGCCCATGGTCACTTACGGCACGAACCCGGGCACGGGCCTGCCGATCAGCGGCCGCGTCCCGGATCCCGCCGCGGCGGCCGACCCAGCGCAGCGACGCGCGCTGGAACGCGCCCTCGAGTACATGAACCTGACGCCTGGTCAGGCGATCCTCGGCCAGCCCGTTGACGTCGTCTTCATCGGCAGCTGCACCAACGGTCGAATCAGCGACCTGCGGCTTGCGGCGGCGGCCCTCGAGGGGCGCCAGGTCGCGCCGACCGTCAAAATGATGATCGTGCCCGGCTCCGACGAGGTGAAGCGGGAGGCCGAATCCGAGGGTCTCCACGAGATCTTCCGGGCCGCCGGTGCCGAGTGGCGCGAGGCCGGTTGCTCCATGTGCATCGCGATGAACGGCGACCAGCTCTCCCCCGGCCAGTACGCAGTGAGCACGTCCAACCGCAACTTCGAGGGGCGCCAGGGCAAGGGCGGCCGGACGTTCCTCGCTTCGCCGCTGACGGCGGCCGCGTCGGCGATTGCGGGCAGGGTGGCGGACCCGCGACTCCTCCCCGGTATTGAAGCCCTGGCCGGGATCGGCGGTCGCTGATCATGGCCGAGCCGTTCCGCGGTTTCAGATCCAAGGTCGTCCCGCTCAAGGCCGAGAACGTGGATACGGACCAGTGCGTCCCGGCCCGCTTCCTGAAGATCACCGACAAGGCCGGCCTCGCCGACGTCCTGTTCCGTGACTGGCGATTCAACGAGGACGGGTCCCTCAAGGATCCGCCGTTCATCCTCGATCAGCCAGGGATGGCGGGGCGGAACATCCTGCTCGTCGGCGACAATTTCGGGACCGGTTCATCGCGCGAGCACGCACCATGGGCCATGGCCGCGTGGGGGTTGCGCGCGGTGATCTCGACCAGCTTCGCCGATATCTTCCGGAGCAACGCCCTCAAGAACGGGGTGCTGCCGATTGCCGTCGATCCGGAGACGCATGCCCACATCTTCGCCCTCGTCGATGACGACCCCGACTCAGAGCTGACGATCGACCTTGCCGAGCAGGGGATCCTCCTGCCTGACGGCGCGACCATCGAATTCGACGTGGACACGTTCGCCAAGCTGATGCTCATGCGTGGCACCGACGAGATGGGCTACCTGCTGGACAAGCTCTCAGCCATCGAATCCTGGGAAGCCTCTCATCCCGGCCGCATCGACACGCGACCCGAGGGCGCCACGCTCGCCTGAGCTGCCCGTCGCACCGTTCGTGCAGCGAACTAGCGCGGCGTAATCACCAGCGTTCCGACCATGCCCGCTTCGGCATGGCCCGGAATCGTGCACAGGATCCCATAGGTGCCCGGTTCATCAAGCACGAAACGGAGCTTTGCGGTCTGCCCGGGTCGTGCCGGGACGTCCACGTTGGCGACGCCCTCAACGGCCCAGTCATGGACGACACCGTCCCGATTGGTCAGGGTGACGACCACCAATTCGCCCGCCTGCGCGGTGAGATCGGACGGCGAGAATCGGAATGAAGAGGCTGTGACGGCGATCTGCCGACTACCGGAATCGAGTGCCCGGTCGGCGGCCAGCACGCCTCCGGCAACCGCCAGGGCAATGATCGCCACGACAGCCAGGAACGCGCCGTCCCGAATGAGGCCGAGCGGCCCGCGGCGCAACGCGCGGACCCGACCCGGGCGCACGTCCACCGAGCGGAGGCGGAGCGAGTTCGTGACCACGGACACGGACGACAGGGCCATCGCTCCGGCCGCCAGGGCCGGGTTCAGCGTCACGCCGAACGCCGGATAGAGCACGCCCATCGCCACCGGAATGAGGAGCACGTTGTAGGCAAACGCCCAGAACAGGTTCTGGCGAACGACCCGGATCGTCGCGCGCGACAGCCCGATGGCCGAGGCCACCAGCCGCGGATCTCCGCCGACGAGGGTCACGTCGGATGCCTCGATCGCAACGTCCGCGCCGGTGCCGATGGCAATGCCGAGGTTCGCGCGGGCCAGCGCGGGCGCATCGTTGATGCCGTCCCCGACCATGGCGACCTTCCGACCCTCGGCCTGGAGGCGCTCGATGGTCGCGTCCTTGTCGGCAGGCAGGACCTCCGCGATGACGTGATCCGATGGGATACCGACCTGCCGCGCGACCGACTCGGCGGTGCGGCTCCCATCCCCGGTCAGCAGCCAGACGTCGAGATCCATTGCGCGGAGCAACCGAATTGCTTCCGCGGACTCGGCCTTGATCGGGTCGGAAATGACGAACAAGCCACCCAGGGCTCCGTCCACCGCGACCCACGCGAGTGTCGCTCCCTGCTCCGCAACCGCGTCTGCCCGCTCCATCAGGGGCGCACGATCGATCCCGAGTTCCTCGAGCAAACGACCGCTCCCGATCGTCACCTCGACGCCATCGACGCGGCCTCGCACCCCCCGGCCCGCCAGGGCCTCGAAGCCCTCGACCTGCAGAAATCCGCGTTCATCCTCGCGGGCTCGCCGGACAATCGCCTCGCCGAGGGGGTGCTCGCTGCCGACTTCGAGCGAGGCCACCAGGTCCAGCAGCCGGGCCGCATCAAGGCCGCCGCCCACCAGGATCTCGGCGACCGCCGGTCGGCCCAGGGTCAGTGTTCCCGTCTTGTCGAGGACGACCGTGTCCACCCGTCCGGCACTTTCGAGCGCCTCGCCGCCGCGGATGAGGATCCCGATCTCCGCACCCTTGCCCGTCCCGACCATGATCGCCGTCGGCGTCGCGAGACCCATCGCGCAGGGGCAGGCAATGATCACGACGCCGATGAACGCCGTCAGGGCGAGCGTCAGGCGCGGCTCGGGCCCGCCGAGGAACCAGACCACGAACGTGAGCGCGGCCACGACCAGCACAACCGGCACGAAGGTCTCGCTGATCCGGTCCGCAAGCTTCTGGATCGGGGCCTTGGACCCCTGCGCCCGCTGGACGAGATCGACGATTCGAGCCAACGCCGTGTCGCGACCGACATGAACCGCTCGCATCACGAATGAACCTGACGTATTGATCGTCGCCCCGATGACCTCGTCGCCGGGCGACTTCGAGACCGGAATCGGCTCTCCGGTGAGCATGGATTCATCGACGGCCGAGGCGCCCTCAGCGACGACACCGTCCACCGGAATGCGGTCCCCGGGCCGAACGCGAAGGAGATCGCCCGGCACGACGAGCGCGAGCTCGATGTCCTCCTCGACCCCGTCTCTGATCCGGCGCGCCGTCGTTGCCTGAAGCCCGATCAGGCGGCGAATGGCACCGGTCGTGCTCCCCTTGGCCCGGGATTCGAGCCATCGACCCAGCAGGATCAGCCCGATGATGATCGCGGACGAGTCGAAGTACGTCTCGGCGTGCAGGCCGGCGAGGTGGACAACCTCGGGATACATGGTCACGAAAACGGAGTAGATCCACGCCGCGCTTGTGCCGACGGCGACCAGGGTGTCCATCGTGGCGCCGCCGTGGCGGCCGGCGCGCCAGGCCGCGCGGTAGAAACGGCCGCCCGCCCAGAACTGGATGAACGTGGCCGGCCACAGGATCAGCTTGTTGAGATCCTCCATCGCGACCAGGGTCTGGGGCGTGAACATCAGGATCATGAACACGACCGCGGACCCGATGGCGACCCCGGCCTGGAGCAGCGTCTGGCGCTGGAGTCGTTCCCGGTCGAGATCGTCGGCGGTCACCTCGTCGGCCAGCGAGGCGGCGGTTCCCTCTGCGCCGGGCGCGACGATGGCTTCGGGCTTGACCTCGTAGCCGGCCGCACGCACCGCAGCGACGGCCTCATCGCGTCCGGCGAGACCCGGATACAGGCGAACCGTGGCTCGCTCGGTCGCGAGGTTGACGCTTGCGTCCTCGACGCCTGGCGTCTTCTTCAGGAAGCGCTCGATCCGATTGACGCAGGACGCGCAGGTCATGCCCTCGATCGGGAGCACGATCTCGATCGGGAGGAGGCGCGGGTCGGCGGCGCCGGTAGTGGTCATCGGATCAGAAAGGCCGTGGCAGGAACGAGGGGTTGGCGCTACATCGAGGGGACGTGGGACGGATCCAGGAATCGGCTCGGGTCGTCACCGAACTCGAGCTTGCAGCCTCGCCCGCAGAAGTAATAGGTCATCCCTTCGTACTCCGCGGTGAGATCGCGGGCCACGGCGCCGACCTTGTCCACGGTCATGCCGCAGACGGGATCGATCGCCGCGTCGTCACCCGGCATCGCGGCCGAGTGGCCGGTCGCGGCCATTGGCAGGTGCTTGTCCATCTGAATCCTCCGTAGATCCGGGCCCCAACGTGGCGTCCGAGCGGGTCGTTCCCGTATGCAGGCCAGTATACTCCATGGGAGTATACTGATCGACGGCCCGACCGGACGTCGGCGCGGCCCCGACGCCCTCCAGCGCGGGTCCATGACGGGGGACGGGCCAGCTGAGGCCGCGCATGTGCGACGATCCGGCCCGTGAATCTCGTGGATGCGATCGCGCTGCTGTTGCTCGTGGTCGCGGTCGCCATGGGCCTGCGATCAGGTGCACTGCCGCAACTGGGCGGACTCCTCGGCGCCGCGGCGGGTGCACTTGGTGCCGTTTCCGCGATCCCGATCGCGCTGTCCTACGTGGAGACGGTGGGCGCCGAGCTCCGCGTCGGCATCGTGCTCGCTGTCTTGCTTCTGTTCATTGGTTTCGGGGAGATGCTCGGCGCCCGACTCGGCCACGCGGCTTCGAACATGCTCGGGACCGGCATCCTCGGAACCTTGAACCGGGCGGCGGGCGGGATCGTCGGGGCCGGTCAGGCGGTGCTCATCGTCTGGCTCCTCGGGGGAATCTTCACCACCGGACTGGCGCCCCGACTGGATCGAGACGCCCAGACCTCGGTCGCGCTGCGGGCGATCGATGCGGTCCTGCCGCCTCCTTCGAATCTGGTCGTGGCCCTTGGGCAGGCGCTCAATGGATCGGGCCTGCCGGACGTCTTTCTGGGCCTTGAGCGCCTGCCCGCCGACCCCATCGACCTCCCGGACGATCC
>JAQBHC010000164.1:0-3548 GCA_032128175.1 Chloroflexota bacterium | reverse complement strand
GCGAGCCTGATGCCGATCTCCCGCCTTCGCTGCGTGACCAGATAGCTGATCAGCCCATACGTGCCGAGCACCGCGAGTCCGAGCGCCGCCAGGCCAAACGCCGTGATCAAGGTGAGGTTGAAGCGGCGGCCCTGCAGGGCGGCGTCGAACGAGTCCTCGATCGTTCGCACCCGTAGCGGCACCTCCGGGTCCAGGTCGCGGAGGATGCGTTGCGCCGAGGTGCCCACATCCGTCGTCCCGCCTACGACGACCACGCTGACGGCGGACGCCTGCCACGGCCGCTGCCGGTAGTCCACATAGAAGAGCGGCCCGGGTTGGGCCTCTGGCGAGAGCTCGCGCACGTCGCCGACCACGCCGATGATGCGGAAGCCACGGAGATCGCCGTCCATGTTGCCAAATTGAATGAAGCGCCCGATCGGGTCTCGGTCGGGCCAGCGCGCCTCGGCGAACGACTGGCTGACCACGGCGATGTGCGGCGCGTCCGCCGTGTCGCCAGCCTCGAAGAGCCGGCCCGTAACCGTGGGAATGTTCATCGCTTCGAAGTAGTCGCCCCCCACCACGCGGAAGCCAGCGGTGCCGGAGCGCTCTTCGACGCGGTCGCCGAGCGCAGCGACGTCATCGAAGTTCTGGATCTCGTCCACCCGGGTCATCTCGAGGTAGCGGCCGTCGGCATAGCGTCCGCCGCCGGTCGGCAGTCCGCTCACGAGGCCAACCGCCGAGACGCCCGGCAGGGATCGCAGGCGCGTCATCAGCTCCTGCTGTAGCTGCCACTGGCGCGCCACCGCGTCGGGCGCCGGCCCGGGAGGCATGACGAGGTCGAGGACCACCGCGCCCTCGGTGCGATATCCCGGATCGACCGCCAGCAGTTCCGAGAAGCTGCGGCCGAGCAGCGCCGTGCCGACCAGCAACACCAACGTGAGCGCCACTTGCGTGACGACGAGGGTCTCGCGCGCCCGCTCACGCGCGCGACCGCCGGTGGTGCTGCGCGTGGCGTCGGCCAGCACGGATCGAAGGTTGCCGTCCGTGCTCCTGAACGCCGTGACCAGTCCGATCAGAGCGGTCGCGACGAGCGACACCGACGTCGCGAACGCGATGGCCTGCCAGCTCAGCCCGACGTCCTGCAGTCGTGGCACGCCGCCAGGGTCGAGCGCGAGCACGCCGCGTGTCGCCAGGCCTGCGATCAGGACGCCGGCGGCAGCCCCGGCGAGGCAGAGCACGAGCGTTTCTGCGATTCGCTGACGGATGATGCGCCAGCGGCCGGCACCAATCGCGAGTTGCAGGGCGACCTCGGGCGCTCGAGCGGCGTCGCGCGCCAGAAGCAGGTTCGAGACGTTCGTGCAGGCGATGACCAGGAGGACTATGGCCGCGCCAAACAGGATCTGCAGTGCAGACGCCACGCCGGCGGTCGTCTGCTCGAGCAGCGGGACGGCCTCGGCGTCCTCCATCCAGGTCTGGTCACCGTATTCGGTCTTCATGGCACGGGACACGGCGGACAGATCCGTGCGCGCGGTGTCGAGGCTGACTCCATCGGCAAGACGGCCGACGACCTGAAAATTGTGGGCGGTCCGTGATGTCGAGGGCGGCCGCAGCTCAGCCGGCGTCCACACCTCGGTCGCGCTCGGATAGTCAAAGCCCTCGGGCATCTCGCCGACCACGGCGTAGGCGGTCTGGCCAATACGGATGGTCGAGCCGGGCGGCACGGCGTCACCGAACAGCCGCGCACGGAACGAGGCGCTCACGATCGCGGCGGCGGGACCGCCCTCCCGCACTTCGTCTGGCGCGAACCGACGCCCGCGCTCGACGGGCACACCCATGACGTCGAAGAACTCAGTGGAGACCCACGACCACCGCGCCATCAGCGGATCGCGGCCTCCGACCACGGGTACCGATCCGGCCTGCCCCATCAGCGCGATGGCCCTGAAGCCCCGCGTCCGCGCCCGCCAGTCCACCGCGTTCGGTTCCGCAATGTTGGCTCGTCTGATCGCCGAACCCGGACTGCCGTCTGTGTTCATCTGATACAGCCGGACGATCCGGTCGGGCTCGGGGTACGGCAACTCGCGGAGCAGCACGCCCTCGACGACGCTGAAGAGGGCGGTCGACGCGCCGATGCCGAGACCGAGCGTCAGGACGGCCAGGATCGCGAAGCCGGGTGTTCGCAACAGCGCTCGGGTGCCGTAGCGTATGTCCCGGCCGAGCCCGCGCAGCCAGGCGGCCCGCATCTCGTCGCGCGTGAAGTCTTTCATTGCGTCCACTCCTCCGAACCTGACCAGCGCGTCCCGGCGGGCGCGCTCGGGTGACATTCCCTGACGGACGAGCTTCTCCGTCTGCTGCTCGATGTGAAACCGGATTTCCTCGTCCAGTCGCGACATGACGACTCCCGATGGCCCGATGGCCCGATGGCCCGATCACCCAATGGTGCGATGGCCCGATCACCCGATGGTGAGATGACTCATCCGACGGCCCGATCGAGCACGAGATTGATGGCGCGGGAATGGCGCTGCCAGTATTCGAGTTCCTGCGCCAGCCGTCGCCGGCCGGCCGCGGTGAGCGCGTAGTACCGCGCGCGGCGGTTGTTCTCGGTCGTCCGCCACGTGGAGGCGATGAGCTTCTGCCGCTCGAGGCGGTACAGCGCCGGGTACAGGGTGCCCTGCCCGACCTGCAGTACACACTCTGACCACTGGTCGATGCGCTCGGTGACGCCCCACCCGTGCATCGGCTCGAGGGACAGGGCGTTCAGGACGAGCATGTCGAGTGTGCCCTGCAAGAGGTCGTCCCGGGATTTGGGGCTCATCGCGTTCCTTTCGTCCGTCCAGAGGAAGGCTCAGCCTACCGGCTCTCCTTTCGAACGTCAAGGGCAGCGCGCCGGCCAGCGCCCGCCGGCGGTCGTGGATTTGTCCGGCGCGGTCTGCCCATACTGTACGAGTCACCCCTCGACGTCCGTTGACGGCGAGGCAAGAAGCATCATGCCGACGTCCGAGCGTTCAGACGAAACGACCGCGCGACCTCCTGAGACGACGCTGGTCTTCGCGGCGCGCGGCGTGTCGAAGGTGTACCGGATGGGCGAAGTCGAGGTCACCGCGCTGCGCGCCGTGGATCTGGATCTGTTCGCCGGCGAGCTGCTCGTGCTGCTCGGGGCTTCCGGCAGCGGCAAGAGCACGCTGCTGAACATCCTGGGTGGACTGGACGTTCCGACGAAAGGCAGCGTGCGCTACCGGGACCACGACCTGACCCGCGCAACCGAACAGGAACTCACCCGCTACCGCCGCGACCACGTCGGCTTCGTCTTTCAGTTCTACAATCTCATCCCCAGTCTCACGGCACGCGAGAACGTCGCGCTCGTCACCGACATCGCCCGGGACCCGATGTCACCGGACGAGGCGCTTGGCCTGGTCGGCCTCGAGGAGCGGCTCGATCACTTCCCGGCGCAGCTCTCCGGCGGCGAACAGCAGCGTGTCGCGATCGCCCGCGCCGTCGCCAAGCGACCGGATGTGCTGCTCTGCGACGAACCGACCGGCGCCCTCGACTTCGAGACCGGCCGGCTCGTCCTC
>JAQBHC010000163.1:0-11008 GCA_032128175.1 Chloroflexota bacterium | reverse complement strand
TACCGGAGCGGGGGTCAACGGGCGTGATGCCGCGATGCTGGAGGGCCGGGGCAGAATCGAACTGCCACAGTCGAAGACGAGGGTTTTACAGACCATAGCGCTCACCACCTGCCCAACCGACCCACGCGGTGTGCTCGCCGTCCGACGATGAGGCCAGAGCCGCGAGCGGCGGCTAGTCTGCCAGTTTCGCGCCGGACGCGTCGACCGCAGTGTCGCCGTGGAAGACCGCGAATTGGGCGCCGCCGCGAGGGATCGTCCTTCGCCGAAGCGTCAGGATCGAGTGGTGGAGATGAGGGGACTCGAACCCCTGACCCCCGCGATGCGAACGCGGTGCTCTTCCAGCTGAGCTACATCCCCACCGGGGCGTCGCAGCACGCTTAGCGGCTGGACGGGCCGAGAGTGTAGCACGAGGCCCCCCGACATCCGGGAACGCCGATGGTCGTCGGCAATGGGGGAATGCCTATTGATTCATTCGAACAGATGTTCGATACTGAATACCTGATGACGACGTTTTCCCCAGATGTGGCGGCGGCTCTCGCGACCCTCCAATCGCGCTGGGGAGCCGCCGCGCCGCGCGCCTCCGCCGGGCACGCACCCGCCGCGCCGCGCGCCTCCGCGACAACGATGGGATCGCTCGCGATGGCGCCGGATCCCGTCCCTGCCCCGGACGAGGGCGCGGGCATCGCTCCAGATCCGGCACGTGACCCCGGCCGTGATCCAGCACGCATCTACTCCACCGGCTTCCCGGCGCTGGATGCCATCCTCGGGCCCGGCGGCCTGCCGCGCGGGATGGGACTCTCGCTGCGCGGAGACCTCTCGAGCGGCAGGACCACGCTTGCACTCCGGCTTGTCGCGGAGGCTCAGTCGGGCGGGGCAATCGCCGCCTGGCTGGATCTCGCGGATGCCTTCGATCCGGTCGAGGCGGTGGCTCGCGGCGTCCAGCTGGAATGGCTCGTGGTTGTCACCCCGGCGGGACCGGAGGAGGGCCTGGCGATCGCGGGATCGCTCCTCTCCAGCCGGACCGTTGACCTCCTCGTCATGGATCTGCCACCGCGTCCTGACGGGGCGTCGCGGTTCGCCGATCGGCTGGGCCGACTCGCCGCTCTCGCCCGTCGGGCCGGGATCTCCCTGCTTGTCCTCGAACCACCCGGGCTCGTGAGCTCGGTTGCCGCCGCGGTCGGGGAGGGGACCGGAATCCGCCTCGAGCTCGCGCGTCGAGCATGGATCCGGCTCGGACGGGATGTCGTCGGGCAGGCCACCGATGTCGTCGTCGCGCGCAGCCGCGCCGGGCCGCCGGGGCGGCGAGCCACGCTCCGGATCCTCTACGCCGACGGTGGGGATCGGGATGCGTGTCTCCGTCAGGAGCTACTCCTCAGGGAAGGCTCGCCGGCCGAGATCAACCCCCGCATCGGGGTTCCTCGCGCCGGCACAGGACCATCCGTCGGGCCCACCGCGGCAACCACTGCCAGCGCCGCGATCGCTGCCCCCGCCCATGCCCCCGTTCCAGTGCCCGGAATGTCACGTCATGCGACTCCTTCATCTCTACCGGCCGCACCTCCTCCTCGACCTGGCGCGGGAGCGCCGGGAGAGATCGACGAGCTCGGCGGATCCCACGCCCCGCTCCGGCTCGTGGCCGGCGGGTCCGGTCGTGCTCGGGGGCCAGCCCTGGATCGCAGGGACGGTCCTGGACGCGGATCGGGGGGCCAGGAGCCTGGGCGTCCGGCGCGGGATGCCGCTCGGGTCGGCGCATCGACTCGCACCGGAGGCGACCTTCCTCGATCCGGAACCGGAGGCTGATCGGGCGGCGATCGATGCCGCCTTCGAAAGGCTCGCGACCTTCAGCCCTGCCGTTGCCGGTTCCATCGATCCGGCGGATCAGGCATTCGGACTGCTCGAAGCCCAGATCGACGGGCTCGAACTCCTGTGGGGCCCGGAACCGATCCTCGCCGAGCGGATCGGCTCGGCCCTCGCGCCGATCCTTGCCGGGAGCCCGCGATCAGGGATCGCTGGGACGCGTTTCGCGGCGATGGTCGCGTCAGCAGCCGCGAGTCCCGGGGCGCTCGTCGCCGTTCCAGCGGGCGCGGAAGCGGCGTTCCTCGCACGTCTGCCTGCGTCACTGCTGACCCAGGACGCGGAGATCAGAGCGCGATTGCGCCGATTCGGACTCCACCAGATCGGCCAGGTCGCGGGTCTTGCTGCGTCGGCGCTGGTTGCCAGATTTGGAGAGGAAGGCGCCCGGATCGGAGCTCGTGCCCGAGGGGAGGAGACAGACCCGTTCCGGCCTCGCCGGGCACCGGAACGGTTGCTCCTGGCCCTGCCCATCGATCCCCCCGTGGCGGAACTGGAGGCCGTCCGATTCGTCTTGCGCCGGATTGCCACGGCCCTCGCCGCAAACCTCGGGGCGCGGGGGCTCGCGGCCGCGCACGGGCGTGTTCGCCTGGACCTGGACCTGGCGTTCGCGCGCGCCGGCACGCCCGGGGAGCTGGTCGCGGAGGTGCGGTTTCCGGAGCCGACCGCGGACGCGGAGGCAATCGAGCGTCTGCTCCTTGCCCGGCTGGAGCGGACACCACCCCCGGCTGCGGTTGCCCGGCTCGAGCTGGAACTGACCGGCGCGGAGCCGGCAGGGGGCCAGCAGTTGCCGCTGTTCATTCCACAGGCGCTGCGCGGTGCCCGCCTCCACTGGCAGCTTGCCCGGCTGGCGCTGACCTACGGGGAGGATCGCGTTCGAGGCGTGGTCGTCACGGATCCGGAGGCACCGCTGCCCGAACAGCGTTGGGCCTGGCGGACCGTCGCCTCCGGTGGCGGCCGGACGACGCCATGACGCGACTGCTCCACGCCCACCCCGCCATCGATGCCGAACTCGACGAGACGGGGCGCCTGATGGCCATTCGCTGGGCCGGCCGGCGCGAGCCGGTGGAAGTCTGCAACCGCTGGCGCGTCGACGAAGCCTGGTGGCGCGATCCAATCGCGCGGGACTACTACAAGGTCGTGGGGTCGCGCTGGCTCGCGCTCATCTACTACGACCGCGTCGCTCATATCTGGCATCTCGAGCGGCTCTACGACTGACCGATCCCGTCGACGGCCCAATCCCGCCCGACCAACCTTGCCCCAGCCCAGACGGCCAGCGATCTAGTGGGTCGGCACCAGGACCGTGGTCACGAAGAGCAGCACGAAGAGTCCGACCACGAACACCAACGCCCCAACGTCGCGAGGCTGCGCCGTCTGCACCGTAGCTCCCCCAGAGGATTGCCGGACCGGTCCCGGTCGGTCCGTTCGGTGCAGTGTAGCTGCGAATTCAGCCGTGCGAGCATCGATTTTTCGTCGAACTGAACGATCGTTCGATCAGGCGGCAGCCTGCCAGGTCGAGATGAACAGCCACGCGACGAGCCCGATCAACACCACGGTCAGCAATACGGCGCCTACAACGTCCCTGGCCCTGGGTCCCAAGCCGCGCCTCCTGCTGCACTTAACCGCTCGTCACGATCCCGGAGATCCGCCGGTCACAACGGCGCCCGCAGTGTCGAATCCTACTCGGCTGTGGCAGGACCCCGTCGCCACGAGGGCGACGGGGTCCCGTCCTGTGATCAATCACCCGCTCACCTGGTGATCGATCGGCGGGGGTCGGCCGTTGGAGCCGACTCCCTTGGTCACCCGGGTTGTTCCGTCCCCGAGCTGGTACAGGCTGCGCTCAGCCGCTGCTCGCCTGTGCCGCGAGCACCGCCGGGAGGAGGACGAGGATCAGGAGACTCACGATGGCGATCATCGCGACGGTCCTCGTCAGGACGGCGGTAACGCGGCGGAGTCGATAACGGTCTGGTGCCACGACCGTTCAGACGCGGCGGCTGGCCGCCATGTGGCGCGGGTGGGTGGATTTCCTATGATCGAACAAATGTTCTATCATGCGCTCCCCTCATCCGCCCCCTCCAGCCGGATCCAGCCGTGGCTCACACTCCATACGCGGAACTCCACAGCCACTCCAACTTCTCGTTTCTCGACGGCGCGTCCCCGGTCGAGGACCTCGTCGATCGAGCGGTGGAGTTGGCCCTGACCGGGCTGGCCATCACGGACCATCTGGGGCTGTATGGCGTGGTCCGGTTCGCGTCGGCCGCAGTCGATGCCGGGCTGCGGCCGATCATCGGGCTCGAGGTGGAGCTCCTCGACGCGGCGGCGCCTGATCCGTCAGGGATCGTGGTGCCGAGATCTCGGTCGGCTCGCCGCACTCGGCCCAGCGCCCCGGTCCCTGAGGCGTCGTTGCCCATCGGCGGGAACCCGGCCCGGCCGCGACCGGAGCGTGCCCGGCTGCCCGGCCATCGGGCGATCGTGAAGGAGGACCTGCGCGGAATCGGAGAGGGGCAGCGCGGACCGCATCTCGTCCTGCTGGCGAGAGATGCCGCGGGGTATCGGAGCCTCTGCCGGCTCGTGTCTCGAGCCAACCTTGCCGGGACCAAGCGCGTCCCGAAGTTCACCCAGGCGCTCCTCGCGGACCATGCGGAGGGCCTTGTGGCCCTGTCCGGTTGCCGGGACGGAGAGATCGCGCGGCGGCTCCGCGTGGGGGATCGAGCGGGGGCGCGGGCCGCGGCCGAGCGGTATGCGGGCATCTTCGGGCGGGGGGACGCGCCGGGCACGAGTGGGTTCTTCTTCGAGCTGTCGCATCACCTTCTCCCCGACGATGACTGGCTGGTGGCAGAGACTGCGACCCTCGCCGCCGACCTCGGACTTCCGGTCGTCACCACGAACGACGTCCATCACGCCCGGCCCGAGGACCGGGAACTCGGGGACGTCCTCACCGCGATCGCCCATGGCCGGACGCTCGACACGCTGGCAAACCTTCGGCGACCGAACGGCGAATCGCACCTGAAGTCGGGTTTGGACTTGATGGCGATGCCGCCCGGGGACGCGGCGTTCGCACGGGCGGACCCGGCGACGGCGCGCGCCTGGATCGAGGGCATGGCCACGTCCGTCGAGGTCGCCGCCGCGTGCACCGTCGACCTCGGGTTCGAGCGCTATCGATTTCCGGGGTTTCCGGTCCCAGCCGGGGAAACGGCGTTCAGCTATCTCGTCGAACTCTGTCAGACCGGCGTCCGACGGCGCTATCACCCGGTTTCGCCGCCGGTTGTCCGGCAACTGGCGCACGAGCTCGATGTCGTCGAGAAGACCGGGCTCGCGGAGTTCTTCCTCATCTGCTGGGACCTGATGCGGTTCGCGAAGGAACGAGGAATCCCGGCGCACGGACGGGGGAGCGCCGCTGGGTCCATCGTCGCGTATGCGCTCGGGATCACCAGGGTGGATCCGATTCGCCACAACCTCCTCTTCGAGCGATTCATCAACGAGGGTCGTACGGCATACCCGGACGTGGACATCGACTTCTCCTCCGAGCGCCGCGAGGAGGTCATCCAATATGTCTATGGGCGCTACGGGCCCGAGCACACGGGAATGGTCTGCAACCTCGTGACCTACCGGGCGCGCTCTGCCGTGCGTGAAGTCGGCTACGCGCTCGGATTTCCGCGGCCGCTCGTGGATCGCGTGGCCAAGGCCCTCGAGACATATGACAGCGTGATGGTCCGACGGGACCTGGAGGCCGACGGCGGCTTCGCCGAGTTCTTCCGGCGCTCGGGGGAGGGGGCTGATGGGGAGTTCGCCGGCGCGAGTGCCGCGGTTGCCGCCCCTGCCGCGAGTGCAGCCCCTGCCGCGGTAGCCGCCCATGGCGTCTTGTCATCCGCCGTGACGGCTGCATGGTCACGCCACGCACAGCCGGTGGAGACAACGGTTGACTCACGGCCCACAAGCACCAGAGCAGGGCCAGCGCCACGCTCGGACACCCTCTCGATGGGCGGATCGGGGCCACGCGAGATGTCCGCAGCCGAGCGTTATCGACTCCATTCCCCTGCCGGCGTCCATGCAGCCGTCATGACAGAGGGCAACGCCACGACAGAGGCCACTGCCACGGCAGAGGGCACTGCCATGACAGAGGGCAGCGCCACACTCGCGGGCGGGCGGCTGATCGGCGGCGGTCAGGCTGCAGCGAATCCTGAAAGACCGGTATCGGGGACGTGGGCGATGGCTGCCGGGTCCAAGCCGTCCATTCGGGCTGGCGGCGCATCGGACGACAAGGGCGGCCCGGGCGATTCGCCGGCGAGCGTGGCATGGCTGCAGTCGGGCCGCGGCACGGGGTATGGCGCGGAGCCCGACCCGCCGCGAAGAGTGGCGCCCGGATCCGTTGATGGCCGCCGGATCAATGCTGATGGCCGCCGGATCAATGCTGAGTCGGGCGCGCTTGCGGCGCCAACGAGACGAACGGATCGACTCGGGCGGCCGCATCGCTGGGATCCACCCGCGCCACCGACAAACGGGATGGGGCGTGGCGGAGCAGCGGCACATGCGGCGCCGGCACATGCGGCGCCGGCGCCTCATCCTCGGGGCGGCAGCACGATCGGAATGTCCGACTGGGAGCGCTGGCTCGAGTTCTGCGCCCGGATCGACGGCTTTCCCCGCCACCTCAGCATCCACTCGGGCGGGATGCTCGTCACGTCGGCGCCGCTCATCGATATCGCGCCGCTGGAGCGCGCCACGATGAAGGATCGGGTCGTCGTTCAGTTCGACAAGCGGGACGTCGAAACACTCAAGCTCATCAAGCTGGATCTGTTGGGCCTCGGCATGCTCGCCGCGATCGACGAAACCCTCCAGCTCATCGAGTCCGACTGCGCCACCTGCATCGACCTCGACGCCATACCGGAGGACATCGAGGAAGTCTTCGCCATGCTCCAGGCCGCCGACACGGTCGGTGTCTTCCAGGTGGAGAGTCGGGCGCAGATGCAGACTCTCCCGAAATCGAGGCCGCAGAGCCTGGACGACCTCGTCGTCGAAGTCGCGATCATCCGGCCCGGCCCGATCCAGGGCAACGCCGTGCACCCGTACCTCAGGCGCAAGCAGGGCCTCGAACCGGTGACCTACCTCCACCCGAGTCTCGAGCCGATCCTCGCCGAGACCCTCGGCGTAATCCTCTACCAGGAACAGGTGATGAGGGTCGCGATCGAGGTCGCCGGGTTCACACCGGCCGATTCGGACGGCTTTCGCCGGGCGATGGGCACGTGGCGGTCAACGAGTGAGATGGAAAAGCTCCATCGCCAGTTTGTCGATGGCTGCCTGCGACAGCCCGGTATGGACGTAGAGACGGCCGAGGAACTGTTCCGGCGAGTCGCCGCGTTCGCGAGCTTCGGGTTTGCCAAGAGCCACGCGGCGGCATTCGCCCGGACGGCCTACGAATCGGCGTTCCTGAAGTTGTTCTACCCGGCCCAGTTCCTCGTCGGGCTGATCAACGCGCAACCGATGGGTTTCTACCCCGTTGAGGTCCTCGTCAACGATGCCAAGCGCCACGGGGTGGCCATCCTGTCGGTCGATATCAACGCCTCGTCCTACAGGGCAACGACCGAGTGGGCCGGTCGGCCGGGCTGGGCCCTTGCCGGGCAGTCCGGCGATGACGGGTCACACGATGCGGACGATGGCGAGCCGATCCCGGAAGGGGCCGGGATCGAAGGCCGGCCGCGGCCGGTGCGCTCTTCGTCGTGTGTGAATCCGATCACGGTCGCTCGGGATCGGTGGGCTGCCGAGAGCGCAGTCGGCTGGGGAGTCCGTCTGGGCCTGCATCTCGTCAAGGGGATTGGAGAGCAGCACCAGGCACTCCTGGATCGTGAGCTGGCCAGGGGCCCGTACGCCTCCCTGGGGGATGTCGTGGAGCGGACCGGTCTGCCCGAGGAAACGCTCGAGCGGCTGATCCGGACCGGTGCGCTGGACTCGCTGGGCCGGCCACGCCGCGAGTTGCTCTGGCAGCTCCGCGAGGTCGCGGGTGCGTCGCGTGGCCGCACGGATGGGCGGGCGCTTCGGGGAGCGGGGAGGGCACACGGGAAGCGGTCGGCGGCGGCCGGCCGGCCGATGGATCTGCGCCTCCCGGCAACGGATGCCCCGATGCTCCCGGCGATCACCGAATCGGAGCGGGTCGGGGATGCCTATGCGGTCGTGGGGCTTGATGCCCGACGCCAGGTGGTCTCGTTGTTCCGCCCTGCGCTCGATGGCCTGGGCGCGGTGACGAACGCCTCACTCGCAGATCGGCGCTCGGGTCCGGTCCGGATCGGCGGCCTGGTCGTCACTCGCCAGCACCCGATGACGGCGAAAGGGACGGTCTTCCTGGCCCTCGAGGATGAGACCGGGATGGTCAACGTCACGCTCTGGCCGGATACCTGGGCGCGACTCCGAGGCGTCGTTCGGCGGCACGCACTGCTGTTGATTGACGGCGATCTCCAGCGCGAATCATCGGTCGTGAACGTGGTCGCTCGCGAGGTGCGTCCGCTCCCCGACATGGTCGCCCAGGCCGGTGGTCCCAACGGGCCGGAGGGCGTCCGACAACTCGGACAAGCCGGGATGCGTCGGCTCGGCTGACGACCCGCCGTCGGCTCGGCTGACGACTCAGCGGGGCCGGGGCCTGAGGCCCCGAACGTCGGCCCGGCCGACGACCCGGCGTCGCACTGGCCGCGGCGTGCCGGATAGAACGGACTAGCGGCGTGCCGGATAGAACGGACTAGCTGCGTGCCGGCCGCTTCGCCTTTGGGCGCTGCGCAGCCCTGGTGCGGGCCCGCTGGGAGCTCGAGACGTTGAGGAAGCGTCGATACCAGGCCGCCCCAGCCGCGAAGAAGATGCCAGACACCGGGCCGACCGCGAGGGCCGACAGCACGAGTCCCTGCTGGTGCGCTTCCGTGACCGGCTCCGTGCTCAGCGCCGGGAGGGCCGAGTAGACGAATGCGGCGTAGCCGACCACGTCGACGACCGCCACGATGAAGCCGAGCAGATAGCTGGCCCGCTTCGCGAAGAATCCCGCCACGAAGATCGGGACCATGGCGGGCGGCAGGACCATCAATTGGAAGAACACGCCGGCCGCCGGGTTGGTCGGGAACGAGGTCACGGCCGCGACGCCGCCCACCACGAGCGCCAGCGGGATGAGGAACGCGCGCGTTCGGAGCAGCCATGGCAGCGCCGCAATATCGGCACGAAGGTCCGGTCGGTGCCACGCCCCTCGCATCATGGCCATGAAGCCCGTCGGGCGGGCGGAGCCGGCAGCGACCGCTGAGGCTTGTCCGCGACCGGAAGAGAGCACGTTGGGAACTGGATCCTGCTCCTCGGTCTCCGCGAACTCCGCGCCATCGTGGGTCGCACGGTAGCGGCGGCGGGCGTCGGCGCGGTCGGTGCGCTTGGCTCGGGCCACGGTTTCTCCTTGGATTGAGGTGATGAGCGGCCAGTGCCGCGGATGGGCAGGCATCGTAGCGGATCGCGCGACCGGTGCGGCTGAGACCCGGCCGGGACGCGGCCGTGCGGCTGAGACACGACCCGCGATGAGATTCGGGTGATGTCCGAGTAAGCGTCGGGTAAGAGTCGGGTGAGTGGCCCCGCCTATAACGGTGAGGCTGTCCCGTCCAGCGTCCTCGGAGCCCGCCAGCCCGGAGGGTCGCTCGATGGAACGCGCTCGTCTTGCGGTCGTGGCCGCCGTTCTCGCCATTCTGACGCTCAGTACGGCCGCTCTTGCCTCGATCGCACCGGGCCTCCAGGTGTCCGGTCCCGCCACGGTGGCCTGGCCGCCGTCAACCCTCGTCGTTTCCGAGGTCCAGACGGGTGGGGCTTCCGCATCGGATGAGTTCGTCGAGATCGGAAACATGGGAAGCACCGAAGTCGACCTTGCCGGTCTCGAGGTCGTCTACGTCACGGCCACCGGCGGCACGGTCACGCGAAAGGCGACCTGGCCCACCTCGACGATCCTCGCGCCGGGCCGCCACCTGATCGTGGCCAACACAGCCGGGGCATATGCTTCGATCGGGGACCTCACGTACAGCAGCGGTCTCGCGGCCACGGGTGGCGCGATGGTCCTGCGTGTCGTCGGCGGGGCGCCCATCGATGCCGTCGGTTGGGGCGACGCCACGAACGGCTTCGTGGAGGGCTCGCCCGCTCCCGTGTCAGGCCCGGGGCTGAGCATTGAGCGGGGCCCGGGCGGTTTGATCGGAAATACCACGGACACGAATGTCAACGCGACCGACTGGTTCGTTCAGGCCGTGCCGAACCCTCAGAACCTCGCTGCGCCACCTGTTCCGGCATCGTCGCCGTCTCCGAGCCCGAGCATCGTCCCGACTCCGGCGCCGACCCCGGAACCCACACCGAGCCAAAGCATCGTGCCGACCCCGGAACCGTCGCCATCGCCAACGCCAACCACTGCGCCAACACCAATGCCCTCGCCCTCGCCTTCGCCGTCGATCGCCCCGCCCCCGTCGGTCGTGGCGATCGTGGATGCCCGCGGGCTCGCCACCGGCACGTCGGTCCTGATCGAGGGGATCCTCACAACGGACCTGCCGTCGCTCGAATCCGGTCGCGTCGGATTCGTCCAGGACGCCACGGCCGGCATTGCCGTCTACCTCGATGCCGTGCCGCCGGCTCCCATCGCGGCGGGGACCCTCGTCCAGTTGACCGGCACCATCGATGAGCGCTACGGGGCCCGGACCATCCGCGTCTCGGTGGGGGCGATCTCGATCCTGGGTATGTCCGGACTGCCGGTTGCCGTTGTCGCTTCGACCAGTGCGATCGGCGAGGCCGTCGAAGGCCTTCGCGTAGCCGTGACGGGAACCACGATCGGGTCGCCGACTTCCTACGCCGACGGCCTCGGGTTGCTCGTCGATGATGGCAGCGGCCAGATCCGGGTGATCGTGGGCCCTACCGCACTGGCCGGTTCGACGGTGCCTTCCGGGACGCTGGTCGTGGTTGTCGGCCCGGTCGGCCAGCGGGACAGCACCGGATCAGGGACCGGCGGCTACCGCGTGCACGCCACTCTCGCCGGCGAGCTGGAGATCCTGCCCGGTCCGACGCCGCCACCGTCCCCGGATACGACTCCGAACCCCGACCCGAGTCAAACACCTGGGCCTGAACCGACGGAATCACCAACGCCGACCGAGACGCCAACGCCGACCGAGACGCCAAC
>JAQBHC010000162.1:0-2512 GCA_032128175.1 Chloroflexota bacterium | reverse complement strand
CGTCCGGGTGGTCGGGGGCGATACCGTCACCAGCTATAACTCGGGCGTCACGGCCGCCTCCGCTGCGGCGCTGACAGCCAAGCAGTGATCCTTCACGCCGATGTCACAACCATCGCCACCATCATTGGAGGGTAAGAAATGATCGCCAGACTGAAGAACGAGCCAGCCGTCGTTATCGGCATCCTGTTCGCCGCTGCGCTCGCGGCCATCCAGAGCCTCGCCGGCAACGAGGTCATCAGCGCCGACCTCGCCGCTACCGTGGGTCGTGCGCTCGACCCGACATCGGGCTGGGCCTTGCCGATCCTCGCCGGGATCGTGACGCGGTTCTTCGTGAGCCCGGCTCGCTGACCATGCTCCGCTACGGCTACATCGAGACGCGGAGCCGCGAGCACCGGGTAGCCCTTGACGGCCAGAGCGTGCGGTCCGTCGAGCGCTGCAACCTGGACGACGCCGACCACGTCAAGGCCACCGAGCAACCGGCCGGACGGAAGCCACGCTGCAAGCACTGTTTCGCGGACGGAGCAGATGACAGCCCAAAAGCACCTGAGTCTCCTGACAGGCAGCGACGGTCGGTCCCCCGGCTGGCCGCCGCTGCCGCTATTCTCGCCGCCTTCGTGGCGGGGTCCGTCCTCGGTGTCGTCGCCAGTCCTGATGAGGTAGTGCCGTGGCCTCCATACGTGATCGTCTATCCCGAGCACTCGCATCAGCCAGAGCACACGCACGCACCCGATACGAGCCCGTCGATGACCCCGACTACCTCCCCGAGCCCCCAGGCTTCGACGCCGACGATGACACCTTCGCCGACACCACGACCTTCGAGGCCACCATCAACGCCCCGTCCGTCACCATCGCCTCCCCCGACAGCATCGCCGTCACCAACGATCCTGACGCCACCAACACCGCCTCCAGTTCCGACACCTTCTCCAAGCATCTCGGCGCCGCCCGTGACGCCAAGCGCTGATCCGACGCCGTGCCCGCATCCGGGGCAACACGTCGGCCTCGACCCCTGCTTCGCCATTCCACGCAAATAGCCTAGAACCCCGGCCCTCCTTGCCGGGTCCGTGCCCTAGCCCTCCTCGACCTCCGGCGGTCGGGGAGGGCTCTTTACGTTTGCCCTAGACACTGGGCTACTACCCTGCTATGGTCCCGCTTATGGCAGCACGCAAGCAACCACAGCAACTAAAGACTGGCCCCGCCCTGTGGGGTCCTACGCGAGCTCGGCTCGGTATCAGTCTCCGCACCCTGGAAGCGGCCACCGGCATCGTCCGGGGCGACCTTTCCAAGATGGAACACGGGCGACTGTTCCCGACCGGCAAGGAATACGAGAGCGTCACTGAGGCGCTCGCCAAGTTAGAAGGGGGAACCAATGGGTGACATCGGCATCCTCATGCTCTTCATCGCCGCCATCAGCGTCGTCTTCCTCGTCGGGGGATTGTGGGCCGACGGGTATGACCGGCGCGAGGCCCGCGACCGCAACCCGAGGCCCAAGCGATGAGCCACGTCTGCTCCGTCTGTCTGGGCCGTGGAGTCGTCTGGGACCGCATGGCCCGTGTCAACAAGCCCTGTACGAAGTGCAACGGCACCGGCTCGGGGCTGACGAAGTGAGCCGCGACCGGGTGACGCCCGAGCTCCGCATCGCCGTGCTGGAGTCCGACCAAGGCTGTGTCGCGCCGCTGCTCGACTACTTCTGCGACCCGTGCAACGGCAGACTCACCTTGGATCACATCCAGGACGGCTACGGGCGCATGGGCAAGCGGGCCCCGTCCGACCGGGCGCACCTCGTCTCGGTCTGCTGGCACCACCACCTGGACGGCTGGGCCACGTCACATCGAGCCGAACTTCGGGAGTACATCGCCCAGCGCGAGGCCGAGCGATGAAAGAGCCGCGACTCAGCCCTAGCTGGGCGTTCATCGTCGCCGGTCTGCTGTGGGTCCTCATCTTCGGCACCGCGGCGCTGCTCGTGAACGCGCTGACATGAGGGCTACCATGACGGCATGGGCAAGCCCACCGACCCCGACTACTGGCGCAAGTGGCGGGCGGCCCACCCCATCTACCGGGAGCGCGAACGGCTGCGAGCCAAGGGCCGGGAGCGTGGCGACCGGGCGGCTGAGTACGCCAAGCGACCGTCCCGCGCCATCGAACCGCTCCGACCGCTCATGGAGCACCTCCAGCACGGCACGGCGCTGTCGTTCTGGGAGGACGAGCTGCGCCTCGACTTGTCGCAGGAGCGCGCCCTTGCCGTTCTCGAAGGCCGCGACCCCGACGCCGCTGCCCGCGCCTACCGAGCGCGCGAGATGGGCTGGCGACAACACACCGTACCGCTCGTGGAGGGAGTGACATGACAGACCTCGCCTGCCCCGTCTGCGGTACACCGGGTCGCATCATCAGCGCCGACGAAGGTACGTCGCATTTCGAGGCTGCTCCCCTCGATGGGCTGACGGTAGAACGGCTGGCACGGGCGCTGGAGAATATGGGCGGACTGTTCTACGGCTCCAGTTTTGAGGTGAACGCG
>JAQBHC010000161.1:0-9077 GCA_032128175.1 Chloroflexota bacterium | reverse complement strand
GACACCACGATCGTCCCTGGAACGGCAGTGAAGAGACTCTGCAGCGCCACGACCGGAACAGTCCAGGTATGCAACTCGAAGTACGGAAATACCGGCTGGCTTGGCGTCGCGCAGATCTGGGTATCCAGCAGCCACATCACCAAGGGCGTCGTCAAGTTGAATGACACGTACTTCGGAACGGCTGCCTACAACACGCCGGCGTGGCGGAACATGGTCATGTGCCAGGAGGTCGGGCACACGTTCGGGCTCGGCCATCAGGACGAGAACCAAACCAATGCGGATCTCCTCGACGCAACCGGCAAGGCTTCGTGCATGGACTACTCGAACGAACCGAGCCAGAACGTGCAGCCGAATGCGCACGACTACGCGCAGCTCGAATCGATCTACGCGCACCTCGACAGCACCTCGACCGTCGCCTCCGCTCCGGTCTCCAAGGGCAAGGCGCCGGACTTTGTGGCCGATGCGGCCTGGGGTCAGCTCGTGGCGGTCACCAATGGCGGCCACGGCGCGACATACATTCAGGATCTTGGTGCTGGTGACCAGATCGTGACGTACGTCCTCTGGGCTGATCGGTGAGCGACGCGCCCGTCTAACTCCCGGGCTCAGCCGAAGATCTGGCGCAGCGCGAAGAGGACGTTCGCCGGTCGTTCGGCAAGGCGGCGCATGTACCACGGGTACCACGCTTCGCCGTAGGCGATGAGCGTCAGGACGCGGTAACCATCGCGGTTCAATCGACGCTGCTGATCCGCGCGGATGCCGTACAGCATCTGGATCTCGAAGGCCGCGCGCGGCAGGCCGAGCCCGGAAGCATGCTCGGCGACCTGCTCGATGAGGCGCACGTCGTGAGTCCCAAGCCCGATCCGGATCTTGGTGCCGCCTCGGGCGGCTTCGAGCATCGCAATCGACAACGTCAGGTAGCTCGCGTCCACGTCGCGTCGCGTCAGGTAGGCAATGTCGGCCGATTCTGCATAAGCACCTTTCACCAGGCGGATTTCCGGGTGGAGCGGCAGGAGTCGCTGGATGTCAGCCGCGGTCCGTTTCAAATACGCCTGCAGACAGATCCCGATATTGGGATGCGAGGCCTTCAGCCGCTCGTAGAACGCGATCGTGCCCTCGGCGTACGCGCTGCCCTCCATGTCCACCCACAGGGTCTTGCCTGATTCCGCAGCTCGCGTCGCCAGCGCCGAGGCATGCGCAAAGGTGCGCTCGACATCGAGGTCGAACCCGATCTGGGTCAACTTAAGGCTGACCTCGCCGTCGAGTGAACGTCCGTGGATCTGGTCCATCACCTCGAGGTAGTGGGCGGCAACCTCATCGGCCTCTTCGATGCGCGTTAGGTTCTCACCGAGCCGCGTATAGAGCGTCCCGATCCCCTCGATCTGGAACCGTGTGCCGGCCGTCAGGGCGCTCTCGGTGTCCTCGCCGGGCATGAACCGCCGGACCGCACGCTTTGCGAACCAGAGTCGCGGCAGCCTGGCGCGAAGCCAACGATTCCGGGCCATCCAGAGCAACACAGCGCGCATGGTCAAAGGCTACGGTGTCTGCGCGGACCGTGTCGCCGAAAGCGGCATGGTCGCCCGACCTCGGCCCCGTGAGTCCAGCGAGTGAGCCCGTATCTTGTCCGGGAGTCAATGCATTCCCAGCGGATGGCTGCGTTCTTGCCTGTCAGACAATGTCCGGACCGCTTGGGGGCCGAAAGCGGGCCCCGTTCGGTCGCGGTCTTGGCCAGCGGACAATTCGACGACCCTGAGGCATCGAAATCTTGCTTCTGGGTCAAGATCCTTCTCGGACGACGCCCATTCGAGCTCACGCGCCAGAGGCAACACCCCTCGAATCCACATGCCGCGGCACCACCTGCCGCAACGTCGCAGGGTCGCTCGAAGCGAGCATTCGGACGGCGACCCATTGACGGCGCAACGGCCGAGCCTCTACGATCCCCGGCACAACTGAATAGCCTATCGAGAGTGGTGGAGGGACCGGCCCTTTGAAGCCACGACAACCTACTGGCGGAGACGCCGGCAAGGTGCCAATTCCGGGCAGGACAACCACCTGCGAGATAGGGATCACCTACTGACCCTTCCCGCCGGAAGGGTTTCTTGTTCTCCGGCCACCGCTCGATCAGGCAGGTCCAGCCGACTGTGCGACACCTGCGTCGCACGCCACGATCAGGAGAACCGCCATGTCGACCGACACGAGCACCACCGACTCCCGCCACCAGGCGTGGTCGATGATGGCCGCGCCGGTCCAGCCGGCCCGGCCCCGGATCGTCGGGCTTCAATGTCGCAATTGTCAGCGCCCGGAGGCCACGGGCCCGAGTTTCGTCTGTCCCCAATGTTTCGGTCCACTCGAGGTGGTCCTGGACCGCGACGTCGTCCGCGAGCAGGTCAGCCGAGCCGTCATCGAAGCTCGCGGCCCCGGTATCTGGCGGTACCTCGAGCTCCTGCCGGTCGATGCGCCTCCGGCGCGCGGCCTCGCCGTTGGATCAACACCACTCATCCGGGCGGACCGTCTGGCTGCAGAGATCGGGCTGGGCAGTGGCCAATTGCGGCTCAAGGACGACACGCGAAACCCGACACTCTCGTTCAAGGACCGTGTCGTGGCGGTCGCGACGGCCCGGGCCGTCGAGTTCGGGTTCCGCACGCTCGCCTGTGCCTCGACCGGCAACCTCGCCGGCGCGACCGCCGCAGCGGCCGCGGCTGTCGGATTGCGCGCCGTGGTCTTCGTGCCCGCGGACCTTGAACCGGCGAAGATCGACCATGCGCTGAGTTATGGCGCAACCGTCGTGCCCGTGATGGGCACGTACGACGACATCAACCGGCTCAGTCTGGAGATCGCGGACGAAGAGGGCTGGGCGTTCCTCAACGTGAACCTCCGTCCGTACTACTCCGAGGGCAGCAAGACCCTCGCGTTCGAAGTGGCCGAGCAGCTCGGCTGGCGCCTCCCCGATGTCCTCGTTGGGCCGATCGCCTCGGGCTCCATGTTCACCAAGGTGGCCCGCGGGTTCAAGGACCTGGTCGCGGCCGGCCTCGTCGATGACAAGCCGATCCGGTTCATTGGGGCGCAACCCGATGGCTGTTCGCCCGTGGCGCAGGCCTTCGCCGACGGCACTGACGAGATACGCCCGGTGCGGGCGCCGGACACGATCGTTCGATCGTTGGCCATCGGTTCTCCTGCCGACGGACGCTACGCGCTCGCGCTGGCACGCGAGACCGGCGGGTCGATTGAAGCCGTCCCGGATTCCGCGACCGCTGCATCCATCCGTCGCCTCGGTCGGACCGAGGGTCTCTTCGCGGAGACCGCAGGTGGCGTCACTGTTGCCGGCCTCGAGCAGGCCGTCCGGCGCGGTTTGATCGGTCCCGATGACGAGGTTGTGGCGCTGATCACCGGCAATGGCGTGAAGACGCCCGATGCGAAATGGTTCGGGCTGGACGAGGGCGCCGATGCGGGCGACCCGGCGGGCGCCAGTCTGGGCGTCAATGCGGGCGGCCGTGCGGGCGGCGATGCGGACCCCGGTGCCGGCGGACTCGTCCGGCCCATCGAGCCGTCCTACTCGGCGTTCATCCGGGCCGGCCTGGCCTCCTGACGGGGGCAGGTCCGGACGTCCGTCACGATCCCCGGGTCGGCCGCACGCGGGGTGCCGCACGCCGGACGCCGCCGCGACCGCCCGGGTCGCCGCAACGCGGGATGCCGAGCGCTGGCACCATGACCGCATGACGTTGTGCGGCGGGTCGATCCGATGACAGAAGTGACCGATGTCGTCGTGGTCGGCGGCGGTGCGATGGGCGTGAGCACCGCGTATCACCTGGCTGCGGCCGGCGCGGGACGGATCGTCATCCTCGAGCGAGAGGCGGCCATTGGACTGGGATCCACGGGGCGATGCGCCGGCGGCTTTCGCCACCAGTTTTCGAGCGAGATCAATGTCCGGCTGTCGCTGGCCAGCGTGCGGATGATCCGCGGGTTCACGGCGACCCATGGGCTGCCCCTCGACGTCCACGTCGATGGCTACCTGTTCCTCGTCCGCGACGAAGCCAAGTGGCCCGGATATCGCGCCGCCGCGGCCATGCAGCGGGCGCTGGGCGCACGCGTCGACGAGCTCGACGTCGTCGAGGTCGATCGTCTTGTGCCCGGTCTGAACACGGACGGCATCGTCGGCGCAACCTTCGGTCCCGATGACGGAATCGCGGACCCGTCCGGTCTGACCAATGGGTATGCGACGCTGGCCCGCCGCGCCGGCGTCGACATCCGGCTCGGCGTCAGCGCAACCAGGATCAGGGTCGGTCTGGATGGGAGTGCCGTGACCGGCGTTGAAACTACCGAGGGCCCGATCGATGCTCCGGTGGTCGTGTGCGCGGCAGGTGTCTGGGCCACGACACTCGCCGCGACCTGCGGCGTGGGCCTGCCGATCACGCCCGAACTTCGGCACGCGGTGCTCACCTCGGCATTCCCGGGCCGGCCGGAGCGTCGCACCCTCGTGATCGACACGAGCTCGATGTTCTACTTCCATCGCGAGGGCGCCGGCGTTCTGATGGGGGTCCCGCCACGTGAGCCGAGGATCACCTTCGACACGACCGTCGATGACCGCTGGATCGCCGACGAACTGGTCCCGATCGCGGTGTCCGTGCTGCCTGCCCTCGAGGACGCCGGGATCGCGACCGCCTGGGGCGGCTTGTATGAGGTGACCCCCGATCACCACGCGATCATCGGTCCGGTGGAGGGCCTGGATGGGTTGTACCTGGCCGGCGGCTTCTCAGGACATGGCTTTCAGCACGCCCCGATCGTGGGCAAGGTCCTTTCAGAACTGATCACCGGAGCCCAGCCGACCGTTGACGTCTCCACGTTATGTCTGGAGCGCTTCGCTCGGGGCGCTCTGATCGAGGAGTCGCACGTCGTCTGACGAGGGCTCGCGTGCGTCAGTCCAGCGGAGCGCAACAGGCGCAGCCGCCCTCGGCGACGCCGGTGATGGCTGCCGCCGCATCGCAGCACGGGCCGGCGACGTCGAGCACGGACAGACCGGCCCGGGCACCGGGGCGTGTGTCGCCGATACTCGGCGTCGGCTGCGCCACATGACGCTGTAGATCCGCCAGGCGTGCGTCGAGCTCGCGCAGGCGCGCCATTCTCGCCGCGACATCGGAGCGGCGATCTGCGATCAGGGACGGCAGCTGTGACCCCGTGTCCGCACAGTGGCCCGAATGGCACCACGACGCCAGCTTGGCCGCTTCGTCGAGGGGCAACTCCAGCCGTCGGAGGTCGATCAACAGCCGGAGATGCTCGACGTCCGCAGACGCGTATTCGCGATACCCGTTCTCCCGCCGCGATGGCCGCGGCAGCCACCCCTCCCGCTCGTAGAACCGCACCGTGTCCGCGGGTACACCGACTCGATCCGCCAGTTCGCCGATTCGCATGAGGGAAATAAACCTTGAAGTAACTCGAATGTCAAGACCCTGCGGCGGCCCGTTATCGTGTCGCGAGCTGTCCCTCGAGGACGCCCTTCAACGCCACCAGTTCTGCCGCCTCACCAGACCGAACCTCGCCAGCCATCAGGGGTTCGAGCAGTCGGCGGATACCACGCATGCCGATGGCTCCCGCCGAGGCGACGCGCGTATGCGTCGCATCAATCGGCTCGAACGTGATCCGCGCCTGCCAGTCGAGCGGTCCACCAGGCTCCGTCTGGTACTCGACCGAGCGGTCGGTGAGAGCATCCACTCGCATTGTTACCTTGATCGACATTGGACCCTTCTTGATCAGGTATCGGTAACGGCTTCCCACAGCTGGGCGCCCGGGCGTGAGCGCCTCGATCTCTGCCACGTCGCCCATCCAGGCGCGATGCGTTTCCGGGTCGACGATGAATGCCGCGACGTCTGCGTGCGGCCGATCGATGACCAACTCCGATTGATAGCTGATCATGGGACTCTCTCCTGACTTCGATTTCGACCTAGCGGGCCGGTTTCGGACATAACGCTAGACCCTGAAGTCGCTCCAAGGTCAATACCCCAAATTTCGCGGCACGTCGCGGGCGCAGCGGCGTCGCTCTCGCGCCATACTCAGCGGGTGAGCGAACACGAGGGCAACGGAGAGATGGGCGGAACCCGCACCGAGTCCGACTCGATGGGGTCCATTCAGGTCCCCGCCGAGCATCACTGGGGCGCGCAGACCCAGCGCAGCCTTCACCACTTTGCGATCAGCGATGACGTGATGCCAGCTGGCATCATTCGGGCCTTCGGGATCCTGAAGCGCGCGGCCGCTGAGGTGAACGCAGAACAGGGCCTGCTCCCGGCCGAGAAGCGCGACCTGATCGTCCGCGCGGCCGACGAGGTGGCTTCCGGCGCCCTTGCCGGCGAATTCCCGCTCCGTGTCTGGCAGACCGGGTCCGGCACCCAGTCGAACATGAACGTGAACGAGGTCATCGCGAGCCGGGCGAACGAACTCGCGACCGGCACACGCGGTGGCAAGGCTCCGATTCACCCGAACGACGACGTGAACCGCAGCCAGTCAAGCAACGACACATTTCCGACGGCGCTGCACATGGCCGCCGCGATGGCGATCGTCGAGGACCTCATCCCGAGCGTGCGCGCGCTGCGGGACGCCCTCGATGCCAAGCGGGTGACCTTCGACACCATCGTCAAGATCGGCCGGACCCATCTTCAGGATGCCGTTCCGCTGACCCTCGGCCAGGAGTTCAGCGGGTATGTCGCGCAGTTGGACGGTGGGATCGCCCGGCTCGAGGCAGCCCTGCCCGGCCTCCACGAGATCGCCCTCGGCGGCACGGCGGTCGGGACAGGTCTCAACGCGCACCCCGAGTTCGCGGACCGGGTGGCGCGGCGTATCGCGGAGCTGACCGGCCGCCCCTTCGTGACCGCACCAAACAAGTTCCAGGCACTCGCTGGCCAGGAGGCGACGGTTTTCACGTCAGGTGCCCTAAAGACGCTCGCCACCAGCCTGATGAAGATCGCCAACGACATCCGCTGGCTCGGCTCGGGCCCACGCGCCGGCCTCGGCGAGCTGCGACTGCCAGAGAACGAGCCCGGCTCGTCGATCATGCCCGGCAAGGTCAACCCGACCCAGGCCGAGATGTTGACGATGGTCTGTGTTCAGGTCTTCGGCTACGACGCCGCCATCACGATTGCGGGCTCGCAGGGCAACTTCGAACTCAACGTCTTCAAGCCCGTGATCGCCCACGATCTGCTGCACGGGATCGAGCTCCTGACGGACGGATGCCGGTCATTCCGCGAGTTTTGCATCGAGGGCCTCGAGGCCGACGAGCCCGTCATCGGCGCGCACCTCGCGAAGTCGCTGATGCTCGTCACGGCCCTGGCGCCGTCAATTGGGTACGACCGTGCGGCCGAGATCGCCAAGAAGGCCCACCACGAGGGCACCACGCTGCGCGAAGCGGCTCTGGCCCTTGGCTACCTCAGCGCGGCGGAATTCGATGCCGCGATCGACCCCTCCGCCATGACCCGGCCAGGCGCCGGCTGATCGAGCGGCGTCTTCGATCGAGCTACGTCGTCGATCGGAGCTACGTCGTCGATCGGAGCTACGTCTTCGGCGGCATCGTGCGGGTGAAATCGATCGCCTTGTCCAGCCACGCGTCCACGCCCGCGTCATCGGCGGCAACGTCGGCCGGCAGGACGACGTAGCGGCCCATTGACCGGCCGGGCATCGGCTCGAACGGATGCGCACCGGAAATCTCAAGCAGTGCGTCCCGGTCCGGCTCGCTGAGGCGGACCCACCACTCCTCGGCGAACAGGCCGGTGAGCATATTGCCGCCAATCCAGGCGCAGCGGTACCCGAACATCGGCTTGATCACGACATCCGGCGCCGCATGCCGCGCGAGCACGGTATTGAAACGCTCCACCGTTTCCGGCGATGACTTCGTGAACTTCGGCATCGTGCAGGGCAGGCTACGCGATCGGCGCAACGGTGGCCAGCCGTTCGCTGGTAGTCAGGCGACTCTGCCGGCGGTGCCAGGCGACTCTGCCGGCGGTGCCAGGCGTCCAACCTTCCTTCGACCAGCTCGTGACGTCTGCATGGTCACGTGCCGCACTTGACCCTGCGTGTACCTCGCCCTGCTCTGAGGCGGCGGCTCCGCTTCGGTCCGCTGGGCGGTTGATTGAGCACGATCCGTTCGCGGCAGGCGCTCCGCCAGCTACCGTCTCGGTCATGTCTCCGGGCTTGGCGCCCCTGATAGTGCTGCGGGCGTCCATGCAGGCATCAGTCAGTGGGTCAACCCAGGCCGCCTCGTAGCCTGTCGCGTGGCCTGCGGTGCGTGAACCGCCGATACAACGAGATCGCCCTGCGTTTGACGAAATCGCGCGCCAGCCCCAAGGTCGTGGTGCAGTCGCCATCGCCGGGCTCTCATTCGCCGGTCCGAAGCGCGCGACGGATCGGAACACTCAGGATGTCCAGAACCTCGTTCACCTCGCCCGCAGCGACGATCGTCGTCAGTACCGACGGCTACTTCGACGTCTACCCGCCAACCGGCCGCACGAACAGCGACAAGCCGTCCTATCGCGGCCGCGTCGCCGAGCTCGGCGCGGGGATTCGGGGTCTCGACGATCGCCTCGGGGTCCGCCCCGATTCGGCCGCCCTCGCGGAGGCCGTCACCGCCTGGTCCGCCACACACGGGAGCTCGGCGCTTTCCGGCGACATGGGCGGCGGGCGAGATGGCCAGGAGACCCCCGCCTAGGTTCGATCCCTGCGCGACTCGGTTTCGACTCGGTCTCGGGTCCGGTTGTGGGTCGTCTTCGAGAAGCGCCCACTCTTGGCGGCAGGAGTTCCGTAAGCGACACTACTCTCCGGAAGCGTGGATGGAGGCATGGCGAACATGACCGAGCCGGCGATGGGCGAGCAGCGACCACCGGGTCCGATTCCACCGGGTCCGATACCACCGGGTCCGATTCCGCCTGCGACCCAGCGGGCGCGCTGGACCGCCGCGGTTCGTGCCGGTGCCACGACACTGGCCGATGGAGCGATGGGGACCATGCTCTTTGGGGCCGGACTTCAATTCGGCGATCCGCCGGAGATGTGGAACGTCGCCCTGCCCCAGGGCTCCATCGTGCGCCAGATCCACCGCGGCTACC
>JAQBHC010000160.1:0-3389 GCA_032128175.1 Chloroflexota bacterium | reverse complement strand
AAGCTGGAAGTGGCGCGCCAGCTCGTTCGGCTCAAGGTGGACGTGATCGAGGCCGGCTTCCCGGCGGCATCCCCCGGCGACTTCGAGGCGGTCCGCCGGATCGCGCAGGAGACGAAGGGTGGGATTGCCGTGGCCGCGCTGGCGCGCTGCCGTGACGGCGACCCCCAACGAGCGATCGAGGCGATCGGTGTCGCCGAGCGGCCGCACCTCCATGTGTTCATCGCCACCAGCGACATCCACCTCAAGCACAAGCTGCGAATCAGCCGTGAACAGGCGCTCGCCGACGCGGTGAAGTGGGTCCGCCACGGCAGGAACGAGCTCGGGCGCGACGCCGAGATCGAATTCTCCGCCGAGGATGCGTCACGCACGGACGTCGACTTCCTGATGCAGATCTACGAGGCGGTGGTCGAGGCCGGCGCCTCCACGATCAACATCCCGGACACGGTCGGGTACGCGATCCCGAGCGAATTCGGTGTCCTCGTGGAGCGTGCGGTCAAGCTCGTCGGCAGCCAGGCGACGGTCAGCGTTCACTGCCATAACGACCTCGGGCTTGCGACGGCGAACACGCTCGCCGCCGTGCAGGCCGGAGCACGCCAGGTCGAGGTCACCATCAACGGCCTCGGGGAGCGCGCGGGCAACGCCTCACTCGAAGAGGTTGTCATGGCCCTGCGCACGCGCCCGACGCAGTTCCCGGATCTCGCCAGCCACGTCCAGACCGAGCACCTCACGGCGGCTTCGCGGCTGGTCAGCTACCTGACCGGCTTCGCCGTGCAGCCCAACAAGGCGATCGTCGGTGGGAACGCGTTTGCCCACGAATCGGGCATCCACCAGGACGGCGTGATCAAGAATCCGCTGACTTACGAAATCATGACCCCCCAGTCCGTGGGGCTGACCGGCAGCCAGCTGACCATCGGCAAGCTCTCGGGGCGGCGCGGGCTGCAGGGAAAACTGCGCGAGCTCGGCCACGAGATCGAGGGCGAGGCACTCGACATGATCTACGCCCAGGCAATCGCCCTCGCGGACGCCAAGAAGGAAGTCACCGACGAGGACCTCCAGGCCCTCGTCCAGCAGCGAGTTGCCGAAGTTCCGCAGGCCGTCAGCCTTGAGGGCTGGAACGTCACCTCGTCCCACGAGGGCAAGGCCACCGGCACGGTCTCGCTGGCGATCGCCGGCGAGGAGCGCGCCATGGCGGCCCTCGGCAACGGGCCGGTAGACGCCCTGTTCGCGGCCGTGGATGCCGCCATCGCCCCGGTCTTCGGCTGGCATCCCGTCCTCGAGAGTTACGAGATCAAGGCGGTTTCCGGCGGCGAGGATGCCCAGGGGCGGGTGCTCGTGCGCTGCCGCCGCTCGACCGACACGGGCCCGGGAACACTGATCGTTTCAGGCCACGGGTTGTCCACGAACATCATCGAGGCTTCGGTCGAGGCGTATCTCGTCGCGGTCAACAAGCTCCATGGCGCCGAGATCGGCCCGGCCTCACCCGCGTTCGTGGTCCAGCGGACCGCCGAAGAGCTGCCGTGACCGATCCGAACGCGCAGTTCCGGATCGTCACGATCCCGGGCGATGGCGTCGGTCCGGAGGTGGTCGCGGCAGCGCGACGGGTTGTCGACGCAACCGGCGGGCTTGCGGACTTCGGTATCGAGTGGACCGAGATTCTGGCCGGCGGCGCGGCGATCGACGCGCACGGCACGGCGATTCGGCCCGAGGATCTGGCGATTGCCGGGGATGCCGACGCGATCCTGCTTGGCGCGGTCGGTGGACCGCGCTGGGACGACCCGAACGCCACGGTCCGTCCGGAGCAGGCCCTCTTTGCCCTGCGCGGCGGCCTCGAACTCTTTGCCAATCTACGGCCCGTCCGCGTCCACCCGGCACTCGTTCCGTCGTCGCCCCTGCGCCCGGAGCTGCTCGAGGGAGTGGACCTGCTGATCGTCCGCGAATTGACCTCGGGCCTCTATTTCGGGCGGCCGTCCGAAGAGCGCCGCACGGATGACGGCCGCGTCGCCGTGGACACCCTCTGGTACACCGAGGCCGAGATCCGACGGGTCGTCCGCCTCGCGTTCGAGCTGGCTGCGGGGCGTCGCGGCAAGCTGATGAGCGTGGACAAGGCGAACGTGCTTGCAACCTCGCGGCTCTGGCGCAAGGTCGTCGATGAGGAGCGCCCGAACTTCCCGACGGTCGCGGCCTCGCATCAGCTCGTGGACTCGTGCGCCATGCTCCTGGTTCGTCAGCCTGCGGCCTTCGACGTCCTCGTCACGGAGAACCTGTTCGGGGACATCCTGTCGGACGAGGCCGCGGTGATCGCGGGAAGTCTTGGCATGTTGCCCTCCGCATCGCTGGGGGAGCGGCGGACGGCGCATGGGCGCTTCGGCCTGTATGAGCCAATCCACGGTTCTGCCCCGGACATTGCCGGCCGCGACCTGGCCAACCCACTCGGGACGATCCTCTCGGCCGCCATGCTCCTGCGCTGGTCGCTCAGGCTGGAAGCTGCGGCAACAGCAGTGGAGGATGCCGTCGGAGCGGCGCTCGACGATGGGTATCGGACGCGAGACCTCCTGCCTCCGGGTTCGTCGCCGGGAAGCGGCGATGGGCTGCGCCACGTCGGCACCAGCGGCATGGCGGACGCGGTGATCGAACGGATCTCCATTCGCCGGGCGGCACCGACGCCGGTCGCCGCCAGGCCCTCGTGATCCACCGCCAGTCGATCCCCAGGAGCCCCTTCTGATGCACACATCTACCGGGTCGGACGCCCCGGTCATCCTGTACGACACAACACTTCGCGACGGCACGCAGGGCGAGAACGTCACCCTGTCCCTCGCCGACAAACTCCGCGTCGCGCGGATGCTTGACGAGTTCGGGATGCCCTACATCGAGGGCGGCTGGCCGGGCTCCAATCCCAAGGACATCGAATTCTTCCGGCAGGCGCGAACGATGAAATGGCAGACCGCCAGACTCGCGGCGTTCGGCTCCACCCGCCATCGCTCCAATACCGCCGCGACGGATCCGAACCTGCAGGAGCTCGTCCGAGCCGAGACGCCGGTGGTCACGATCTTCGGGAAGAGCTGGCTCCTCCACGTGACCGAGGTCCTCGGCGCGACGGCGGCAGAAAACCTGGACATGGTCGCGGAAAGCGTCCGATTCATCGTCGAGCACGGGCGCGAACTCATCTATGACGCCGAGCATTACTTCGACGGCTATGCAGCCGATCCCGATTACGCGCTGGCCACGCTCCGCGCGGCGCGCGACGCCGGCGCCCGCACCCTCGTCCTGTGCGATACGAACGGTGGGACGCTGACCGGCCGGCTTCTCAAGGTGCTCACGGAGACGCAGGCGGCCCTGGCCGCAGATGTCGCACCGGCCGCAGGTGACGCCACGGATCCCGCCGCCGCGCC
>JAQBHC010000159.1:0-10799 GCA_032128175.1 Chloroflexota bacterium | reverse complement strand
GAGGAGGCGACCCGCCGCTGAAGCAGCGATAGCCATCCGGGTTGTTCGTGCTCATTCTGGCTCCATCCGGGCTCGCCGGATTGACAGCGGTGGCACGATGGCGAGTGTCGCGGCGGTGGTATTGACACTGCCCCACCACGGCCCGATAGGGTGCGCCGATGTGAGTGCTCCGTCCTTGAGCAACGTCCGACCCGAACGAGCGACGCTCCTCGCCTTCATGGGAGTGGTCCTGTTCGGCGGGGCCAACGCGATCGGGGTCCGGCAGACCGTTCAGGAGCTCGCGCCGTTCTGGGGCGCCACGATCCGGTTTGCTCTGGCCGGCCTGATCATGCTGGCGATCGTCGTTGTGACGCACAGGAGAATCCCGCGCGGACGCAGCTTCAGCGGCGCGGTCCTGTACGGCGCGGTCGGGTTCGCGGCAAGCTACGGTCTCGCCTATAGCGGCCTCCGCGAGACGCCGGCTGGCACCGCCATGGTCCTCATCGCCACCACCCCGCTCGTGACGTTTGGCCTGGCAATCCTGCAACGGCAGGAGAAATTCCAGGTGCAGGGGCTTGTGGGTGCGATGATCGCGCTGGCGGGAGTGGCGTTCGTCTTCGCCGATCAGGTGAGTGCCGACGTCCCGATCGGCTCGCTCGTGTTGATCCTGCTTGCGACCGTGGCCATCGCCGAGACCGGAGTGATCGTGAAGTGGATTCCGAGGAGCGATCCGTTCGCGACGAACGCCGTCGCCATGCTCACTGGGGCTGGGATCCTCGCGGTCCTGTCGCTGTTGACCGGCGAGGCATGGGTGGTCCCCGCCCAAACCGCGACCTTGGCGGCGATCGGCTATCTGGTGGTCCTCGGATCCGTGGTGATGTTCGCCCTGTATCTGTTCACCCTTGAGCGCTGGACTGCCTCGGCCGTGTCGTACCTGACCCTGCTCATGCCCTTGGTGACCGTCGCGCTGGCGGCAGTTCTGACCCAGGAGCGCATCTCACCTTCATTCCTCATCGGAGGGCTGGTCATTCTGGCGGGCGTGTACGTGGGCGCATTCCTGAAGATCAGACCCAATCGGTCGTCCACCATCAGCCTCCCGGAATGTCTGCCGGTGGATGCCTGCGCCGAAGCCATCCCCGCGCCTTCAGGTGCGACTGGCGGCTGAGTCGGCTTAGGTGGCTCCGAGGTGGACGATGCGACCCTGAATCGGTCCCACGTCCGCGTACTCTTCGCGGTGCTCCAGGCCGATCGCCGGGATACCCAGGCCGATCGCCGCCGCGTCGGTCAGGAAGAGGTACGGTCGGATCCCGATCCGCGACTGGACGGTGTTCTTCAAGAGACGGTGCGCGACGTTCACGGAGGGCCCGAGGAGTTCCGTTCGGGGCCCAACCGTCTGGCTCACCACCTGGCCCCGGTGGAGCACCATCTTCAGATCGAGATTGTCGACCACGGGACATGCAGTGCAGACGTGGTCCCTCGCGTGTGTGGCCTCCGCGCGGCGGGCTCGAAAGGCCTGGTACAGGGTCTGGAGCTTGTCCAGCACCACCCCGCCCCGCCCGTCGAGGTCCTCGGCTGGCGCGACGGCGAAGACCGCGTCACCTTCCAGCTTGGCGATCTCGAAGTCGGGCTCGACGCCCTCGACAACAGCATCAAGGAGCGCGCCCAGCACCGTGTATCCGGCCGGGATGCCATCCGAGAAGTCCACGCCGTGCGCCTGCTCGACACCGCCCATGAAGCCGGTATAGCCGGAGATGTCGGCCAACAGCAGGTAGCGCTGGCCGGCCGTCGAATCTGACTGGGTCCAAGCATTCATGCGCACGGCAGATGCTACTCGACTGGCTCCCGAGTACGCGGCTGCTCCTGCGACACCAGCGCCACAAGCCGGTCAACCTCGCGGTTGGCGGTCGTGCGCGGTTCGCGATCGACCCACCGGCGATCGATCCAGCGTCCGAGCGGGCCGAGTGGAATCGTGTACTCGGTCAGGAGATCGAGATCGGTCCCCCCATCGTTGGCTGACAGCGTGGCCACCATCCGGTACGAGCCCCCGAGCGGGGCCTGCCCCGTGGTCTCATGCAGCCAGGGCGGCTGAGAACGAGCGACGACGGTCCGGAACTTCCAGGGCCCACGAATGACGAGCGTGTACTCCGTGCCGGAGAGGCCCAGCGGGCCGGTCGGATCGACGACTGCCGATGCGTCCATCCAGTCCGCCACGAGCACCGGGTCCGTGAACGCCCGGAACACACGCTCAGGCCGGGCGCTGATGCAGCGCGTGATGCGATAGCTGCCCATGCTCCCCCTGGTCGTTCTGTATCCCTCCAGCCGATCCTCAACGGGCCAGGCGTCGCGAAGCCGTGTACCCAAGGAGTATCCAGCCGACTGGAACGAGCCCAAAGATTGCCGTCAAGACCTGCGTCGCGGCCACGGACGGGTCTGCGCCGGCGAGGGGCGCCAAAGCCAGCGGCACGAACGCCCCGGCAATCACGAGCCAGGCGCCGAGCGGCGGCAGGACACGCGAACGGATCAGGACAAGCGCGAAACCCAGGTTCCCGATGAGCCACGCCGAGCTGGCGGCGATCCCGAGGAACATCGCCGGGCCATCGGGCAGGTTCTGTTGTGCGGCACTGACCTGGTTCGTCGCCACCAGGTACACCGCCGCCACCACCGTGGCGATCGCGCCCAATCCAGATAGCCACGCCGCTAAGAGACCGAACCGTCCAGTCGCGGGCCGGGTCCGCCAGTACAACCCGGGCACCGCCGCTCCAAGGAGCACGATCCCTGGGAAGAGGCCGTAAAAGGCGGGGGATGTGGGCGAAAGGACCAGGATGATCAAGATGGCAACGAGCAGCGCCCCGCCGGCCATCGCCAGGAAGCCAGCCCAGCGCCCAAGTGCATCCATGTACCGTTCCATGTGTTGCTCCTTTGCTTCGAGGACTGTGGGCGAGTATAATTGCCTGAACTAGTTAGTCAATAGAAGGATTTTTCGATGCCACGGGCGTATCGGATGGGAAAGCGATCGGCGGACAAGGCGGCCACTCGGGCGCGTGTCGTTCAGGCTGCAGTCGAGCTGTACATCGAACGCGGCATGTCGCGAACGTCGATGAACATGATCGCTCGGCGAGCGGATGTCGCCGTGGCGACCGTCCTCAATCACTTCCCCACTCGCCTCGAGCTGGACAGCGCCCTCGTTGAACGTGCCCTGGCCGAGATGCCGATACCTGACATCTCCATGTTCGACGGAGCCGCTACCGTCACCGAGCGCGTCAGGCGGCTGAGCCAAGCGTCAGCGCTGTTCCTGGAGAAAGCGGAGCCTTGGTACCGAATGTGGCTGCGCGAGCCGATGACGACCGGGCCATGGGCAAAGGCTGGAGCCAACGCCGGAGCGGGCTGGGATCGCCTGTGTCGCGTCGCGCTTGGCCCGCTCGCTGATGATCACGAGGCCATGGCAATCCTGCGGGCGACGATGGAACCAGGCTTCTTCGGTTCGGTTCGTTCGACGATCGGCTCGCCCGTCGAGGCGGCCGACCTGATCGCGGGTGCCATCGGACCCTGGCTCGAGTTGCGGGCTGGTGCGACTCGTATGTGAGCGGCCATTGGGACGCTCAGACGGGCCGGATCCGAACCGGGCGGTCCGCCTCGATGCCGAGTCGCGCGGCGGTATTGCCCTGGTTGTCGGCAATGGCCAATTGGCCGAAGGCGTTCTCGTAGATCAACGGCGTGCCGAGAGGCCGCTCGCCGAACGTCCGGCTCCAGGACAGTGGCTCCGAAATCGCCGATAGCAGGGCTTGCTCCCTGAACTCGGCCACGAGCGGCCGGCCCGACACGAGCGGCCCAACCGCCGCCGCAAGGTCCTCCGGGAGGCCCGCCAACCGGAGATTGCCGAACGAATCAACGAACAGCACGGTCGTCTCGAGGAAGCCCGGACCAACCGTCGCCGCCGGGAACTGCAGTGGCACAAGGTCGCCCACCTGGAGGATCCGACCGACTGACGCAAACGGCCGACCCGCGGCGAGATGCGCCGCGACCGGGGCGAAGATGTCACGACCGTGAAACGTCGACGAATGGTTTGGGAGCATCAGGCCCCGGTTCTCGAGGATTCGGGCCTCCGTGGGACCGCCAAGCACCACAGCCGCGGGCATCAACACCCCGTTGTCCGGACCCACGAGGATGTCGCCCCGGGCCGTCATGATTGCGATCGGGTGACGATCCGTTCCAACCCCAGGATCCACCACGACGACGTGCACGCCAACCGGCATCCACGGGACCGCGGTCCACAGGAGGTACGCAGCGTCCCGGATCGCGTACTTCCGAATGCTGTGGCTGATGTCAATGATCTGGGCGTCGCGGGCAATGGAGAGCATCACGCCACGGCAGATCGCCGGCGCCGATTCTTGCCCGAAATCGGTCATGAAGCTGATGAGGGGCCGTTCCATCGTTGCGGGATGGTACCGAACGCGGCCAAATCCATAACGGCACGAGCCCGCATGGACGAGGCGGTCTCCATGCGCGAGGATGGAGCCGATGAGCGAGCCGACCCTGGCGGGCGAGCGTGTGGTCCTGCGACCCGTGCGGACGGAAGACCGAATCCGCCTTCGGGAGATCCTCGCGCAACGTGAGATCGCGCGGTGGTGGGGTCCCGGTGGACCGGACGACGCGGTAGATGACTGGCTCAAGACGGATGGCAAGGCAGTGTTCGCCATCGAGGTCGACGGCCACCTCATCGGGAGCATTCAGTACGCCGAGGAGATCGATGCAGACTACCGTCACGCCGGCATCGATGTGTTCCTCGACACGTCGCACCGGAGCCAGGGTCTTGGCGCCGATGCCCTCCGGACCCTGGCGCGCTACCTCTTCGAGGTGCGCGGGCACCACCGCCTGACGATCGATCCGGCAGCTGCCAACGAGCGCGCCATCCGAGCGTATCTTCGGGTTGGCTTCCGCCCGGTGGGGGTCATGCGCGCCTACGAGCGCGGGGAAGACGGTTCGTGGCATGACGGGTTGATGCTCGACTTGCTCGCGGGGGAGTTGACCTAGGTCGAGCCCGCTGGCCGGCCCCATCCTCGGCGGTAGGATGCGCCCAGATCAGCAGCAGCCAGGAGGCCTGAGATGGCGACCGATCTGACCGTAGGGCTCGTCAACCAGCCCGGCACGCTCGCACGCGCGAGCGACGCACTCGGGCGAGCGGGGATCAACATTGAGGGGGCGTGCGGCTACGTGTGTGGGACGCATGGCGTCTTCCACGTCCTCGTCGAAGATGCGGAGCGGGCACGCCGCGCGCTCATCGATGCGGGCCTCGAGATCCAGGCGGAGCGCCCGGTCGTCGTGACCCCGTTCGAAGACGAACCAGGATCAGCTGCCACGGTGCTCCGCCGAGTCGCGGCCGCGAACGTGAACATCGACCTGCTCTACGTAGCCACCGACGGCCGCCTGGTCCTGGGCGGAAAGGATGTGCCAGCGATCAAGCGCGCCCTTGGATGACCGGCCGCCGAGAATCCCCACGGTCCAGGTCCTCAGAGGATCTTCGAGAAGAACTCCTGCGTGCGCGGGTGCTGCGGGTTGGCGAACATCTCCTCCGCGTCACCTTCCTCCACGACCTCGCCGAAGTCCATCATGACCAGGTGTGAGCCGACCTGGCGGGCGAACCCCATCTCGTGGCTGACCACCACCATCGTCATTCCCGAGGAGGCGAGCTCGAGCATCACGTCGAGGACTTCCTTGATCATCTCGGGGTCCAGCGCCGAAGTCGGCTCATCAAAGAGCATCGCCTTGGGGTTCATGGCCAGGGATCGCGCAATGGCGACCCGCTGCTGCTGACCGCCGGACAACGCACCAGGCCGCTTGTGGGCCTGCTCCGGGATGCCCACCCGCTCCAACTGGGCCATGGCGACGTCGATGGCCTCCTGCTTCGAGCGCCCGCGAACCATCCGCTGGGCAAGGGTGATGTTGTCGAGCACCGACATGTGCGGGAAGAGGTTGAACTGCTGGAAGACCATCCCGATCTCGCGCCGGATCTTGTTGATGTCGGTGTCCTTTGCCTCCAGGTGCACCCCGTCGATGTACACGGCGCCGGAGGTCGGCACCTCGAGGTGATTCATGCAGCGGAGGACGGTGGACTTGCCCGATCCGGAGGGGCCGATGATGATCGTCACCGTGCCCTTCTTGATCCGGAGGCTCGCGTCGCGAACGGCGCGGATGGATCCAAAGGACTTGGACAGATGATCCACCACGATCCGGTCATCGGGCCCGAAGGCAACTCGGTCAGCCACGTCCGAGCCTCCGTTGCAGGTACTGGACGAGGAGCGAGAGAACAAGCGTCATCGATAGATACAGGAACGTCAGGACCAGGAAGGCCTCGTCGAAGCGGAAGGTCCGGCCGGTGTACAGCCGCGCCGACTGAGTGAGGTCACGAACACCGAGCAGCGTTGCGAGAGCTGAGTCCTTGAGCAGGGCGATGAAGTCGTTGCCAAGGGCCGGGAGCACCGTCCGGATCGCCTGAGGAAGGATGATCGAGCGCATCGTCTGAACGTGGGTGAGGCCGAGGGATCGGCCGGCCTCCATCTGCCCTCGCGGGACCGATTCGACGCCGGCCCTGAAGATCTCGGCCATGAACGCCCCGTAGATCAGCGACAGGGCGACGATGAACCTCGCCTCCTGAGGGATCGCGTTGTTGGCGAAGCCGATCGTACGCGACGCAATCGGGACAAGCACGAACGCGATCATCAGGATGAGCACGACGATCGGGACGCCGCGCACGAACTCGACGTACGTGATCGCCAGGTTGCGGAGCACGAAGTTCCGTGAGACCCGGCCGAGTCCGGCGATCAGCCCGAGAACCACCGAGATTACGAACGAGAAGATCGTGATCCGGAGCGTTGTGACGACGCCCGGGATGATGATCTCGAACGCCTGGGCGAACGAGCGATTCGTGGCGACGGTGAGCCCCATGAGGGCCAGGATCGCCAGGATGGCGAACAGCCAGAGTGGCGCTTCCTTGATGTCGAGGCGTCGCCAGCGGGCCGTCAGGCCGCTCTCGGCCCGGTCGTCGTCAGGTTCCACGGGTCCGGTCAAGCAACTCTCCCTGGACGGAAGAAGCCCGGCAGCGGCCGGGCTTCTTCAGCGATTCGCGAACTGGTTCGCTGCTACAGGTCGTCGTAGGTGACGGTGAACTTGTCCGAGAAGAACTTGTCCGCCAGCTTGGCGAGGGTGCCGTCGGCCTCCATCGCATCGAGCGCTGCGTTGACCGGCCCAACGAGGTCCGATCCGAGCGGGAAGACGAACCCGAGCTGGTCGGATGAGAGTGAGCCCTCGATCAGCCGGATGGCGTCCGCGTTTTCGCCGACGTAGCCCTGGCCGGCCGTTGAGTCGATGATGACGGCGTCGACGTCCTCATTGATGAGCGCCTGGATGGCGAATGCAAACTGGTCGAAACCATCGATCCTGGCTTCACCGTACTGGCCCGCGGCCGTCTCGTAGTTCGTGGTCCCGATCTGCGTACCAACTCTGTAGTCACCGGCCTTGAACTCGGCCAGGGTCGCGAAGCGCGCTTCGTCCTTGCGGACGATCAACTGCTGCTCCACGGAGATGTAGCCGCGAGAGAACGCCACGATTTCGGCACGCTCTGTGGTGATGGTGATGCCGTCCGCCGCCATATCGAACTGGCCATCGGACACAGCCTGGATCATCCCGTCCCAGCCGGTCTCCTCCCACTTCACCGTGCAGTTGAGCTTCTCGCAGATCGCGGCAAGGGCTTCGTAGTCCCAGCCCGCGCCTTCCTTCGTCGCGGGATCGATGAAGTTGAACGGCAGGTAGGCGTTCTCGACGGCGACCGTGATCGTGCGACCGTTGAGGTTCGGCAGGCCTGGAGCCTCGCTCGCGGCGGGCGTCGGCGACGCGCCGCCGCCACATGCAGCGACAACCAGGGCGAGCAACGGAACAAGTATCAGCGGCTTGGATCTCATTTGGTTCCTCCTTATGGGATGCACGATACAACGATGACAGGCTATGGATCACTCATTTTGCGACTAATCGGCTGACGGTCGGCCCACCAGAAGGTAGGCCGTGACGCGCCCCTTGCCCTTCACCTCGATCTCACCGCGATCCTCGAAGCGGTAGCGACCCGGCAGGAGTCGAGTCGTGGCCTCGGTGACCTGGATCCGCCCGACGACGCCGTGTGATTCCATCCGGCTCGCAGTGTTCACCGTGTCGCCCCAGAGGTCGTACAGGAACCGGTGCCGGCCGATCACCCCGGCCACAACCGGTCCGCTGGCGATTCCGATCCGGAGGTTGAGCGCCAGATCGGACACTTCGCGCAGGCGGGCCATCTCGGCCTGCATCTCGAGGGCCAGCTCGACGACTGCCTCGGCGTGATCCGGCCGCGCCTCGGGTAACCCGCCAACGACCATGTACGCGTCACCGATCGTCTTGATCTTCTCGAGCCCGAGCCGCCGGGTGATGCCGTCGAAGGCGCTGAAGATCTCATCGAGGACACCGACGACGCGCTCAGGGCTGGTCCGCTCGGCGAACGGTGTGAAGTCCGCGATATCGGCGAACAGGACCGTGACGTCATCGTGGCGGTCCGCGATGACGCCGGGTGTGTGCTTCAGTCGATCGGCGATCGATCGAGGCAGGACGTTGAGCAGGAGCCCGTCCGAGCGGGCGAGCGCCGCGTCCCGCTCGCGGACCGAGTACTGGAGCAGGAGGTAGGCGGTAAGCGAAACGGCGACGACGTTCAGAACGAAGAACGCGACGACGACCAGTGCCGGGATCGACGCAGGCGACGACGAGAGGAAGGGGTCGGCCAGACCGGATGCGACCGTCAGAACGACAAACGCGACGAACCAGGGGATCGCCTCACGCGCGGTGTAGAAGAACAGCGCACCGAATGTCGGGATGAGCGCCCAGACACTGACGGCGCTTGAGGCAACGTATCCGCCGAGGTTCCACTGAAGCACGAACGGCAGGATGAGCATCAAGCCCATATTGCTGAATCGGAAGACCCGGAAATCCTTGCTCCGGGCGAAATACACGAGGCTGATGACCGTAGCGATCTGGTAGCCGAGGGGAATGGCGGCGGACACCGGCAGGCCGAGGGCGAGGTAGACGCCGACCCAGACGAAGGCGAGCAGCGTTACGGTCACGGAGGCGAGGGTGAGCGCAACTTTCTGCATCCGCACCGCGTCGCTGTCGCCCGGAAGAACCCCGAGCGTGGCGAAACGGGCGAGCAGTCGATTGAACGCGGTCGGTATCCGGGACGCGGGAGGGTCCAGTGTCGGATCCATCGGGAAAGGATACAGAGCGGCGATCCCGCAGACGCCGACGCGCCCAGGCGAAATACACCGGGGCGCGGATCCCCTATTCCCCATTGACCGCGCCACGAGCAGGGACGGATGATCCTTGCTCCGACGGTGCACGTCGTCAGCGAGAAGGGATGACCATGACCATTGAGACGACAGCGGGCGACGCCGGGAGGACCGCCGATGCGCTCGTGGGGCGCCTGTTTGATGCGAGTATCGGGATGTTCGACCTCATGTCCGTGTACATCGGCGATCGGATGGGTCTGTACCGCGCCTTGAACGAAGGCGGGCCGGCGACCGCCGACGAGCTCGCCGCGCGCGCCGGCATCGACCCGCGGTATGCCCGCGAGTGGTTGGAGCAGCAGGCCGCGACCGACATCCTCGATGTGGACGACGTCGCGGCGAGCGCCGACGAGCGCCGCTACAGCCTCCCGGATGCCCATGTCGAGCCGCTGCTGAACCTCGACAGCCCCTACTCGATCGGGCCGATGGCCCGGTCGCTCGTGGCCTGCGCGAAGGTGATGCCCCAACTCATGGAGGCGTACCGGACCGGTGGTGGCGTCGCCTGGTCGGACTACGGTCCCGACATGATTGAGGCCCAGGGCGATTTCAACCGTCCATGGCTCGTCGGGTCCTTCGGCACCGAATTGCTGCCCGCGATCCCGGACATCCACGAGCGACTCGCGGCAGACCGGCCGGCGCGCGTGGCGGACGTCGCCTGTGGGGTCGGCTGGGCTGCCATCGCGATCGCGCGCGCCTACCCGAACGTGCTCGTCGACGGCTTCGACCTCGATGAATCGTCGATCGCGCTCGCGCGCGAGAACGCCCGCGCCGCAGGCGTGAGTGATCGAGTGACCTTCGAGGCCCGCGACGTCGCGGAGGCTGCGGCAGGCCAGTACGACCTCGCCGTTGTCGTCGAGGCGATTCACGACATGACCCAGCCCGTGGCCGTTCTGGCTTCGATCCGCCGCCTGCTACGCCCCGATGGCGTCGCCCTGATCGCCGACGAGAAGACCCAGGATGCGTTCACCGCACCCGCCGGCGCCAGCGAGCGCCTCTACTACGGGTTCAGCATCTTCACCTGCCTGCCGGCCGCGATGACCGAGCGCCCGACCGCGGCGACCGGGGCGCTGATGCGCGCCGACATGATGCGGCGTCTCGGTTCCGAGGCGGGGTTCCAACGGGTCGATCGCCTGGACGAGCCGGAGCTGGACATGCTCCGTTTCTACCGGTTGACGCCGTAAGACGGCGCCACGACCGAACGATCCGGCGTCCTGGACCCCTGCGGTGATCTCGTCCAGATAGGTCCGTGCCGCCATCAGCAGCCCAGGCGCTCCGGGTCGGCATCCGCGGTTTCACCGCCGACCACTTGCGGATCGCCGGCCGCTGGCGGACCACCGGCCGGCTGTGTCGCCTGGCGCACAACCCGAACGTCTCGCCGTCGCAGGGTCCACGGACGGCCCGAGGGTCGTCGGTCGCGTGCCGATCTCGACACAGGATCGGCGATCCGGTGGCTCGATCCCGCACTTC
>JAQBHC010000158.1:0-2624 GCA_032128175.1 Chloroflexota bacterium | reverse complement strand
CAGGCCCGCCCCTTCGAGTCGGCCTCCGGTGGCCGACGTGTCCAGGTACCGGTCGACGATCACGCGCTCGACCACCTCGCCATCCGGTACGAAGCTGGCGAGTCCCCCGCTCGGCGGGTCGGCCATCATCTTGCGTACGGCCGCCGGGTCATCGACTCCGAGCTTCAGCTCGATCTCGACGGGCTCACCGTCGGCAGAGGCGGCGTGATCGTCAGCGCGCCGCTTCACAGATCGAACAGGAGCAACGGTCGCGGAGCATCACGAACGGATAGAACCCGGTGTCGTGGCCGTCCGCCCAGCGCGGGGCGATGGCGTAGGAGCCGATCAGCCGGACGTCCACCAGGCGCGTCTGTTCCGGGGTCAGCGTCGGCGCGGAATCGAGCCAACCAGGCATGCCGGCCTCCCCCCGGCAGTACGCGCACGGACAGAGCCAGCGCAAGGACAGGGCTTCATAGACCGTGTGATGCTCGTCGGCCCAGTCGATTTCGAAGGTTCCGGCGGACCGGTCGGCGTGCATACGGAGGGGGCGAACCTGATCGTCGGATGGGTGGGTATTCACCGACCGATTGTGCATCGGTGCGACGGATTGCGTTCTCGTGCGATCTGCCCACCGATACGTGCTCAATGGCACGCGTCGGACGGCTGCCGCTGAGCGATCATCAGGGCATGACGGAAGCGACGAACCTGCCAGCTATCGCAGCGGGCGCTCACGAGCAAACCGTCGCCGGCGTCGTGGAGGCGCTGGCGGTCGATCCGGTCCGCGGCCTCGCACCGACCGATGTCGCCGCCCGGGCCCTTGTCGCCGGTCCAAATGAACTCGAACCACGCCGCGGTCCGTCCGTCCTGGCGATGGTCTTCGACGCAGCCACGGAGCCGTTCGTGCTGCTTCTGGCCGTGGCCGGCCTCGGGGCCATCCTCCTCGGGGAGGTTCGGGACGGCATCCTGATCATCATCGGCCTGCTCCCGATCATCGGGGCCGGGGTGATCACCGAGTACCGGGGCGACCGCGCGCTGGAGGCGCTCCGTGACGCCTCGGCGCCGATGGCCCGCGTCCGCCGGGCGGGCGTCGCGGCCGACGTTCCGGCCGCGACGCTCGTTCCAGGGGACGTCGTCCTGCTCCGCGTCGGCGACATCGTCCCGGCAGATCTGCGGGTTCTTCGCGCCAACCGGATGCTCATCGACCGGAGCGTCCTGACCGGGGAGTCGGTGCCCGAACCGTGCCATGTCGACCCGGATCCGCCCGGGACCTCGTTCGCGGATCGCAGGTCCATGGCGTACGCAGGGACGAGCGTCGTCGGTGGGCGCGGGGAAGGGATCGTGGTCGCGATCGGGGTGGCCACCGAAGTTGGCCGCATTGCCGGGAGCCTCACCGGTCGACCGTCGCGTCGATCGCCCGTCCAGCGCGAGCTGGAGCGCCTGGTCCGAATGCTTCTTGTCGTAGCGATTGCCCTGATCGCCATCGTCACCGGCCTCGGATTCATTCGCGGCCAGACGCTCGGCCAGAACCTCCTGGCCGGCATTTCGGCGGCCATCGCGGCGATCCCGGAAGAACCGCCCGTGCTCCTCGCGGTGATCCTCGGCCTCGGCGCCTACCGCTTGCTCAAGCGCGATGTGCTCGTTCGTCGGCTGAACGCGGAAGAAGTGCTCGGGGCCATCGACCTGATCGTCACCGACAAGACCGGCACCTTGACACTCAATCGGCTCGACATCGCCTCGATCCGAACGGCTGAAGGCCCGGTGAGCGACCGCGTCCTTCGGTCGGCGTTGCTCATGGACGCCCTGCGAGCAGAGGCGGATGCCTGGGCCCGCGCCGATGGCATTCCCGTCGGCTCGTTCACGCGAGCGATCGATCGAGCCCTCGATGGGGAGGGGATCCCCACAGCGCTCGATCCAGCCGAGCTCATGTCGGCCGAGCCGCCGACGGGCTCCAACCCCGTCTCGATGACCGTGACGCGGCGGGATGGTGTCGTTGAGCGGCTGGCCACCGGTGCGCCGGAGTCGATCCTGGCCATGGACGGAACGGCCGATGGATCAACGATCGCAGCGTGGCAGGACCAGCTGGAAGCCGGGACGACGGCAGGGGAGCGCCTGATCGGGATCGCCCGCGCCCCGCTGGGCGGCCACTGGGAGATGGTGGCGCTCATCGGATTTGCCGACCCCCTGCGAAAGGGAATCGGCGCGGCGCTGCGTGAAGCCCGCGGCGCCGGAATCCAGACCGTGGTCGTCACCGGGGACCATCCGGCAACGGCTGCCGCGATCGCTCGGGCCGCCGGGCTGGCCGGCGAGCGGATCGTCACCGGCTCCGAGGTCGCGACCTGGGATGACGCCCGGCTGTCCGGGGAGTTGCCGTCGATCCAGGTGGTCGCTCGTTCGACGCCGGAGCAGAAGGAGCGGATCGTGCGCGTCGCGCGCGGGATCGGGCGCATGGTCGCGGTGACCGGCGACGGCGTCAACGATGCGCCGGCACTCCACAACGCCGATGTTGCCGTGGCCATGGGCAGCGGAACAGCCGTCGCGCGCGAGGCCGCGGACCTGGTTCTCGGCGACGACTCGTTCGTCACCCTCATGTATGCGCTTCGCGAGGGCCGCCGCCTCGTGGACAACATCCAGAAGGGCCTCGTATT
>JAQBHC010000157.1:0-2533 GCA_032128175.1 Chloroflexota bacterium | reverse complement strand
TTCGGGCAGCCGCTCGGGAGGCCGCTCGGGCGGGCGGGGCGCCTCGGGCGCCGTGCGGAACGGGTTGGCCTTGCGTCGCAGCTCGAACGGCTGCGCGCCGCTCGCGGCTCGGGACGATGTCGCGATGCCGCGGGGCCGCGCGTCACCCGCGGCCATGCGGACGTGCTCGATCGAGACCGCGCCCGCGCCGTCCTCGTCCGCGCATTCGAGCGCGCGGCCGGCCAGCGTGTTGATGTCGCGCGGCAGCCCGTTCGTGTAGTTGTGGATCTCCTGGCAGGCCTCGGGGGGCAGGATCGCCGGCCCGTTCCCACCCGCAATACTGACGCGATGCTGGAGGTAGCCCTCGGTCTCGTCCACGCCGAGCGGCACGATGCGGGCGTGGACGGCAATCCGCTGCCGGAGCTGGGCCAACTCGGGCAGGCCGAGTCGCCGCTCGAGTTCGGGCAGGCCGACCAGGATCGTCTGGAGCAGCACCCGTCCATCCGACTTCATGTTCGAGAGCAGCCGCGCTTCCTCGAGCAGCTCGGTCTTGAGCCCGTGGGCCTCGTCCAGCACCAGCACGGCCGCCATCCCCTGCTTCCTGAGCTCGCGCAAATGATGCTCGAGCGAGGCCAGGGTCTGAGGCTTGGACGGCGAGCCCGGGAGCGGCGCGCCGAACTCGATGCACACCGCCTCGAGCAGCTCCGACGGCGTCAGGGACGGGTGGGCGATGAAGGCCACCTTCGCCTTCAGAGTCTCGTCCTCGAGCAGCTCGGTGACGACTGAGGTCTTGCCACTGCCCGATTCACCGGTGATCGTGACGAACGGCTCGCCGTCGGCGACCCGCTTGCGCAGGAGCGCCACGGCTTCGATGCGCTTGAAGGCCGGATAGATGAGGCGGCGATCGTGGCCGTCGGCGAATGGGTTCTCACTCAGTCCGAATGGATGGTCGGGCATCGGGTGATCTCGGGTTGCGCGTGCCGCGCCGTCAAGGGTTCGACCTGTTATCGGCCATTCGGGGCCGATTCTTCGCTCTCGGACGTCAGGAAGTAGTCAGCGGGCGGCATGCCCGTCCCGGTGCGCGGCGGGCCTGCATCGGCGGCCGTGATCCGCACCTCGATGCACGGCAACACGTTGGCCGATTGACCCTTCACCCTGCCCGGCACGCCAGGCCCCTTGGCGCGAGCGGCCTCGCCTCCCCTTCCATCGCCCGGACGCCACACCCGTGCCCCGGAGCGGCTCTCCCGAACCCCACGCCCCACTCGTCCGTCTAATTGCCGGGCGCGGCAGTTCGCTCCCTCCAGCGCAACGTTTGGATTCGCTTCGCCGCAGGCTCACCGTCTACAGTCGCTCGTCGTCAGACGATCACGTCCCCCATCCGCAGAGGATTCATCCATGCCACGTCGCGCCGCCGTCGTCGCGGGTCTCCTGCTCCTGATCCCCGCCCTCTCCATGGCTCAGGACGCACCTCCGGTCCCGACCCCGGTCGCCGCCCGGATCACCAGCCTGCGCGGACGGTTCCAGGACCCCACGACCCAGGCGGCCGTGCCGGGTGTCCAGGTCAAGCTCACCAGCATGGCGGACACCACCGACATCCACCGCGCAACCGCCAGGGACGACGGCACGTTCGAGATCACGGGACTCGGCGTCCATAGCTACCGGCTCGAGGCGACCCGACTCGGCTATGCGCCGCTCAAGACCATCGTCCGGGTGACGAAAAAGGATCAGGACGCGGGCGTGTTCGCGCTCACGACGGAATCGGTCCCGGTCGGCGGGATCACGGTGTTCGAGTCCCCGCCCCCCGCCGTTCAGAAGGCCGACACGACCGAGTACAGCGCCGGCGCGGTCAAGACCCACAGGGACGCTACGGCTGAGGACCTGGTCCAAAAACTCCCGGGCATCACCGTCGAGGGCGGCGAGGTCAAGGCACAGGGCGAGACCGTCCAGCAGGTGCTGGTCAACGGTCGCCCGTTCTTCGGCAGCGATCCCACGGCGGCGATGCGCAACCTGCCCGCAGACGTGGTGGACCGAATCCAGGTCTACGACCGCCAGAGCGACCAGGCTGAGTTCAGCGGCTTCGAAGACGGCCAGCAACAGCGGGCGATGAACTTCATCCTGAGGGACCAGAAGATGCAGTTCGGCAAGGCCTACGCGGGCGGCGGCGATCAGGAGCGCTACCAGGCCGGCGGCAACGCGACCGCGGTGCGTGGCGCCACCCGGCTCACCGCGATCGCCATGTCGAACAACGTCAACGAGCGCAACTTCTCACGCCAGGACCTGTTCTCGGCGATGAGCGGCGGCGGCGGCGGCGGTGGCCCGCGCATCATGATGAGGAGCGGCGGCGGCCGGCGCGGACCGGGCGGAGGCGGTGGGCACGTCATCATCCGCGGCGGCGGCGGCGGCTTCGGGGGCGGCGGACAGTTCGACGCCAGCAGCTTCCTGGTCGGCCAGCAGCAGGGTGTCAGCACCACCCACTCGGGCGGCCTCAACTACACCGGCCGATGGGGCCCGCGCCTCGCGGTCACCTCGAGCCTGTTCGCCAACGACACCGACA
>JAQBHC010000156.1:0-3693 GCA_032128175.1 Chloroflexota bacterium | reverse complement strand
GGTGCGACGCCGCTCGTGCATTTGCCCCGCCTGGGGGCGCAACTCGGGCTGCGCAACCTGCACGCGAAGCTCGAGGGCATGAACCCGACCGGGTCGTTCAAGGACCGGGGGATGGTTCTCGCGGTGGCCAAGGCGATCGAGGGTGGCGCCCGATCGGTGATCTGCGCGTCGACCGGCAACACTTCTGCCTCGGCGGCGGCCTATGGAGCGGCCGCCGGCCTGGAAGTCGTGGTGGTGCTGCCGAAGGGTGCGATCGCGGTCGGCAAGCTGCTTCAGGCGCTCATGGCCGGCGCCCGCGTGGTGGCCATTGACGGCAACTTCGATCAAGCCCTGGCGGTCGTGCGCGAGCTGGCGATGAGCGCCGAGCACCCGACCACGCTCGTGAACTCCGTCAACCCGCATCGGATCGCCGGCCAGAAGACGGCCGCGTTCGAAGTCTGCGATGACCTCGGCCGCGCACCTGACTACCTCGCCATTCCGGTCGGAAACGCCGGCAACATCAGCGCGTACTGGGCGGGCTTCACCGAGTACGCGATGGCCGGGATCGTTGAGCGGCGCCCGCGGATGATCGGTTTCCAGGCGGCCGGCGCCGCGCCGATCGTGCTCGGGCACCGGGTGGACCATCCGGAAACGATCGCCACCGCCATCCGGATCGGCAACCCGGCGTCGTGGACCCTGGCCACGGCCGCACGGGACGAATCCGACGGGCGAATCGAGTCGGTCACCGACGACGAGATCCTGGCCGCCTATCGCGATCTCGCCCGCCACGAGGGCATCTTCTGCGAACCGTCCTCCGCGGCCAGCATCGCCGGGGTCGCACGCCTGGCACGATCCGGGGACATCGATCCGGACGCTCTCGTCGTCGCGGTCCTCACCGGGAACGGCCTGAAGGATCCGGACACCGCCGAGCGAACGGCGGGTGCCGGGATCCTCGAGGCGGATGCCTCGGTCGACGGCGTGGTCGGGGCGCTCGGCTGGTGAGAGCGCGGAAGGTGGCCAAGTCATGACGACGAGCTGGCTGGCCGAGCTCGACGGACGACGCGTTGAGGTCGAGGTACCGGCAACCACCGCCAACCTCGGCGCCGGCTACGACTGCCTCGGGATGGCCCTCGACCTGACCAACAAGATCGTGCTCGAGGTTCGTGGCTGGAGCAAGGGCCGCCACGAACTCAAGGTCGAGGGTGAGGGGGCGGGTGAGCTCGCGGCCGACCCGAAGAACCGCTTCATCCAGGGCCTCGAGGCAGCAATTCGCGAGGCGCGAGGAGAGATCCCGGACGGGACGACCTGGCGGATCGAGATGGTCAACCGGATCCCGCTCGCCCGCGGACTCGGGTCGAGCGCGTCGGCGACCGTCGGCGGGCTCCTCGCGGCCAACGCGCTCCTCGGTGACGCCCTGTCGTCCGCGGATCTCCTTCGCCTGGCGACCCGGATCGAGGGACATCCGGACAACGCGGCGCCGGCGTTACTCGGTGGCTTCGTCGCCTCAGCGGCGCTCGGGGATGAGGTGGAGGCGATCCGCTTCGACGTGCCACGCGGCCTGCGGGCGGTCCTGTTCGTACCGGATCTCCGCCTGGACACCGCCGAAATGCGCCGCGTCCTCCCGGCCCGGGTCCCGTTGGCCGACGCGGTCGCGAACCTCGGGCGGGTGGCGATCGGCGTCGCCGGCATGGCCACGGGTCGGAGCGACATCCTCCGCTACCTCACGGAGGACAGGCTTCACGAGCCGTACCGTGCCGCGGTCTACCCGCAGCTGACGCGGATGGTGGCGGACGCCCGCACGGCCGGAGCGATCGGCGCCTGTCTCAGCGGCGCCGGCTCCACGATCATCGCCTTCACGGCTACGCTCGAGGGCGTCGCCCGCATCCAGTCCGCGTTCCGCGCCGCAGCGGCCGATTCCGATCTGCCCGGCCGCGTCGAGGTTGTCGCGCCGCGGAACGCCGGCGCGAGGGTGCTGCCGCGCGCCTGATCCGCTCAGCGCGGCGTTTCCGCGCTCAGCGAGCGAGCGGCCGCGCTCAGCATGAGCGGCCGCGCCACGTCGCGATCTTGACGAAGCAGCAACACTGGGACGCATGGACGTCGCGGGCAACCTCCTCCAGAGCATCAGCAGCGGGATCGTCGGCCTGGTCGGCGGTGCCCTCGGCGCGCTCCGTGCGGCCCTGCAGGGCGTCATCCAGGCGTTCCAGAACGTCCTTCCGGGCCCGTGGCTGCCCCTGCTCATCCTCGTCGTGGTTGCGCTCGTCGTATGGAGCGTCGTCAAGCGCTAGCTGTGATTCCCAGAGACGTTGTTGACGGTCATATTCCCGAACGTTGATCGACGTGGTTCATCAAACTGAGCCCATCCACGCTCGGCCGGTCATCCGAATCGACAGATCTCATCCATGGCCATGCGGGCAAGGCGCGATTCTGATCAACCAGCTCGATCACGGCGGGCAACACCGGCCTTGACCGCGGTCAACGCGCCTTGGCCCCTGGCCCCCGGCCCCCAGCCTCCCCCCACGGCCCCCGCGGCCACAGCCCCCACGGCTGCGGCTCGTGGAAACAACCATCATGAGAACCACGCCTCGGCCGAGCCCGGAAGGTCGTCGGGTAGAATGCGCGACCGATGCAACGACCTCTCGTGGTTCAGAAGTTCGGCGGCTCCTCTCTGGCGGGCGCGGATCGAATCCGTCGCGTGGCTCGACGGATTGAGCGGGAGCGCGCGGCGGGATCGGACCTCGTGGTCGTCGTTTCCGCCATGGGCGACACGACCGACGAACTGCTGGCGCTCGCAGCGGCCATTACCGATGACCCGGACGCGCGCGAGCTGGACATGCTCCTCGCCACCGGTGAGCACCAGAGCGCGACGCTGCTGTCCATGGCCCTCCACGCGCTCGGCGCACCGGCCATTTCGCTCACCGGGCCGCAGGCCGGGATCACCACGGACGGTCGCCACGGCCGTGCGCGGATCGCCAAGGTGGATCCGATCCGGATCCGCGAGGAGCTGGAGCGTGGGAACGTCGTCATCGTGGCCGGCTTCCAGGGCCAGAGTGCCGACGGCGTCGGCCGCGCCGAGATGACTACCCTCGGGCGGGGTGGATCCGACACGACGGCGGTTGCCCTGGCCGCGTCGCTGGGCGCCGACCGCTGCCAGATCTTCAGCGACGTTCGGGGGATCTACACGGCCGACCCCCGGGTGGTGTCCAGTGCGAGGCAGTTGTCGGTCATCGGTTACGAGGAGATGCTGGAACTCGCACACCAGGGTGCGCAGGTCATGCAGGTCCGAGCCGTCGAGCTCGGATGGGTCAACAACGTCGTCATCGAGGTCCTGAGCTCGTTTGAAGACGCGCCGGGAACGCTCATCAAGGAGGACCCGCTCGTGGAACAGCGCAACAAGGTCCGGGGCCTCGCCCACGACCGCAATGTCGCCAAGGTCACGATCGTGGCGGTTCCCGACAAGCCAGGCGTCGCCCGGACGATCTTCGACCCACTCGCCGAAGCCGGGATCAACGTGGACATGATTGTCCAGAACGTCGGCCACGGCGGGGCAACGGACATGTCCTTCACGGTGCCCCGGGTCGAGTTGGCCAAGGCCCGGAAGGTGCTCGAGCCGATCGCCCGTGAGCTCGGGGCGCAGGAGCTGACCACCGATTCGTCCGTGGCGAAGGTCTCGATCATCGGGGCCGGGCTGCACAACGCTCCCGGCTATGCGGCGCG
>JAQBHC010000155.1:0-9588 GCA_032128175.1 Chloroflexota bacterium | reverse complement strand
TTTCACGCTCCCTGGCAGACGCTGGCGTGAACATCTATGGCCACCTGTTCCTGGGCCGCTGGGGCGATCGCGCGATGTTCGCGTTCGTCGTGGATCAGCCCGAGGTGGCGCGCCCGATCCTCGAACGCAAGGGCTAATCCGACGCGTAGGTAGTCATGGCGGGCGGCCATGACCGTCATCCTCAGGCGAGCTCGACGTTGCCTGTGCTGCCGTCGACCGTGACGCGCATCCCGGTGCGCAGGCGAGCCGTTGCGTCGGCGCAGCCGACGACGGCCGGGATTCCATACTCTCGGGCGATGATCGAGGCGTGCGCCGCCGGGCTCCCGATGTCAGTAACGACAGCAGCCGCCCGGGTGAAGAGCGGCGTCCACGCTGGTGCCGTCAGCGGCGCTACAAGGATCTCGCCGAGCTGAAGCTCGTCGAACTGGTGCGGGCCGCGAATCACGCGCACGAGCCCGGTCGCACGACCAGGCGACGCCGGCGTGCCTGAGACCAGGGCCGTCTCCGACCGGACGGCACCGAAGATTCCCGGATAGCCGTCCCACATCGACTTCATGGCCCGGTTAACCCGGCCGATGAGAAGCGGTGGCACCAGTCGTGCCTGTTCTGCGAGCCTGGAGCGGCGGCCGGCCACGTCAACGGGGGCGGCTGAACCGCTTCCGGCCAGTGCCGCGAGCGCCTCGGCTCGAGACAGAAAGAACACGTCGTCCGGCTCCACAATCGCGTTGCGGGTGACAAGCGCCTCTCCGATCCGAAGCACCGCACGCCGCATGACCGGCCACGCAAGGGTCAGTGCACCGACGTGCTCTTCCCGGACTGGGACGAGATGCTGGGCCTCGGTGAGCAGCCGTCGGAACTCACGAAGGCGTCCTGGACGCTCGGCCAGAGCGTCGAAGGCTGCCTTCTCTGCCGCCTGCCTCACCGCCACCAGGCGACCATGGTCTTGCGCAGATCTCGTGGCTGTGCCTCCATGCGCCGGCGGGGCAAGCGCCCAGTCCAATGACGCCACCGCATGGCGGGCCGGATCTGGCGGCGACTCGAAGCCTGCGAGGAGTGGCAGGTGAGTTCCGCCGAGCGACCCAGCGATGTGGCGACGATAGAACTGGGCGAGGTTCATCTCCATCTTGTAGGCCGCGCCGGCGAACGCCGCGATCGACGCGAAGTACTCACCGGCAATGTTGGCCAGGTCATCGATCAACGCCGGCAACTCGCCGACGGGCATCGTCTCGACGCGGCTTTCGGCCAGCTCCACTACCGCCCGATAGCGCGGCAGCAGGTCCTCGCGCCACTCCCGTTCGAAGAGCGGGAAGCTGTGGCGAACCGTCGGCGGCAGCAGTCCGGCGACACGGCGTGGAGCCCGGATCACCCGCCACAGAAGGTGGGGCAGCGTGCGAGCCAGCGCCGCTCGGGACAGGAAGTTGATCGAGTAGAAGTACCAGCCATTCACCACGACGTGGTACGGCCGCGGAGCCCGCTGTCCGATCCACTCCTTGAGCTGGGCGTGCAGGCGGTTCTCCATCGCCGTCAGCAGCCACGACTCGAAGAGTGGCGTCACCGGTTCGGGAATCCATTCGCCAAATCGAAATGCGCGGCTATAGGCGCCGGGCGCGGGAGCTTCCCACGACACATCGGGCGGAAGGGCCGTCATCGGTCTGGCCTGCAGGATCCAGAGCGTGCCGTCAGCGTCGATCGCCCACTCGATGTCCTGCGGCGTCCCGCGGGCGGCAGCGATGCGCCGCGCCTCGTCTGCCACAAGGAGCGCCTGGTCACGATCGATGGAGTGCTCCGGCTGGCGACGAGCGGCAGCCACATCGTCACGGACGATCCATTCGTCACCGAAGGCCGCCCCTGATACCAGCCGCTCCCCAATGCCCTTGACCGCCGTGACGATGCAGGCGTTCCGATCCCCGTTGATCGGATCGGCCGTCAGGGCCACGCCGGAGGCGCCCGGTGCGATCATCCGCTGGACGATCACAGCCAGCCTGCCGTCACCCGAAGGCTGATACCCCGTCACGCGTTCCGCGCGGGCGCTGGCGAGACACCGCTCGATCGCCGCTGGGAGGTCGGCGGGCCGTACATCGAGCACCGACTCGTAGATGCCGGCATACGAATGCTCGGAGCCGTCTTCGGCGACCCCGCTCGATCGGACCGCGAACGGGCCGATCCCGAGGCCGTCCGCGCTGCCTACCAGCAGCTGCCGGCGCTCGTCCGCCGTCAAGTCCGCGACGGCGACGGTCAGGACCAGCCCGTCCGGGACCCGGACGCCGCTCGCCAAGAGCTCGCCGAGGCTGGCAGCCTTCCCTCCGACCTCGGCGGCATCGGCCAGTCGCACATCACTGAGCCGTCGGATCGACGTCGTACTCATCGTCCGGTTCCGGTGGTGGCGGCGGCGACCGCGGCACGGATCACCCAATCGACATCGTCGACCGCTGCATCGACCGACAGGCCGAGATGGTCGCGCCACATCCGCATCGACGCTGACGAGGTCATGACGAGGACGAGCCGCGCGATCCGATCTCGATCGACGCTGGAGAGTTTTGGCTCGATTGAATCGGCAAACGCGTGGAACATCGCGATACGGTCCGGCATGGTGAGCCGTCGAGCCTCGTCGGCCGCCGGGCTGGCCATGACCGCGCGCGCGAGATCGTCGAACGACTCCACTTGACTGAAGAGCGCCCGCAGCCCAGCGCGCAACTCATCCATCGAGCGCGGGGGTGCCAGTTTGTTCAGGCCGGCGCGGCTGACCAGGTGTGGGTAGACGGCCACGATGAGGTCATTCTTCGTCCCGAAGTGACGGTAGACCGTCGGGACCGAGACGCCGGCCTCGCGCGCCACCGCCGGAACGGAGAGGCTGGCGATCCCCCGCGCCATCACTCGTACGGCCGCATCGAGGATGCGCCCTCGCGTCTCCTCGGCCTGCTGCGCTCGAAGGGGACTGTCGTAGGACCTCGCGGCAGGATTGGAAACACGAGTCATATTGTCAATATATGACTCGTGTCAAGAGGGCAGGACTCCGCGCCAGGCGAGCCAGTCCGCCTCTTCTAGCCCATTGAGGCGACGATTTGCAGCGTTCCGTTCATCCCGGCCTCGTAGTGGCCGGACACGTGGCAGCCAATCAGCCACTCGGCGGGGTCGGCATCGAAGGTGAAGACGAGGTCGTGGCTCATGCCTGACATGACCATGGCAGCGTTCAGGTCGCCGCCGTGATGCATGCCGCCGTCGGCCATCTCCATGGCGTGATGCTCCTGAGCCTCAGCGTCGCCGATGGTGAAATCGTGATCGAGAACGCCCGCGTTCGTGAGTACGAACTTGACCGTCTCGCCGGCCTGAACGGTAATCGCAGCTGGTTCGAAGCGGAACGTGTCCGTCATCGTGACCGCGATCTCGCGGGGCTGATCCACGGTGCCCGCGACGAACGGCGTTGGGGCGGCGGTTGGGGCCGCGGTCGGGGCTGCCGTCGGAGCGGCGGTCGGCTGGGCTGCCGTCGGGGCGGCTACTGGAGCTGCCGTGGCGCCGGGCCCGAAGGTCGCGGCCGGGGCAGCCGTGCCAGTACATGCAGCGAGGACGAGGACCGTCGCCATGATGCTGGCGAATCGGATCGACGAGAACGAGGGACGCATAGCAACCTTCCTATCCGGCACCGTAGTTCAGTGCCTGAGCCCACCTTCCCATCGACCGGTTGACGGAAACAGGGCCGCGTGGCCCACCGATGGGGGCCAAAGGGCATCGGAGAGCGATGTACGCGGAAGTCGATTGACACCGTGGACCGGGCACAAGTCTCTGACCGTACCGCGTAGAAGTCGCTCAGGAGCCGTCGAGTGATGGCTGCGACGGCATCGCTCCCGGTCTAGCCCTCGACCAACCGGACCAGCCTACCCACGCAGTCCCGGTACAACTTCACCGTGTGCACGGATTTGCCCCCGCGCGCTGTGCGCGTCCAAACGACCGAGCCAACGACCCGATGCCCATGATGCCCTCCGGCGGTATGACGCTCTGGAGGACTGGACCCGCACTAAGTGACTGGTGGAGCGGGAGACGAGGTTCGAACTCGCGACATTCAGCTTGGAAGGCTGACGCTCTGCCAACTGAGCTACTCCCGCCCGGGCAGCGTCGCGGGGCGCGACGGCGAGCGCAGCCTAGCACGCAAAGGCCGGTGTTTCGGTGAGCGCGCGCCGTCCGCCGTCGCCGCGGACGGCTGGCTGGATGTGTCGGCAGGCGCACAACCTGGACGATCCCCGGCGCTTCGGGTCCACGGAGTGGCCGCGGCCCGCTCGAATGGTGCCCAGCCAGACACAGGATCGCCACCGAACGGCCCCGACAGGCTCCCCACCAACGGTATGGCCGGCCAGATCGGGCCTCCAGACCCGCGTGGGCCCGATGCTACGTCGCGGTTGTGTCGCCAGGAGCACAGCCCGCGGACATCGGCCTTCGCCAGGAGCACAGCCCGCGGACATCGGCCTTCGCCAGGAGCACAGCCCGCAGACATCGGCCTTCGGACGGCACAACCTGCGATTTCCGACGATTGGATCGCTCAGCCTGCACAGAGTCGTGCCTCCGTGCACGGACCGTCGGTTTTCGGACGTTCACGACGGGCCCAGATCGCTGCTGTTAGAACTGACGGACATGGTGTACACATCGGGTCTACTCGCCAGGAGGAGGACCGATGACCGAACGGGAGAGGGATCGACACGCCGCGCACCGGCTGGCAGGGCCGGCCGCTCTACGAGGCGATCGGTCACCTCCTTCGGGAGCGCGGGCTGGCTGGCGCCACAGTTCTTTGGGGGATTGAGGGCTTCGGTGCGAAGCAGCACCTTCATACGACCCGGATCCTCCGCCTATCAGAGGACCTCCCGGTGCTCATCGAGGTCGTGGGCACCGAGGAACGTGTCCGGGCGATCCTGCCGGACCTTGACGCGATGGTGACTGGTGACCTGATCACGCTCGAACAAGTCGAGGTCATCGCCTATCGGTCGGACCGCGAAGGGCGCTGGACCTCCTGATCGAGCTCCTCTCCGCCCGCGTCGCGCCCGCCGTCCCGGCCAGACGCACTTCTATAGAGTGACGCCATGAGTACGCCGCACGTCGTAATCATCGGTGGCGGGATCGTTGGCACGGCTGCCGCCGTGTTCCTGGCCGATGGCGGCGCCCGGGTCACGATCTTCGATCGCGATGGACTCGCATCCGGCGCGTCGGGAGCCAACTCGGGGGTGGTGCAGTACCCGATCGATCCCGCACTGGTGCCGCTCTTCCTGGAGACAGTCACGCTCTACCGCGACCTGTCGGCGGCCGACGCCGGGTTCCAGCTCCCACCCGAACCGTCAGGTTTGCTCTTCGTGTCGCGTGACGGGGATGTCGTGCGGCGCCGAGCGCTCGAGCTGGCCGTCTCGGAACCGGTGCTGAAGCCCGAGGTCGTGGAGGGCCCCGCCCTGCAGGCGCTCGAGCCGACACTCTCGCCTGGAATCGCCGCCTGCCGCGTCATCACCGGGTACCCGGTCCCGCCGGCGGCATCGACCTATGCCTATGCCACGCTCGCCGAGCGACGCGGGGTGACGATTCGGGTCGGCAAGGCCGCCACGCCGGAGATCGTAGGTGGCCAGTGCGTCGGGGTCCAGGTTGATGGTCGATTGGTGCCGGCGGACGCCGTTCTTGTGGCCGCCGGACCCTGGACCTCTGCGCTCATCGACCCGGGCGGGCGATGGCGTCCAATCCGGTCCGTGTGGGGCGTCGTCGTGGAGACCGAACTGGCCTCGGCGCCGCACCATGTCCTCGAGGAGGCCGAAATCGAGGCCTCAATCGGAGCCCCGGAACCGGCGAGTGCCACCTCGTCCGACGCGAACGGGCCGGCAACCGCGGCCCGGCCCGACGAGGCTGAGGGAGCGCGGTTCAGCCTCATCACGGCCGCCGGGGTGAGCGCGGTCGGGTCGACGTTCCTGGAGCGCAGGCCTGACCCGGCCTTGTGGACCGTCCCGATCCTCCAGCGCGGGAGTCAATTCGTTCAGGGCCTCGCCGATGCGGCGATCCGCGGCGTGCGCGCCTGCGCCCGGCCGATGGCGGAGGACCGTCGGCCGCTGATCGGGGCCGTGCCTGAGGTCCCGGGCCTGTATGTCTGTGCGGGGCACGGGCCGTGGGGTATCTCCACCGGGCCGGCATCGGCGCGCCTCGTGGCGGACCTCATCCTCGGGCGCTCGGTCGCCATCCCGGCGCTGCTGGACGCCGCGCGCTTCGGTTCGCCGCTTGGCACTGCGGGGCCAGTCGGGGCCCTGCCGTGACCGGGGGGACCGGAGCCCAGACCCTCATCGAGACGATCCGTGGCGCGGTCATTGGCGACGATGAGGCGGTCATGGGCCCCTACGGCCTGCGTCGCGTGACCTACGCGGACTACACGGCCTCGGGGCGCTCCCTCGAGTTCATCGAGGACTACATCCGGGCCGCCGTCCTGCCGCTGTATGCGAACACGCATACGGAATCGTCTGGCACGGGGCTTCAAACGTCGCGCTTCCGCGAGGATGCGCGCGCGATCATCCGCGAGTCGTTGGGCGGGAATCCCGACGACCACGTCGTGATCTTCTGCGGTTCAGGCTCCACCGCGGCGATCAACAAGCTGGTCGACGTGCTGAACATCCGGATCCCCGCCGACCTCGACGATCGGTACAGCCTTCGAGCGACCATCCCGGCGGCCGAGCGGCCGGTCGTGTTCATCGGTCCGTACGAACACCATTCCAACGAACTGCCCTGGCGCGAGTCAATCGCCGACGTCGTGACGATCCCCGAGGACATCGACGGGCGAATCGATCTCGCGGCCCTGGAGCAGGCGCTCATCGCCAACCAGGACCGTCCGCTCAAGATCGGCAGTTTCTCGGCCGCCTCCAACGTGACCGGGATCATCAGCGATACCCGGGCCATCTCGGTCCTCCTGCACCGATACGGCGCGCGCTCGTTCTGGGATTTCGGGGCCGCTGCTCCGTACGTCGACATCGAGCTCACCCCCAATCGACCTGGCCCGGATGCGGCGCTCGACTACAAGGACGCCATCTTCATCAGCCCCCACAAGTTCATCGGTGGGCCCGGCACGCCCGGCGTCCTCGCCGCACGGCGCGATCTCTTCCAGAATCGTGTTCCCGCGGCGCCGGGTGGCGGCACGGTCGCGTACGTGAATACGAGCGACCACGTCTACCTGTCCGATCCGGAGCATCGCGAAGAGGGCGGGACCCCGGCGATCGTCGAGTCGATCCGCGCAGGATTGGTGTTCCAGCTCAAGGCGGCCGTGGGGACCGAGGCGATCCGGGCGCGGGAGGAGTCGTTCATCCGGCGTGCCATCGAGCGCTGGGAGGCCAATCCCGACATCGAGGTCCTGGGGTCGCATTCGCTCGAACGATTGTCGATCGTGTCGTTCGTGGTCCGCCACGCCGGACGCTATCTCCACCACAACCTCGTCGTCGCGTTGCTCAATGACCTGTTCGGCATCCAGTCTCGAGGAGGTTGCTCCTGTGCTGGTCCGTACGGGCATCGCCTGCTCGGCATCGACATCGAGACCTCGCACGAGTTCGAGCGCGAGATCACGCGGGGATGCGAGGGGATCAAGCCCGGCTGGGTCCGGGTGAACTTCAACTACTTCGTCAGCGAGCCGGTCTTCGAGTTCATCCTGGCTGCGGTGGACCTGATCGCGTCCGACGGCTGGCGTCTGACGCCCGACTACCGATTCGACCCGGCGACGGGCCTTTGGCGGCACGCCGGCGAACTGCCCGAGGCACCACTCAGCCTGCGCGATGTCGCCTACGCAGGTGGTCGGATGGACTACACCGCGCACCGCCATCAGGCCGCCGATTCGAGCCTGCCCGGCTACCTGGCCGAGGCGCGCCAGCTGATGGGGGAGGCGCCCGCCCGCGTCGCCGAACGGCTGGATCGATCCTCGGTCGGCCCGGACTTCGAGGCCCTGCGCTGGTTCTGGCTGCCTGAGGAGATCGAGACCGAGCTGACCGTCTCCTGAGGATTCGTCCGCGGCCGTCAGGGCTCAGCTGTCGCCGAGCGGCACGCCCATGACGTTGAACCCACCGTCCACGTAGACGACCTCGCCGGTCACGGCCGAGGACAGGTCGGAACACAACCAGAGGGCCGTCTTGCCAACGTCCTCCGGCGTGATATTGGCGCGCATCGGCGCGACGTCGGCAAACGACCCATAGAGCTTCTTGAAGCCGGCAATGCCGGCGGCCGCGAGTGTGCGCACGGGACCGGCGCTGATGGCGTTGACCCGGACGCCTTCCGGCCCGAGGTCTGCCGCGAGGTATCTGACGCTGGCCTCGAGCGCGGCCTTGGCCACGCCCATCACGTTGTAATGCGCCACGACCTTCTCGGCGCCGTAGTAGCTGAGAGTGAGGATCGCGGAGCCGGGATGGAGCAGGGCTCGAGCCTCGCGAGCCAGGGCCACGAGCGAGTAGGCAGAGACGTCGAGCGCCAGGGCGAAGCCTTCTCGCGATGTATCGACGAAGCTGCCCTCGAGGTCTTCGCGCCGGGCGAAGGCGAGGGCATGGACGAGAATGTCGATCTCGCCGTAGGTTGCCTGCCACTTGGCCATGACGCTCCGGATCTCGTCGTCCGACTGCACATCGCACGGTTCGACGAAGGTTGATCCGATGGACTCGGCGAGCGGCCTGACGCGCCGGTCGATGAGACTCTCGACGGAAGAGAAGCCGACGATGGCGCCAGCATCGTGCAACGCCTTCGCGATGCCCCAGGCGATCGAGTGATCGTTGGCGACGCCGAAGATGAGCGCCTTCTTGCCGTCAAGCAAACCCATCGCGTTCGATCTCCTTCCGCCCAGGCCACATCGCCTCGCCGGAGACTACCATCGGCGCATGACGGGATCCGGTCGAATTCGGCCTGCCGCATCAACCGACCTCCGCACCGCCCTCGCGGGCGTCCGCGCGCTCGTCCTGGACGCCGACGGCGTGCTGCTGTTCGCTGGGAAGCCGCTCCCGCAGGCTGTCGACGCATTGCGGCGGCTGCACGCGGCCGCGATCCCGTATCGCGTCGTGACGAACTTTTCATCGGCCCATCGGCGGACGCTCGCGGCGGGATTCTCGCGCGGCAGCGGGCTTCCCGTGAACCCGGGCCAGATCATCACCGCGGCATCGTCCGCGGCCGCCCATACCGCGCGCCGTTACCCGGGCCGACCGCTGTTCGTGCTCGCATCGGTCGATGCGCTGCTCGAGTGGGAGGGCCAGAGGGTCCTGACGCCCGAGCAGGTGGATGCCTCCGACGCAGGCGTGGCCGCCGTGGTCATTGGCGATGCCGGCGATGACCTGTCGTTCAGCAACCTCGACCTGGCGTTCCGCGCCGTCCGGGCGGGAGCCGAGCTCGTGGCAATGCACCGGAACCCCTGGTGGGTGACCGAGCGGGGTGTGACGCTGGACGCCGGTGCCGTGGTTGCCGGACTCGAATACGCGCTCGGCCAGCGCGCGACGGTGACCGGCAAGCCATCGCGGGTCGTGTTCCGCGAGGCAGTCCGCAGCATGGCCGTCGAGGCCGGCAAACCTGCCCTCCGGGCCCGGGACGTGGCCATGGTCGGCGATGATCTGGAAACGGACGTCG
>JAQBHC010000154.1:0-40834 GCA_032128175.1 Chloroflexota bacterium | reverse complement strand
TGCGCAACCAGGCGGGCGCGCTCCGCAACCGGGTCTTTCGCGCGTCCAATCTCATCCTTGAAGATGATGTTGACGGCGCCTTCCGCACCCATGACGGCGATCTCGGCCGTGGGCCAGGCAAAGTTCATGTCGCCGCGAATATGTTTGCTGCTCATGACGTCATAGGCGCCGCCATAGGCCTTGCGCGTGATAACGGTCAGCTTCGGAACGGTGGCCTCGCAGTAGGCGTACAGCAGTTTTGCGCCGTGCTTGATGATCCCGCCATGCTCCTGCCCTACCCCGGGCAGGAATCCGGGGACGTCCACCAGCGTCACGATGGGAACATTGAAGCAATCGCAGGTGCGCACGAATCGCGCCGCCTTCATCGAGGCGTCGATATCCAGTGCGCCGGCCAGGACCGAGGGCTGTTGCGCGACGATCCCGACGCTCCTGCCCCCGAGCCGCGCAAAACCGATGAGGATGTTCGGCGCCCAGCCCGGCTGGATTTCCATGAACGCTCCGTTGTCCACGACGCGCGTGATGACCTCATGCATGTCGTACGGCTTCTGTGGATCGTCGGGCACGATTGCGTCGAGTTCCGGGTCCATCCGTGAAGCCGGGTCGTCAGTCGGCCCGAGCGCCGGTGTCTCGAGGTTGTTCTGCGGCAGATGCGCGAGGATCTGACGGGCGGCCTCGAGGGCCTCCGACTCGTCGTGGGCCGCGAGATGCGCCACGCCGCTCTTGGTCGTATGGACGATGGCGCCTCCAAGGGCCTCGGAGTCAACCACTTCATGCGTCACCGCCTTCACGACGTTCGGCCCGGTGACGAACATGTAGCTCGTTCCTTCAACCATCACGGTGAAGTCGGTCATGGCCGGTGAATACACGGCGCCTCCGGCGCATGGGCCGAGGACAACCGAGATCTGGGGAATGACGCCCGAGGCCATCACATTGCGCAGGAAGATGTCTGCGTAGCCCCCAAGCGAGACGACGCCTTCCTGGATTCGCGCGCCTCCGGAATCGTTGAGCCCGATGATCGGCGCGCCGACCTTCATCGCGAGATCCATGATCTTGCAGATCTTCTCCGCGTAGGCCTCGGACAGCGAACCCCCGAACACCGTGAAGTCCTGGCTGAGGACGAAGACCAGTCGACCCTCGATCGTCCCGTGGCCGGTGACCACGCCGTCGCCCAGGTATCGCTCGTCCTCGAGGCCGAAATCACTCGAGCGATGGGTGACGAATGCATCCAGTTCCACGAACGAGTCCGGATCGAGCAACAGGTCCAGGCGCTCGCGGGCTGTGAGCTTGCCGATTTGGTGCTGTCGATCGATGCGGGCCCGGCCACCACCGAGCTTCGCCTCGGCGCGCAGTTCGGCGAGGTGGGCCAAGCGTTCCTCATTCGTGGACACTGGCTGACTCCCTATCGTAGGTATGGCCCGCGCGGCACTGACGAGGGCTCCGTGTCTTTGCGCAAGGACAGTCGAGACGATCCTCCGCGACTACCTGCATTCTAGTCCCGCGGCCCCCCGCCTCAAGCTGGCGCAGATTCCAATCGCTCGCCGAGGAGGATCCAGTGAGCGTCGCCGGAACTCCGCGTAATCCACAATTCGGTGCACAAGTCGCCCAACCTGTGGATAAGTCGCCCGCCGTTTTGCACCCGACCTGGAGTAGGATTTCGGTACGTCGTCCGTCTTTCTGCGTTGTCGCCAGGGTTTGCGGCCCGACCAACGTCTGCCCCTATCGTGCGAGGTGCCTGTTTCTGTGACCAAGATCATCGCCATTGCGAATCAGAAGGGCGGCGTCGGCAAGACGACGACGGCGATCAACCTTGCCGGCGCACTGGCCGAGGCAGACCATCGCGTTCTGTGTGTCGATATGGATCCGCAGGCCAACCTTACGGCCGGGCTCGGCATCAACCTCAACCTGATTGAGAAGTCGATGGCGGACGTGCTCGTCGGGCGTGCGACGCTCAAGGAAGTGATCCTTCCGACGGAGACACCGGGAATCGACGTTGTTCCGGCGCATATCGATCTTGCCGCAACCGAGGGCGAACTGTTCACGATGCTGGGACGCGAAGGAATCCTGCGGGATGCGATGGAGGGTCAGCTCAAGCAGCGCTACGACTACGCGGTGATCGACTGCCCTCCGAACCTCGGCCTGCTGACCGTCAATGGATTGGTCGCCGCCGACGGCGTCATCATCCCGGTGCAGACACAGTTCTACGCCATGAAGGGCCTGACGAATCTCGTCAAGGTCATCAATACGATCCGACTGAAGCTCAATCGCAAGCTGCGCATCCTGGGACTGCTGCCGACCTTCTACGACAGCCGGACCAATCTGGCTCGCGACATGCTGGACGAACTCAGGGTCGTCGGCGACCACCACGTGTTCACGACGATCATTCGCAACACCGTGAAATTGGGTGAGGCGCCTCTGGTGGGGCGACCAATCACGAGCTATGCCGGAAACACGGACGCGGCCCGGGCATATCGAGAGCTGGCGCGGGAGGTAATTGAACTTGGCTAGAACGGATTTCCGAGCCACGGCGGCGCGGCGCCTGTCGGAAGAGCGCGAGCTGTCACCCGCGATCATCAGCCTCCTGTCCCCGGATCGCACGGGCCATACCTCCGGCGTGCGCCTGATTCCGGTTGGCAACATCACGCCGAACCCGGAACAGCCCCGGCTCGCCATCGAGCCTGGGGCGCTCGCAGAACTGAGTTTGTCGATCCGCGAGCATGGAGTGCTGCAGCCGATCCTCGTCCGGCCTCGGGGCGACAACGAGTATCAGCTGATCGCCGGCGAGCGTCGCTGGCGAGCGTCGAAGGCAGCGGGCCTTGCGACCATCCCGGCGCTCGTCGAAGACATCGATGACGACACGGCGCTGGAGATCTCGATCATCGAGAACCTGCAGCGGGAAGACCTGTCCCCCCTTGATGAAGCCGCCATGTTCACGCGGATGGTGCGGGATCATGGCTACTCGGTCCGGAAGCTCGCCCAGAAACTCGGCAAGGACAAGGGCTACCTCGAGAACCGACTCCGCCTGTCCGACGCGCCGGCCGACGTTCGAGAGCTGGTGTCCTTGCGCAAAGACACACTGTCGCACGCCTACGAGTTGATGAAGGTCGAGGATCCCAAGAAGCGCAAGCGACTCGGGCAGCAGGTCGCGCGCGGCGAGCTGACCCTCAACAAGCTCCGCGACAAGATCGAGGGTCGCCGCCCCGCCGCCCACAGGACGGTGGACTCGGCGCCCGAGCCCGAAAGCTCGTCGGTCATCGAGGACGCCGGATCGGCCTGGGCCGGCCGCCGACCCGCGGCCGCGCCCCTGAATGACGACTCGCTCGTGAACGCCAAGCAGCAACTCGCGGACGCGGTTGAGACCCTCGTGGACGTTCTACGTGCGGCGGACGTCGTAGCGACGATCGGCGTGGTCGACCGGGCCAATCTCGCCAAGTACCTGACGATCGCGAAACTTCGGCTGGAGAACGTGATCGCCATGGTTCGGAGCGGCGACAACTCTCAAGGGTGACGCGGCGTGAGCCCGGGCGGCGTGAGTCCGGGCGGCGTGAGCCCGGGCAGCGGGCCTCCTAGGGCTGGTTCGGAGCTACCCGGCTGGCCAGACGAGCGGCCTTCGCGGCGGCCCTGGCGGTGGCGTTCGCGGCCTTCTCGGTCGCCTTCGCGGCAGACGTGACGTCGTGAGCCCAGTGCGCCCAATGCGAAACGAAGGCTCCGTGGGTGTCGAAATCCGTGTGGGGAGGCGGCTGGTGCGCGGCCCAGCAAACGATGGCCCCGTGATTGAGCCCTGCCAGAACCTCGGCTGTCGCGGTCCCTGGGTCGATGAGGCAGTGATCGGGCTCGTCGGTGTCGGACTCGGCGGACTCGTCCGTCTCTTCGGCCTTCGCCTTCTCGGCTGACTCGTCTTCCTCTTCGTCCTCGTCGGTGTCCTCGGACTTGTCCTTCTCCTGGGCCGTGCTGCCAGCGTCGGAGACCGGGACGGTCTTGCCGGCTGCCTGCGCCGCGGTGGCGAGGCCGGGCGCGGGAGACGAAGGCCTGCCGGCAAAGGCGATGCCCGCCGTCAGCAGCAGGACGATGAGGCTGATCAGCAGCGGGCGGAGTCGTCGGGTGGTCGGCATCAGGTGTTCGGGTCTCCGAAGGCGGAACTCAGGACAACAAGCATAACGAACGCCGTCGACAACCTGTTAGGGGTACGTTAGTCCGGCGGAGCATAGAAGTGGTGCATTCAGGCCACGCCGCGAGGCTCGTCATGGCAGTGGGGGCTCGTCACGACAGCCCGTTCGCGGCCGCCAGGGTCCAGCCGATGCCCATCAGGACAACCCCGGCGGCCTCGAGCGGCCAGCCGATCCGCCGCCAGCTCGTCGCCGTCAGACCGCTCGCTACGACGCCGCTGCCCAGAGCGGCCGCACCCATCCAGATCGCGCCGACGGACGCCGCTCCCCCACCAGCGGGAACGAGCACCATCACCAGCAGCACTGCGACCGCGAGCGAAGCCGCGTGCAGGAGCCATGCGAGAGGCCGACCCAGCGCGACGGCCACCGTCCGTCGAGCGAGGCGTGCGTCTGCCTCGACGTCGATCAACGCATTACCGACCGCCAGGCCGACGCCCGCCAGCGCCGCGATCGGCGTGACCGCCAGCAGGGCCGGTGGCAGATCGGGCCTGACTCCGAGCCAGGCAAAGACCGGGACCAGCGGCAGGGCGATGGCCAGGGGTAGCCAGGAGACGGCGGTTCGCGACAGGAAGGCGTCGTAGGCGAGGCCGCACGAGAGTCCGGTCAACGCGACCACGAGCGTCGGTACGCCCGACCCGGCCGCGAGCGCGAGGCCGCCGGAGGCCGCAGCCACGGCGACGAAGCGTGCGGTACGCACAGAAACGAGGCCCGCCGGGATCGCCTTGAGCGGCGTCCTGCCCCCGTCCCGCGGGGCATCCACGAGATCGTTGACGGTGCCAATGGTGAACTGCAGCAGGGTCATGGCCACCGCCAGCCGCACTGCCGTGACGACGGGGGCACCCGCGACCAGTGCAATGGCCAGCACGGCTGCGCCGTTCAGGAGGGAAGGAAACGGGTGAACGAGCCGAATGCGAGCGCCGAGCGCGCTCCCCTGAAGCCGAGCTGAAGTCGGCCTAGACGTACACGAGCTCGTGGAAGTTCTCAACCAGCAAGTCGATCAGTCGGGCGCGCCCATCCTTGGATCGGACTCGCAGGCCCTTGACGAGCGCGTGCAGCGAGATCGTCGGCACGATCAAGCGGCCCGCTGCGTCGCGGCCGAGCGTTGCCGGTGCTCCACCCCCAGATGCGAACACATGTTCGAATTCACGCTCGGTCAACCGAGCAGCCGAGCGAAAGCCTTCGACGACACCGACTACGCCTCGCCGTTTCGCGACGTCGCGCATCAATTCGCTCGCCCACGAATCGAGCTGGTCGTCCGTCTGGTCGCCCAGGCGGGCTCGGTATTCGTCCTGATCTGCCGACAGGGCGCTGGCTGCCACGCGTCCTCCTTGTCCCGCCGCCTGTGGTCGGCTGGGATCGATCGAAAGTATGCCAGAGCCGAGGACGGTCGCGGCCCGAGCCGAAGGCGGTCGCGACCTGAAGGCCGTGGACGCGGCCGTGGCCGATCAGGAAGGAGACTGGTCGTCGTTCGTCGCCAGGGCGGCGGCCTCCGCTGCTTCGCGCGAGCCCTCCGGCCAGTCGTTGAAGCGCTCGGTCAGCCAGCGGCCGAATCGACCGGGGGGTGCCGGGTCTGGCGCATCAGCCAGCAGCCCTTGAAGCGCGACCGTGGTGCGAGCGGTCAAGTCGGCAATGGCTTCACGAGTCGGACGACCGCTTGCCTCGATCGGATGGCCCACTCTCACGCTGAGCAGCCGCCGGACTCCCAGCCACGAGAGTCCGTTGAGTGCAAGCGGGACGACCGGAACGCCGGCTCGCAGCGCGAAGTAGGCGACACCCTCCTGGAGCGGCAGCAACGCCCGCTCACCGACGTGGATTCTCCCCTCCCCCGCCACCCCGAGCACGCCGCCCGCCCTCAGGACAGCCTCAACGCGCCTGGTGGTCTCGAGCAGGTCGGACTTCTCAGTGTTGAACGGAACAGGCGCGCCGGTCCAGTACATGAGCCGGTTACGCCCCCCGACCCGAAGGTCATCCTCCTTCGGTCCGAACAGGTAGAGCCGCGGGCGGAGCGGCAGCGTGGCAAACAGCAGAAACGGGTCCATCCAGTTCATGTGGTTGAAGCAGAAGATGGCCGGGCCTGCCGGGAGGTGCTCGCGACCTTCGACCCGAATTCGAAAGAGGACCCGCATCAGGACCGCGACGACCAGTCGCGATGAGTAGTAGCGGAGCGTGCGATTCCAGCGCGGGAGCTCGGCGCGTGGCAGGCGCGAATCGTCCAGCGTCATCTCCCGCGAAGCGTCGTGCCTGTCCGGCCGTTTATGCCGCCACCGGCCGGATCGCCATGGCGGCGGGATCGAGGTCGGTCAGTCGATCGAGGACGTAGTGGGCGAGCTCGGCCGCCTCGGGCGCCGGCGGCACGCTGTGATTCGGAACGAGTACGACCGTCATCCCCGCGGCCAGGGCCGACCTGATGCCGTTGATCGAGTCCTCCACCACGAGGCAGCGGTTCGCTTCCACGCCGAGCAGCCTCGCGGCTTCGAGGTAGACGTCGGGCTCGGGCTTTCCGTGTTCGACCTCATCGGATGAGACCGACAAAGAGATCGTGTCGGCCAGCCCGGTGGCCCGGAGTGTCGCCATGATCACGTCGCGGTGGGCCGACGACGCGATGGTGACCGGCCAGGCGGCGGCAATTCGGCGCACGGCTTCGACCGCCCCGTCGATCCCCGGCGCTCCTGTCGTGTAGCGCCGAACCACGCGCCCGACGATATCGGCTTCGATCGCCGAATCCTGGCCTGCCGGCAGGCCCATCCGCTCCCGCATGATCCGCGACCAGGCCCGTGAGTTCGCGCCCATGACCGCCCGGCTGTCGTCGGGCGACCAGGTCAGCCCGATCGCCGCGGCCCACTTGACCCGCTCTTCATGCCACCAGATCTCTGAATCAACGATGACCCCATCGAGGTCGAATATGACCGCCGACACGGTCGTAGCAGCCCGTTGGTCACTCGACGGCCCCATCCGGGCGAGGGTAGCATCTGGCAGCAGAGCGTTGAACTCGGGCTGCGCGAGCGTGGCCAGTACGGGAGGAAGCACAAGTGCGAGTCGACCGTCGCGCCCTCGGATGGGGCGTGTTCCTCGTGATTGCCGGCGCGATTCCGCTGGCCGTCCGGGCGGGCATTCTGGATCAGGACATGCTGGTCGGATGGCCCTCGCTGTGGCCGCTCCTGCTGATCGGAGCGGGACTCGGAATGGTCTTCCGGCGAACGCCGCTGCATCTCCTCGGAGGGACGATCCTCGTGCTGACGAGCGGCATCATGGCCGGCAGCCTCATCACCGCCGGGGTCCACGGCTTCCCTGCCGTCGGCGCGTGCGGATCGTCAGGAGGGGGGGCCGCGTTCGAGGAGCGCGGTGGGAGCGTGAGCGACGGGGCTTCGATGTCGGTCGAGCTCAATTGTGGTCAGCTCGACGTCACTGCAGCGGACGGTCACGACTGGGCGCTCACGGGTCGCGGACCATCTGGCCGCCCCCCGATCGTAGATGTACGCGCTGATCGAATCGCGATCGCACCGCCCGATGGTTCCTCCTTCGAGTTTGGTGACATGAACTCGACCTGGAACGTCACGATCCCGCGTGACCCGCGCCTCGCACTGTCGGTCACGCTCAATGCCGGGGCGAGCAACCTCGACCTGCGCGGAGCGCGCCTCGATTCCATGAACCTGACGCTGAACGCTGGAGCCCTCACCGGTGATCTCAGCGGCGCCGATGTGGCCGGAACGATCAACGCTACCGTCAACGCCGGGTCGATGGCCCTGTCCTTGCCCAACGAGCTCGAGGGCGCGACCATGACCGTCAACGCCGGATCCGCGAAGGCCTGCGTGGCGTCGGATGCCGCCCTGCGGATCTCCTGGGACGGCAACCTCGCCGGCAACAATTTCGACGACCTGGGCCTGGCGCGAATCGATGACAACCACTGGACAGTCGCCGGTGCGTCGTCCGCGTCCAATGTCATTGACCTCAGGATCTCGGCCAACGCTGGGTCATTCGAGCTCGTGATCGGAGGCACCTGCCATGCGTAATCGTCTCTACCGGTCCCGCGATGACCGCATGCTGGCCGGCGTCTGCGGTGGGGTCGCCGACTGGATGGACATCGATTCGTCGCTCGTTCGCATCGCCTTCGCCCTGCTCGGCATTACCGGCGGGATCGGCTTGGTCCTGTACATCGTCATGGCGATCGTCGTGCCCGAGGAGCCGAGCGATCAAGCGATGCCCGCTGGCCCAGGCGATGCGGGCGCCACCCCGCCGGCAGCGGAAGCAAGCCAGCCCGGCGGGGCAGGCCCGGCAAGCGCCGGGTTCGCAGCCGCGCCTGCCGTGGCAACCCAGCCGAGCAGTTCGGGGCGGGAACATGACGCCAGCCGCGAAGCCCGGCGGGCCGCTCGTCGAGCCGGCCGAGTGGAGCGCGACGGCCGCGCCGGCATGGTCTTCGGAGCGATTCTCGTCCTGGTCGGAGCGTGGTTCCTCATCCGACGGTATCTCCCTGCCTTCGACGACGGCTTCGTGGGACCGTTGTTGCTGATCGCGGTCGGTGTCATCGTGCTCGTCGCTGCCATGGGTCGAGCACAGGGCGGCGGGCCACCGAAAGCGCGCTGATCCCGCGCGGAATTCGAGGTCGGTCGCTGAGTTCGCGTGACACGAAGGCGTCATGCGAACGACCTAGGATGGCGGTATCCAATCAAGGAGATCCCCCACCGTGTTCTTCCAGACCCGCGCACCCTCGATGCCCAGTCCCGAGTCGGCATTGCCCGGGCGACCCGACCCATTCCTCGAGCCGGGCCCGCACCACGTGAATGGCCGGCCCATCGGCGGGCCCTACCCAGAGGGCTACGAGATCGCAGATTTCGCGCTCGGTTGCTTCTGGGGCGCCGAGAAGGGGTTCTGGCGCGTTCCAGGCGTGTGGGTGACGGCGGTCGGCTACCAGGGTGGATTCACGCCGAACCCGACCTACCGCGAAGCCTGTTCTGGCAAGACCGGGCATGCGGAGGCGGTTCGCGTGGTCTTCGACCCCGCGCAGGTCACCTATGAGGAGGTGCTGAAGCACTTCTGGGAAGCCCACGACCCAACGCACGGCATGCGTCAGGGGAACGACGTCGGAACCCAGTACCGGTCCGTGATCTTCCCCGGGTCGCCCGACCAGAGGGCGGCCGCGATCGCGTCACGCGACGTCTACCAAGCCCGCCTGACGGCGGCCGGCTTCGGTCCGATCACCACCGAAATCACCGAGCCACCAGCGCCCGCCTTCTATTTCGCCGAGGACTACCACCAGCAGTACCTCAGCAAGAATGTCAACGGGTATGATTGTGCCAACGGGACGGGCGTGGCGTGTCCGGTTGGGCTGGGGGTCTAAGAGAGCGTCGGGTCGGACGCTCCGATCAAACCCCCTAGCGGCGCGACGGGGCTGGCTCTGCCGCCGCTCTGGACCTCAGCGAGGCTCCCGCTGCCGCGAACTGCGGGAGCCGTGCTGTCGAATCCGCAGCAATAGCCGGCAGTCGCGCCCCCCAACGTTGTGGGTAGGGACCCGTCTCAGGCAGGAATGCCGTCTTCGAGTTCAGCCATGGTGTCCTCGCATGCCGATCAGAGATCTGCAAACCAACCGGTCTGGTTTCCCGCCCCTGGCGAGGGCACGGCCCGATGGCGATCGCATTGTGCCCGTGCTGACCCTCCCGTGCCGACCGTCCCGTGCCGACCGTTGGGCCGGGCGCACGCCCGTCACAAGGTGATTACTCAGCCGACCCCACAGGCGTCCTTTGCATACGCGATGAAGGTGTTCGCCTCGCCCTGCGCGGCCGTATGGTCGGCGATAAATGCGCTGCGAACGTCGGCCGGTAGATCGGTGATCAACGGGTAACCGTACCCAGCCAGCAAGGCCTCGCGGTCTTCGACGATGCCCAGATAGGTCTGCGCTACGACCTGCCATTCGGCCGGCGCGGCATCGACGAAGAGCGTGGTCGCCGCGACCTTCAGGTCCCAGCCCTCTTTGGTTGTGGGGTCGGCGCTGTTAGATGCCGATCCGGCACCGGCCGCGATCTTGGTGAATTCAGCGCACATCGCCGTCGTATCCCCCGCGGGCGCGACTGTCGCGGACTGCGTGCTCGGACTTGCCGTTGTCGAGGACCCTGTGCTCGTGCAACCGCTGACCGTCCCTACAAGGAGGATGACTGCGGCAACTGCCAAACTGTGGGTGAGCTTCAAACGGTGGGTGCGTTTCTTGGACATGTATTTGCTCCGGTCGCTGGGGCCGGTAGTCCGGCGTTACCCCGAATCTACGGAGCTGACCTGAGAGGAACCTGAGATGAACCTCAAAGGATTCTGTGAAGAGAATCCTTCCGGAGCCACGCAGGGCCGCTCAGTCTAGACGCGATCCACGATGGGTCCGCCGACCTCGCGCAGCCAGTCATAACTTCGCCCGCCAACAACCCCCGCGGTTATTGCCCAGACCACGGGACCGGCGTCGCGTGTCCCATCGGGGTCGGGGTGGGGGCCGCCAATGGGGCTGACTCGGTGTAGGCTCCGAGAGCGATGACTCAGAGTTCGGACCCCAAACGCCACACCGACGAGTTCTGGCTCGACTTTCTGACCCGTGGTGATGGCAAAGAGCGCCGGCTTCGCCAGATCTTCAAGCATCTCCCCCGAGGACCGCGCTGCATGCTGTGTGCGGCGCCATTCGGGGGTGTCGGCGCGCCGTTGATGCGCCTCATCGGCAAGCGGCCGTCCGCCAGAAACCCGACGATGTGCGGTACATGTTTCGGCTTCATGGCGCAAAACCACGGTGGAGCCGAGATCGAGTGCAGCTTCCTCTTCGCCGACATTCGGGGCTCCACGACGATCGCGGAGGGAATGACCGCGACCAGTTTTCGCGGTCTGCTTGATCGCTTCTACGGCACCGCGTCCAAGGTCGTCTTCGATAACGACGGCAGCGTGGACAAGTTCGTCGGCGACGAGCTGGTGGCGATGTTCCCCCCGCTCATGAGCGGCGAGCGGCATGCGGCAAAGGCCATCAAGGCGGCTCAGGCCCTGCTCAAGGCCACGGGTCACGCGGAGACGGGCGGCCCATGGGTACCGCTCGGCGCGGGAGTCCATACCGGCCTCGCGTGGGTCGGTGCCGTGGGTGACGACTCACACGTCGAGCTGACGGCCCTGGGCGACACGGTGAATACCACGGCCCGTCTGGCATCTGTGGCCGGTGTCGGCGAGATCCTTGTTACGACCGTTGCTGCCGAGGCTGCCGATCTGGGCCCTTCGGGTGACCGTCGATCGCTCGACTTGAAGGGCAAGGAACTCCCGACCGAGGTCGTCGTTCTGCGCGTCTGATCGGGCCAGGATCAGGCCGGGCGAGGATACGGCCCGGACGGCATACACCTCGCTTGGTCGGGCACAGCTGATCCTGGCGGGACGGAGCAATGCTCGCCTAGGCGAAGAAGCGCTTGATCGCCTCCGTGTCGTCGGAGAAGGCCCAGCGCTCCGAAATCTTGCCGTCGCGCATGTGATAGATCTCCACGGTCCGGTACGTGAACGTCTTGCCGCCGCGGCGTGCCGTGGTCTCTTGCATGGCCACGGCGTGCTCGTCGTTAGCCATTACGTCGTGGGTCGTCTCCCCGACCCACTCATAGTCAACTGCTCCCGATACGCTCTCCATGGCCGCCTTCCCACGGTACGGCTCATCCTGCCCCAGCAGGTGCCAGACGACGTCATCGGTCACAAAGTCAATCGGCCGCAGGTCATCGGAGTCGCCCATGCGTCGGATGATCGTGGCGTTGGGGTGCTCGTCCATTGGACCCTCCTCGCGGCAGCGCCTGCACGGACCATCCGGCGACGACAACCATTCCGGAAGAGGCTACATCCGCCTCGGGGCGCGGACAACCCGCCGAGCTCGAGCCCGAGTACAGGCCGGGTCGCCAACCACCCTCCGCACGGAACTGCGGGCCAAGGTCGTCGGCAATAGGCTGACCCGTCCTCACCTATCACGCGGCCCACGCGTGGACTCGGCCCCACGGCAAGCAGAGGTACACACTCCTGATGCGCGCGCTATCCTCCCGCGAGAGGGCCGCGTAGGTCAGCCCCATCCAGACGTGAGGGCCAGATGGCATCCGACCCCAAGCTCGATCTCCTTCGCACCATCCCACTCTTCTCGGGCCTCGGGAAGAATGAGATCAAACGCCTCGGCCAACTGGTTGACGAGATCGATCTCCCAGCGGGGCGTGTCCTCATGCGGCAGGGCGACCTCGCGCACGAGATGTTCGTCGTCGTCAGCGGGAAGCTGGCGGTGGAGCGCGACGGGAGGTCGCTCGGTGAACGCGGCCCCGGTTCGGTGGTGGGCGAGATCGCGCTCCTCGCCGAGATCGCCCGGACGGCGACCGTGACCACGCTCGAGGCCACCCAGGTCTTCGTGGTGGGGCATCGCGAGTTCCACGCATTCATGGACGAGATGCCGTCCGTCCGGACAGCGATCTTCGAAGTCCTGGCAAGCCGCATCAGCGCCCTGGACCCACACTCCGCCTGACCCTCGTGAAAGCGGGAGCGGGGCCCAGAGGCCCTGACCCGCCACGATCTAATCGAGCGCCGCGACCTCTGCGGGGGAGCTGAAGCCTCGGAGGTTCTCCGACCGGAAGGCCGTGTGTGGTCGCGCGTTCCGGGCCCCCTCGATCGTCGCCCGGCTGGCCAGAATCTCCTCGCCGGTTGCGAGCGCGCCGATCCGCGCCGCAGCGTGTACCTCGAACCCCTCGAAGCCTGACGCGGTTCGGAGCGCCTCGCCTGTGTGGAGGCCGATTCGCACCGACGGGGCGAATCCGTTGCGATCTCGATGGTCGCGAAAGGCCCTGCGGATGGCGCGGGCACAGGCGATCGCCTCGTCAGGCGATTCAAAGGCCACGAAGAACCCGTCACCCGCGTGGTGGACCTCTTGGCCTCGATGCTCACTGAGTAATGCTCGGATGCTGGAATCGTGCCAGGAGAGCAGGCGGCCCCAGGCCTCATCGCCGACCGCCTCGATGAGCGAGGTGGACCCCACGATATCGGTGAACATGAAGGTTGCCTGTTCCCTGCGCGCCCGTCCTTGCCCTCGGGCCACACGGGTCGTGCCGTCGCGCAAGGCAGTGGCGCGCGCAAGGTCCCGGGTTGCTCCGAGGGAGGCGAATGCCGCGATCGCCGGCTCAAGCTCCATGGCCGCCGAGTCATCCTCGCCTGCCGAAAGATAGGCTTCGGCCAAAAGCGTTCGCGCACACGCGGTCTCATAGGGCGCCTCAGCGCCATACCAGGACCGTGCGGCTCTTCGCAGGTACTCGATCGCGCGGTCGCTCTCGCCCGCCGCAAGCGCGACCTGACCACGCGCAGCCTCGGCCTCGGCTCGGATGATGTCGGTTTGAAACGCAGCAGCGGCAGCTTCGAGTGCGGTCGCGGCCGTCTCGGCGCGGCCGAGATCGCGGATCGCGAGCGCGGCCTCAACCTCTGCGGGCAGCATGCGGGCGCGTGCGAGCGGCGTGAGGGTGGAATCAGCCAGGCTGCGCGCCATCAATCCCGCCGCCACGTCCCCACGCCCCTGGAGGATCCGGAGGCGAGCGAGGCCTGGGAGCGGTTCCCGACCGAGCCGGTGCGCTTCAGCGAAGGCCGCGTCCGCGCCTTCGAGATCGCCCATGCGCAGTCGGATTTCGCCGATCTGGTAGAAGCCTTCGGCGGCGAAGTCAACGCTGAAGTCCTTGAGTTCTGCGCATGCACGCTGAGCCTCGCGCTCCGCCTCGTCCCAAGCACCGCGAAGTCGAATCAGCTCCACTCTCCGCACCCGGCACATCCCAGGGAATCCCGAGATCTCCTGCCGATCGCACCAGCGCTGCGCAGCATCCGCGAACTCCCGGGCGCGCCGATAGTCGGAAAGATCCCCGGCCGCGACCGTCGCGTTGCAGTAGACCGTGGCCGTGGGGTACGGACTAACGTCGCCGCTGATCACGGCCACGACCGCCTCGTCGAGCAGATCGAGTCCCTCGTCGACGCGGCCCATGGCAATGAGGACTCGCCCGCGGTCATGGAGTCCAAGGGCCTCGAGGTCAGCGTCGCCCAAGAGCTCGGCAAGTGCCAGGATGCGGTCCGCATGAGCGAGCGCTTCGTCGACGGCGCCACGGTGGAGCGCGGCGTTGATGCGTGGGCGCTCCAGCCAGCCGTGCAGGTTGGAAGGCGGCAGCCCGGCCAGCAGCTTCTCCGCGCGCTTGACCCATGCGCTCGATAGGGGCCCTTCGCGCCGCTGCCCATGGTCGGCCGCCAGTCGGAGCGCCACCCGAGCCGCGGCGTCGCGGTCGTTGGCGGCCGTATGCGCGCCGAAGGCGCGCTCGCGGAGGGTCATCGCATCGGCCAGCCTGCCGGCCCACCACATCGCGTCGGCGTAGGACGTGAGGTCGCGGGCGGACAGCGGCTCGAGGAGGTCCGCCGCGGCGAATCCCTCGACGGCCTCGAGCCAGCGATACTGCGCCATTGCCTCGCGGGCTTGACCGAGCGCGTCGTCTCGCGACACAGCGGCGTCAGGGACTGGGACGTCGGTACTCACGGTCAGCACTATACGGCTCGCCGATCAACAACCTGCTTCGCCTCGCCGTGGCCTTGTGCACCCGTAATGACGACGAGGCCGTCGCCGCCCGGTCAACCGGCCACGCCGGCGACCTCCTGGTCTTCGCGAACGAGGACCAGCGACGCGATCGCCAGCACCATGAATCCCGCCGCGACAAGGAGGGCGCTATTGATCCCCACCCCTTGCCAGATCTCGGACGCGAGGGTCGCCCCAGCGATCACGCCCAGATTGGACAAGGCGGTCACCATGCCGAACGATCGGCCGCGGCGCCCACCGTCGGTAGCCACCGTGAGGAGAGCGAACCAGGCCGACTGCGCGGCGGCGAGCCCTCCCCCGGCGAGGATCGCTGAACCGAAGACGATCAGCGTCGGCGCATGCGCGATCATCGACACCAGGTTCAGCAGCACGAGCAGGGAGCCGAACGCGACCATCTGGCGACGTCCCCGTTGGTCGGCGAGACGACTCAGCCACGGCCCGATGAAGATCGATCCCAAGCCGAACATCGCAAAGATCAGCGTGACCTGATTGAGCGGCAGGCCCAATTCATCGTTCGCGAACGGCCCAAACGTGACGATCCAGCCGCCGAAGGCAGCGTTGAAACCGAGATTCCAGAGCGCGAGCCTGCCGAGCGGCTGCATTGAAGTGGCACTCGCGCGCAGACGCGCCCGACGCGAAGGCGGCACGGCGGGGGCGAGGTCGGCCACGGCCAGGATCGGCTCAGCGTCCGCCTGAATGGATCCCCCGGTCTCGGCCGCCGTCTCCGGCTCCGCCGGCAGGAAGGCGATGGCGGCCACGGCGGCGAGGAGCGCAGTGACACCGACGACGATGAACGGCGCACGCAGGTCGGCCAGGGCAAGGAAGCCGCCGAGCACGGGGCCAAGTACCGAGCCCGCCGATCCGGCAGCGGACAGAATGCCGTTGGTGAACGCCAGGCGTGCTCGGTCGGCGACCCGGGCGACATAGAGCCGTTCCGCGATGATGGACAGCCCGCCTCCGAATCCCGCCAGGGCGCGGAAGGCGATGAGCAGACCGGCGCTCTGGGCGGTGGCGATCAGGAAGTTGGCCGCCGCATACGCAGCCTGACCGAGTGGCAGCTGGCGCCGCGGCGAGAGACGACCACTCAAGATCCCGGAGCCCAGCTGGCCCATGGTCTGGGTGACGGCGAAGATGCTCACCATCAGGCCAAGCTCGCGCGGCGACGCGCCGAGCTGGATCGCGAAGATCGGCAGCAGCGGCAGCATGATCGATACGCCGACCTGCGAGATGAACGAAATCGATGCCAGCGTCACGATCGGGCGATCGAACGCACGAACAGCGGCGGTGGCGGAGCGCACGGATGGCCGCATCGGCGCAGGGTACTCGACGAGGTCAGGCCGGCGCTATCCCTCGATCCAGCGGGATCCGGACCGTGAATTTCGCACCGACCGGATCACCGTTGGTCGCCTGGATCTCGCCGTCGTGGCCGTCGACGATCCACGACGCGATAGCGAGCCCGAGCCCGGACCCACCGGCCGGTGCGCCCGCCCCGCGCCAGAAGCGCTCGAAGACGTGCCCCAGATCTTCCTCGCGAATACCCGGCCCGTCGTCCTCGACGACAAGGACGGCTGCAGCGCCATCCGCGCGCACCGAAACCCGCACCTCCGCCCCAGCCGCGCTGTGTCTGATCGCGTTGTCCACCAGGATCAGCACGAGCTGTCGGAGCCGTGCCGCGTCACCCCGGACCTCCGCCGGGGCCGCCTCCACGGAGATTAGGACGCCTCGCTGGTCCGCGGCCGACGTCATGGATGCGGCCGCGTCCGAGACGGCATCACCGAGATCGATCGGGAGTCGCTCCAATGGCACGGCACCCGAGTCGGTGCGGGCCAGCAGCAGCAGGTCCTCGACGAGGCGCGTGAGGTTGTCCACCTCGGCACCGATGTCATCGAGGGCATCCCCGACATGACCCACGGGAGCATCGGGTTGACGATGCAGCAAGTCGAGCGACGAACGAATGACGGTCAGTGGTGTCCTCAATTCGTGGCTCGCATCGGCCGCAAATTCTCGCTGTCTCCGGAGTGCCTGCCGCTGCGAGGCGAGGGACGAACGGATCGGGACGAGCGCCCGACGCGAATAGATGACACCTACACCCGCGGCGACCAGGAGGACGACGATGCCGCCGCCCAGGAGGCCCGTCAGAAGGACGCCAAGGGTTCGCTCCTCCGCGGTCCGGTCCTGAAAGATCTGCACGTAGACGGTCCCAATCCGGCTTGAGACTGGCGTCGTGAGGATCCTGACGGGCGTGCCCTCGAGCGAGCCGAGGCGGACGTCGCGCCCGGACGCCGTAGCCGCGGCGACGGAAGCTACGTCGGGCTTGATCAGGGCTTCAGGGCCGTTCCGGGGGAGAATCGGCTTGCCGTCCTCACGGAGGACGAGCGCCAGGGTCCCCGACGTACCGCCCCCGAATCGAAGCCCGGTGGGCAGATCCACGTCGTCGGGCGGCCGGCCTGCCGGACCCTCGATGAGGTGGCGCAGCGATTCGGCGCGATCCTCGAGTTGCCGGACCCCGGTAGTGGCCAGGCTCTGGCCGACGGCCACGTAGAGCGCAACGCCGAGAATGACGAGCACGACCAGCGTCGTGCCTGCGGCCCACAGCACGAGACGCAGTCCGACGGCTGAGATCAGGCGCTGATCCCTTGCCACGGCCTCAGCCTCGGGCGTTTCAACGCCGCCCAATCGTGTCCCGTCAGGCATCGCTCAATCGGTACCCCACACCGCGCACTGTCTCGACCCGTGCCCCCGCGGCGCCAAGCTTCGTTCGAAGGTAGTGGACGTAGGCGTCCACGGCGTTCGGGGTGACCGCGGCGCTGTAGGGCCACGCCTGATCCAGAAGCTGATCGCGCGTGAGCGCCTGGCCGGGGTGCCGCAACAAGCACTCCAGCAGCGAGAATTCCCTGGGACTGAGGTCCACGATCTTTCCGAATACGGTGACTCGGCGCGATGTTTCGTCGAGGGAGATGGGGCCGACCTCGAGCCGCGAGTCGGATCGTCGAGGCCCGGGTTCTGCGCGACGGCTGAGCGCGCGAAGGCGTGCGGCCAGCTCCTCGAAGGCGAACGGCTTGACCAGATAGTCGTCGGCACCAGCGTCAAGACCCGAAACGCGATCACGGACGGTGTCCCTGGCGGTCAGCATCAAGATTGCCGTCTCGCGGCCTCCGGCCCGGATCCGACGCGCCACCTCCAGCCCGCTCATGTCCGGCAGGCCGACATCGAGGATCACGGCGTCGAAGCCATCAGATTCGGCCAGTGCCAGCCCAGTTTCGCCGTCGGTCGCCACGTCGACCACGTGCCGATCTCCCTCGAGCAGGCGCTTCAGCACCCGGCCGAGTCGTTCGTCGTCCTCGATCACGAGGAGGTGCATCGGGCCATGGCTCCTGTCTTGTGTCCGGGCCAATCCGTGTGTCCGGCGGATCGGCGTGGCGCGGATGATCGCTGCCCGCCGATGGTATTCGGTGGCGTCGCTCTGGATGACCGGAGGCCCTCAGCAAGACACGGTCGGATGAGAATCTGCTGAGAGCGACCGTCGCCGGTGGTGGGAGCTGGATCCGGCTTGGCTGGCCGCTCGCGACGACATCGCGTCTCCCGCTCGTTTCGAGCGACGGGCGTCAATCCTCAGAAAGAGCTGCCGAGGGCACCGAACATCGTCAGCAGCCCGAGCAGCCAGAAGCCCCCCAGCAGTGGGATTGTTGCGAGCATGAGTACCAGCCATCTGGTGGCCCCGCGGATGCGGGCAGACCTCCCCGCGATGAAGACGCCAAGTGGCCCGAGGAGCAGCTCGGCAGGAACGAGCGCGCTCAACAGGTCGGTGACGGGGCGCGCCTGCTCGATGGCGATGTCGCGTAGACGCGCTTGCTCGGCCGTATACACCAAGCCTTCGAGGCTGAGACCAACAATCCACGTCGAAATCGGCAGTGCGAGCGCGATCGCTGCGCCGGCCCCGACACCCAGCCAGGACCTCAGCGACATCCGGCCGGTCTCCTTACCGACGCATGCCTCGGCAATCCGGCGCCAATGTTCCGGGCCTTGCCTGGATGGTCCTTGAGAATCGGCCCCGGGAACTTCATGGCAGGACGGTGAGGACCGCCATCGCCTCTGGGGGGATCGTGCCGCCCCAGCGCTCCGCGAGGGCCTCCGGAGCGTCCGCGAGGAAGGCGTATCTGCCAGGCGCCAGCACGAGCTTGCGCACATTCCCGTATCGCTCGCTGTCCGCGATGCCGCCCATCGAGGTGAGGAAGGTGTCTCCATGCCGGATACGATCGAGGGCGTCGTCGGTGAAGGGGTCCGGCGACTCGGCGGTCGCCGTCGAGGGCTCAACGACGTTGACGCTCGACCCGGGCACGTCGAGGACGATGTAGATGTCGCCCGCCCGGACCGTCAGAGGCGTCAAGCTCACGGAGTCCCCGCTCACCACGATGTGGATCTCCTGGGCGCCCTCCGGAACGGCGATCGGACCGGGGGAGCACGACGCAAACAGGCCCCCGACGACGAGAGTAAGCACCGCGCTGGGCAATCGACGACCACGCACCGGGACGTCCACGCCACGAGACTACGCGTGCCCATGCTCCGTGTCGATGCCGCCGATCGATCTGGTGCACGTGCTCCGTGCGCGGAGTGCCCACCGATGGGGCCGTTGTTAGTTGCACAGTTGCGGCCGTGAAACGGCCCCGGACCTCCGGCTTGGCTGGCCGCCTGCGCGGGATCGCCGTCCGGACGCGGAACCCGGGGTCGCGGGAGGGTGGCGGGCGTCGCTGGAGCGCATCCCGCCCGACCGGCGCGCAAACGAGTTCGTCGGGAAGCCGGAGCAGCCTGCCGAGGCGCTGGCCCGTCCGAGGCGGCCGTCTCAGGCGGGACGACGCCCGATGATCGTGAACACCGACTCCGGCTCGCGGTCCTCCCAGGTGAAGTCCGCGCCCCACTCGACGTCGACGAAGCCCGCCTCAATGAAGCTCGCTGCCGCCTGGCGGCGATCGTAGCCGCGGGTTGCGCGCGGACGCTCGAAAGTCTCGCTCCGGACCGGCACCCCGTCCCGCAGGACGTCGTAGCGATCGATGGTCGCCTCGATGCCGATCACCGGATCGAAGATCGCCGTCGCCGTGCGGCGCACGATGCTGCCATCGGGCAACGTCGCTTCCCGGGCCCAATGCTCCTCGTACGGCTCGTCCATCAGGATGAACGGCATGGCGAGCACCCCTGCGGGTTCGAGATGCACGAAGAAACGGCCCATCGCCGCGGCAGCGTGCGCCGGATCGAGCAGCAGCTGGAACGAGGAAGACGGCACGATGATTGTCAGGTAGCGCCGTGCCAGGTCGAGTGACTCCATCCGGCCGAGGTGGACGCGGCCCTCCACGGCGACCCCCGCGGCGGGCGCTTTGGCCCGGAGGCGATCGAGCATCGCGGGCGAGTTGTCCACGCCGTCGATGTCGACGCCGTCCGCCAGGAAGTCGAGCAGGAGGCGACCCTCCTGGAGGAGGACGCCGCTGAACGCCGGTCAGGGCTCCGTGACGAGCCACCGGTGCCGGCAAGCGCAGGTCGAAAGATCCGGGAGCCGATCACGCGTCCGAAGTACACCAGCGGCTAGGTCCCGACTTCAGCCGGCCTTTGGTCTGAACTTCCGGCTGGTCGCCTCGCCCACATCGTCGTAACTGATCCCGAAGCCGCGCGAGCTCACCTTCCGAGCAGCGACGCGAGCCAGCTCTGCTGCTGTGGCGGAGCGATATGTCGGAAAGCCGCGGCGCGCCTCCGGCAGCGTCACCGCGCGGGTCGCCCTAGGCAGGCGTCTCGCCGGGTACGCCTTAGCCCGGTGGGAACACGATGACCTCTTCATCGCAGGTCGTGCAACGGAAGATCCGCCCCCCGTGTAGCCAGCCTCGCTCGGGGTCGTTCGCCGCCGGGTCGTGCCCGCCCTCGACTGACTTGGAAGACGCAGAACGCAGCCGACTGTCCCCATTCGCCAGATGAGTAGGGGTGACGCTTTGTATGTAGTGGCTCCGGCGGTAAGATTCGAACTTACGACCAAGCGATTAACAGTCGCCCGCTCTACCACTGAGCTACGCCGGAGCGAGTGGGGTCGCCGAGGCGACCGCCGAGCCGGGCCCGAAGGCCCCGCGCCGGGCCGAAGGATACCAGAGCACCCCGGCCCGGAGCCGCTGGCATACTCGCGGACATGGGCTCACCGATCGTATCCCTGGAGACGCTGGCGGGCTGGGTCGCGGCGGGCCGGCCCGACCTCCGCGTCGTAGATGTTCGCTGGTCCCTGGGACAGCCGACGGGCACCGGTCGCGCGGCGTACCACGCCGGGCATAACCCCGGTGCGATCCACCTCGACATTGACAACGAGCTCACCGCGCGCGAGGGCGCTGGGCGTCACCCGCTCCCCGATCCGCGCGACTTCGCTGCGGCGCTGGCGGGCCAGGGCATCTCGGATGGGGACCTCGTCGTCGCCTACGACGACGTGGGTGGGTGGGTCGCGGCGCGCCTGTGGTGGATGCTCGAGGATCTCCGGTTCGGGGCGGACGGTCGGGGTGGAGCGTTCGTCCTCGATGGTGGCCTGCCGACCTGGACGACGGCGGGACTGGCCCTGACCACCGAGGTGCTGGCTCCGGCAACCGGATCGCTCCACCTCGCGACGGAATGGCAACGGGTCGTGGATCGGCCTTCGCTCAGGGCGCGTTTGGGTCGTGGCGTCCTGCTCGACGCTCGGGCCGGGCCGCGCTATCGCGGCGAGATCGAGCCGATCGACCCAACCCCGGGCCACATTCCGACCGCCTTGAACGCACCCGTTGATGGCAATCTCGACGCCGACGGTCGGTTCCGCCCCCCCGCCGAGCTCGCCGAGCGGTACGAGGCGCTGCAGGCCGATGCCCTCGCGGCTGGCTTTGGAGCCGGTACCGAGGGCCCTCTTTCGACTGTGGTTTCCTGCGGCAGCGGTGTTTCGGCATGTCATACGGCCCTCGCGCTGCGGATCGCCGGCCTCCCGGACCCGATCCTCTACCCCGGGTCCTACAGCGACTGGTCGCGTGCCGGGGAACCCGTTGAGACAGGAGCGCAGCCGGGGATCGCGCCGGTCTGAGTGATCGACCGGTATTCCCCTGCGCCTCCGTCTCGCCGGTGCGGGGCAAGTTGACATGGCGGCGGAGCGCCGCATACACTCCGCCACCAGCGCGGGTTCCGCGCGGACTATCACGTGATGGAGGGCGGACGCAGAATGAACACACCGCTTCTCTTCGTGCCCACCATCGCGCCTGACGGCGCCGCTGATCGTGGGAGATCTGCGCCCTTCTCGAGGTAGTTGCCGGCGGTTGACCCGCCTCACCAGCCAATCACGAGCCGTGGCCAGATCAGGCCCCGGCTTTTTTGATGCGTTCGAAAGCCTCAACCGATCTATCGCAGGGACCCGGAAACGGCCGGCCCACCAGACAGGGACACCATCGTGACCGCCACGCAAATCGAACAACCGAAGATCGTCGTTCCGGAGGGCCTGGCCAACAGGAGCGATGGGCGCGCGCCTCTCGGGGGACCACCGGCCCTGCTCGTCGAGCGGGTCACCAAGCGGTTCTACGTGGGCCGGGCCAAGCGCCCCGTCGTCGCGATTGACAACGTGTCGCTCCTTCTCGAGCGGGGCGGCATCGTTGGAATCCTCGGCGCGAATGGCTCGGGCAAGTCCACGCTCATTCGACTCATCTCCGGGCTCCTGACCCTCGACGAGGGCCGGGTGGAGGTGTTCGGGCACGACCTCGCTCGCGAGGAGATGGCCGTCAAACGGCTGATCAATCGGGTCAGCGTGGACGCGGCCTTCTTCAAGAAGCTCAGCCCGATCGAGAACCTGCTGTTCGCCGCCAGGCTCTATGGGATCGATGCGAGGCTGGCCCGCCGCGAAACCGTCCGGATCACCGCGCGCCTCGGAATCGCCGAGAAGCGACTCAGCCGGCCGGTGGAGCAGCTGAGCCGAGGCATGCAGCAGAAGATCGCCATCGCGCGTGCGCTGCTGACAAGCCCCTCGCTCCTCCTGCTCGACGAGCCGACCACGGGCCTCGACCCGCGATCGAAGCTCGACGTTCAGGCCTTCGTCGAAGAGGTTCGTGCCGATCACAACGCATCGATCATCCTGACAACACACGACCTCGACGAGGCGGATCGATTGTGCGATCGGATCTCCGTCCTCAACGACGGTCGCGTCGTGGCCGAGGACACCCCGAATGGGCTCAAGCAACTCGTGGCTACCGGCCATGGCAAGGAGCCGACGCTCCACAACGTGTTCATGACCTATACCGGCCGGTCCCTCGACGAGGACGTCGAGGCCGAGTCCGACGACTCGGCCGACTGACGAGAGGACGACAACTGAATGTCGCTGATCAAGTACGAACTGAAGGCCTCGTATGCCTTCATCGAGCGCAACTTCTTCCTGACCCGGCGCTACTGGGGATGGGAGGTCGCCTTCCTGGTCTACTCGGCCGCGGGCGCACTGTCCATCTCCTTCATCGGCGCGGAGGCCGGCGATTCCCGCCTGCTCCTGACCCTGATCGTGGGCGCGATCTTCTGGAACTACCTGTCGGTGGTCTTTTCCTGGATCGCCGAAACGATCGCCGTTGAGCGGTGGGAGGGCACGCTCGAATACACCATGATGGCCCCGGTCCATCGATCGACCCAGCTGCTCGGCTCGGTGGCCTATGCGATGGCCTACGGAGTGATCCACACGGTCGCGATCCTGATCGCGATGCTGTTGTTCTTCCCGGACCTGGCCGCGGCACACGCGAATCCCACGACCGTGGTGGTGTTCATGGTCCTGGGCTCATTCAGCCTGGTCGGCATCGCGATGATGGCCGCGATCCTGCCCCTGCTCTACGTGGAGCGCGGCGCCCAGATGACCTTCGTCATGCAGTCGGTGCTGCTGCTCGTGAGCGGCGTCTACTACTCGATCGATGTACTCCCGGGCTGGATGCAGGTCCTGTCCCGGCTGTCGCCGGCGACCTACGCGATCGACGGCGTCCGCAGGGGCTTGATCGACGGCGTTCCGGTCTCTGAACTCCTCGGGGACGTCTGGCCGCTACTGGTCATGGGCACGGTGCTGATCCCGGTTGGGCTGTGGGCATTCGGCCGCGCCGAGCGGTATGCGAAGCGCACCGGCAAGCTGAAGCGTGTGGGCTGACATGGAACCCCATCCGCCCGGCCTGGGCGGCGCCGTGCCGCACCTCCTGGCGTTGGGCTGGCATGCATCGTTCCAGACCGCGTTCGAAGCGCTCGGGTCTGTCGACCGCGTCCCCGTGCGGGTTGTGGCCGAGGGCCGCGGGCGGTTCATCGTCCATGACGGGGTGACGACGCTCGAGGCAACCGTCTCGGGGCGCCTTCGCCATGCGTCCGGCGGCGACCCACTGGCCTATCCGGCCGTCGGCGATTGGGTGGCGGCCACGCCCGGGATAGCGGGCGATACGGTCACGATCCATGCGCTCCTGCCGCGCCGGACGGCGATCGTCCGACGGGCGCCAACGGACCACCGGACCGCCGCCCAGATCATTGCGGCGAACGTGGACGTGGTCTTCATCGTGACGTCGCTCAATGCCGAGCTGAACCTGCGGCGGATCGAGCGATACCTCGCCGTGGGCTGGGAATCCGGCGCAACGCCAGTCGTGTTGCTCTCCAAGGCGGACCTCGATGACGATCAGGACGAGCACCGCCTGGCCGTCCAGGGGGTCGCCCCGGGCGTGGACGTCATCGTGACCTCGGCGCTCGCCGGTCTGGGCATCGATGCGGTCCGGGCACACCTTTCGCCCGGCCGAACCGTCGCCTTCATCGGGTCATCCGGTGTCGGGAAGTCCACCCTCGTGAACACCCTTGCCGGTCGGGAACTGCTCACGGTCGCCGGCATCCGCGACGACGATGCGCGCGGCCGGCACACGACGTCCTCGCGACAGCTGGTTCCGCTGGCGGATGGACTGGTCATTGACACACCGGGCATGCGGGAGCTGGCACTCCTCGACGGCGATGGGCTCGCGAGCGCCTTTGAAGATATCGCGCAGATCGCCCTTGGCTGTCGCTTTGCAGATTGCGGTCATCGGTCCGAGCCCGGCTGCGCGGTCCAGGCGTCGCTTGCGACCGGGCTGCTCGATCCGGATCGCTTCGAGGCCTTCGAGAAGCTCGCCCGCGAGGCGCGTAGATCCGAACTCGCCAATGACGCGGTCGCGCGGAAGTCGGAGCGGCGAAAATGGATCACGAGGTCCAAGGAAGTCACGCGCCAGATGGACCAGAAATACGGACCCAAACGATGACCCAGCCCCTGCAAGCGGAGGAACCACTCGGCCCCGCCGGTCGCAGTCTCGTGAACCTGCCCGTCACGCCCGCCATCGCTGGACTCCGTGTCCGTCACTTCGAACCGACCTCGGACTATGCAGCCGTGGCGGACCTGTGGACGGCCGTGAATGTCCACGACGCATTTGACTACTTCCCGACTGCCCAGGAACTCGAACACGAATGGACACACAGGTCCGGTATGGATCTCGCCGAGGACGTCGTGGTGGCCGAGGTCGACGGCGCCGTGGTCGGGTATGCCGGCCACCAGTGGCGGATTCGGGCGCAGCGCGTCTTCCACCAACTTGATGCTGCGGTCCTGCCCGACTTCCGCCACCAGGGTCTCGGCGCCGCGCTTCTCGGATGGGCCGAAGCGCGCGTCGCGAGGGGCCTTGCAGAGGGCAAGCTCGGCGCCGATCTGGACATGGGGCATGTGTTCTCGGCGTGGACTGACCCCAAGATCCCGGGTGTCGGTGCCCTGGCAGATCGAGCCGGCTACCACATCGAATCGTACGGCATGATGATGACCCGGTCCCTCGCGGACCCGATTCCGGCTCCTCCGCTACCCGAAGGCCTCGAGGTCCGGCCGGTGCGACCCGAGGATCATCGTCAGATCTGGGAATCGGATGTCGAAGCGTTCCAGGATCACCGCGACCCTGCAGTTCAGACTGAGCAAGACTTCGAGGGGACGTTTTCCGGACCGGGCCTGGACACCACGCTCTGGCAGGTGGCGTGGGACGGGGATGAGGTCGCGGGATCCGTCATGAACACGATCTACCCCGCCGAAAACGAGCGGACCGGTATCCAGCGCGGCTGGCTTGACAACATCTCGGTCCGCCGGCCATGGAGAAAGCGCGGTCTTGCGACGGCGCTGATCGCTCGTTCGCTGCTGACCCTGCGCGACCGGGGCATGGCAGAAGCGGCCCTTGGAGCCGACACCGAGAACCTGTCGGGCGCGGTCCACCTGTATGAATCGCTGGGCTTCCGCCGCGTCCACGTGCACGCGGGGTACCGCAAGGCGATCGAGGTACCGCGTCCGCCCGAGCGCTGAGGCCGAACCGTGTCTCCCGAATCGCGCCTCAGAGCAGGAGTCGCCGCTCCCGAGCGACCATCTCCAGCCATGGACGCTCGCGGCCGATCGTTGTCTCGAGTCCGTGACCGGGGAACACCGCGAGTCGATCGTCGAAGGTCACGAGGCGCGCCGGCGACTCGACCATCTGTTCCGGTGACGCGCCGGGGAGATCCACCCTCCCCCACCCGCCTGCGAACAGCGTATCGCCGCTGAACAGGAGCCCATCGTCCTCGGCCCACAGGCAGACCGATCCCTCGGTGTGGCCCGGGGTGTGCAGGACGGTCAGCCGGATGTCCCCGAAACGGACCTCGCCACCTTCAGCGAGCTCGACCGCAGGCACGCACGGCGGGATCTCGAAGGGGGCCCAGAGCGGCGTCGGGTCCGTGAGGCGGTGGGCGTCGAGTGGGTGAACCGCGATCTCCGCCCCGGTATGGGCGGCAACCGCGGCGTTCTCGCCGAAGTGATCCCAGTGCCCATGGGTTGTGACGATCAGCTTGAGCGTCCAGCCTCGCTCGCGTAGTTCGTCGGTGATCCAGGCCAGCGACGGGATGGCCGTGTCGATGGCGATCGCCTCGCGCGTGCGCGGATCGGCGAGCAGGTGGACGTTGGTACCGACCGGGCCAACGACACGCGAGACGCGCTCCAATCAGCCCTCGGCAACGATCTTCGCGCGCATGCAGTCGAACGTCTGGGCGATCATCTTGTTCGCGGTCCCCTCGATCAGCCGGGCGCCCACGCTGGCGATCATTCCGCTGATGTTGACCTCGGCCGCCCACAGCATCGTGGTGGTCCCGGGCTCGGGCCCATCGACCAGGTTCATCCGGCCGAGGGCGTCGACCGCACTGCCCGGCGCCTGGCCGCGAGCCTTGATGATTGCCATGTCCGGAGCCTTCTGCTCGGTTATCTCGAGGTCGACCACGAACCGCGCACTGATGAACCCGACCCCGACCTTGGCCTTCGCCCGGAAGTGGGTGGGATCGATCACGTCGATGGACTCGACGCCTGGTCCGCAGGCCCCGACTCGATCCGGGTCGGTCACGAACGCGAACACATGCTCGCGGGTGGCGGGAATGTCGACGGCGCCCGAGAACTCCATGAGATGACCTCCGGTGTCGATGAACGAGGCGAACGCCGGACGGCGGATCAGGCCTCGGGAGATGCCGCCTCGGATGATATCGACGCGGCGACGAAGGACGCCGGATCGTGGATGAAGCGCGTGCGGCAGCTCATCTGGCAGAACGCGTACACGACCGCACCGTACTCGGCCAGGTGGCGAGCATCTTTCCGGTCGACCGTCATGCCGCACACCGGATCAACCAGGACGATGTCATCGACGACCGGACCCGGCCCGTCGGCATCGCCAGTCTCCGTGGATCGCCCGGCGATCGTCGCTGGACCCGGGGCGGCCACGAAGGCAGCCCGGCCGCGCCGCACCTGGACCAGTTCGGCGAGAATCGAGAGAGCGACCTCGTCGGCGGTCTCGGCTCCGAGGTCCAGCCCGGCCGGCGCTCGCAGCGCTGCGATCCTGTCCTCGGCCAGACCGGTCTCGTCGCGGAGCCACTGCCGGACAACGGCGGCCCGGGTCGGCGAAGCCACGAGGCCAACGTATGCGACGTCCCGCCGCAGCGCCGCCAGCACCGCTTCCTCGTCCCAGACACCCTGGGTCGCAACGACGACGTACGGCGCCGCGATGAATTCGTGCACGTGAAGGTCTCGATCGCCCAGCACGGCCTCGGCGGCCGGGAACGCGTCGCGATCGGCCACCGGATCGAACAGGGTCACGCGCCAGCCACCCGCCGCTCCGAGCGCCACGAGGGCGCCGGCGATCGGCGTGGTGCCGGCGACCCACAGGTGCGGGGCGGGCAGATGTGGCTCCACGTAGATCTCCAATGTTCCGCCGGAGTGGCAGGTCATGACCAGTTCCACGACGCCGTCCGCGCGGCGCCCCTCGCCCGGCCCATCCTTGGAGAGACGGAGGAGGCGCGGCTGCCCGTCCGCGAGCGCGCGGAGCGCCTCCCGGACGACGACGGGCTGGGCACAACTGCCGCCGACCCAACCCTCAATCGACCCGTCCGGGTGGACGATTCCGGACGCACCGGGTCGCGCCGATGTCGGCCGGCGGACGGCCACGACGGTGGCCAGCACGAAGCGCTGGCCGGCCGCCTCCAGTTCCGCTGCGCGGCTGAACAGCGAGTGTCCGGTCGTGCTCAGGCGATCCCCTTTTCGTGCAGGATCGCCCAGATCTTCTGGGGTGTCATGGGGATGTCGATGTTGCGCACGCCGAGGTGCCACAGGGCATCGACCACGGCGTTGGCGATCGCCGGCGGCGCGCCGACTGTCGCGGACTCGCCGACTCCCTTCGCGCCGATCGGATGATGCGGCGACGGGGTGATCGTCTTTCCGAGCTCCCAGCGCGGCGTTTCCACCGCGGTCGGCAGGAGATAGTCCATGAACGTACCAGCCTGGTTGTTGCCGAGCTCGTCGTAGGTGATGGACTCGAGAAGCGACGGGGCGAACCCCATCGTCAGGCCACCGTGGATCTGTCCGTCAACGATCATCGGGTTGATGATGTTGCCGCAGTCGTCGACCGCCACGAAGCGACGGATCTTGACCTGGCCCGTCGTCTTGTCGATGTCGACGACGCAGATGTAGCTCCCAAACGGGAAGGTAAGGTTCGGCGGATCGTAATAGTTGACCGCCTCGAGGCCCGCCTCCATGCCTGCCGGGAGGTTGGTGTAGGCAGCGAAACTGATTTCCTGGATCGTCTTGGATCGATCCGGTGAACCCTTGACCGAGAACTTGCCGGGCTCCCATTCGAGGTCCTCCTCGGCGCATTCGAGGAGATGGGCGGCGATCTTCTGCGCCTTCTCGCGGATCTTGCGGGCTGCCATCGCGGTGGCCGCACCGGCGACCGGCGTGGAGCGTGACGCATACGTCCCGAGGCCGTAGGGCGCCGTGTCCGTATCGCCGTATTCAATCTTGACGTCACCGACCGGGAACCCGAGTTCCTCGGCAATGATCTGGGCGAACGTGGTCTCGTGGCCCTGGCCCTGGGTCTGGACGCCGATCCGTGCGAGGACCTTGCCCGTGGGATGAACCCGGATCTCACACGAATCGAACATCTTGATGCCGATGATGTCGAAGTCCTTCGAGGGTCCGGCCCCGACGATCTCGGTGAAGCTGCTGATGCCGATACCCATCAGTTCGCCCCGAGCACGCTTTTCGATCTGCTCCTTGCGCAGATCGGCATACCCGATCATGTCCATGGCTTTCTGGAGGGCGACTCCGTAGTTGCCGGAGTCGTACTCCCAGCCGGTGGGCGTCTTGTACGGGAACTGCTCGGGCTGGATGAAGTTCTCCATCCGGAGTTGCGCCGGGTCCTTGCCGATTTCGTGGGCGAGGATGTCCACCATCCGCTCGATGGCGTGAACCGCCTCGGTGACCCGGAACGAACATCGGTAGGCGACGCCGCCCGGTGGCTTGTTGGTGTAGACGCCATCGACCTCGACGAACGCGTTGGGGAAGTCGTATGAACCCGTGATCACGTTGAACAGGCCGGCCGGGTATTTCGAGGGGTCGGCAGCCGCGTCCGTGTAGCCGTGATCGGCAATGGTCTTGACCTTGAGGCCGGTGATCTTGCCTTCCTTGGTGGCGCTCATCTCGGCGTGGATGTGGTAATCCCGGGCGAATGAATCCGCCTGGAGGTTCTCTGACCGATCCTCGATCCACTTGACCGGCTTGCCGACTGTCAGGCTGGCGACGACGGCCAGGACATATCCCGGGTAGACGGGGACCTTGCCACCGAAACCCCCGCCGATGTCGTGGGTGATTACGCGAATGTTCTGCTCGGGCAGGCCCGAGACAAGCGCGAGCACGGTTCGAATCGCGTGGGGTGCCTGACTGGTCATGTGCAGCGTCATCTGGCCTCGGACCGCATCCCAATCGGCGATGCAGCCACAGGTCTCGATCGACGCGACGTGAATCCGCGGGATGTAGATGTCCTCGGCAATTCGGACTTCGCCCGCGGCGAGGGCCGCATCGGCGGCCGCTCGGTCTCCCGATTCCCAGTGCCAGATGTGATTGTTGGCCTTGTCCGGTCCGCGATCGGGGCGAAGGACAAACGCATCTTTTGCGAGTGCCTTGTGCGGGTCGACGATGACCGGCAGGGGCTCGTAGTCCACGAACACGGCCGCGACGCCGTCGGCCGCCGCGTACCGATCCGTCGCGACGACGGCCGCGACCTCCTGGGCCTGATACATGACGGTTGTCGTCGGCAGCACCATCTGCTTGTCACCGGCGAGGGTAGGCATCCAATGCAGGCCGGCCTTTTCGAGATCCGCGCCCGTGATCACCGCCAGAACGCCGGGAATCTTCAGCGCCTCGGTTGCATCGATCGACTTGATCGTCGCGTGCGCGTACGGCGTTCGGACGATGTCCATCCAGAGCATGCCCGGGAGCGTGATGTCCTCGATGTAGGTGCCGACCCCGCGGATGAACCGAGGGTCTTCCTTGCGCTTGACCGAATGGCCCATGCCACCAATTGCGGCACTGGTCCGGGGTTCCATCTCCGTGGTCATCTCAGGCGCTCCCGTCACTTCGTCGCGTCGGCGGAGCGAAGCTCGCCGGCGGCTTGCTGGATGGCCTTGACGATGTTCACGTAGCCAGTGCAGCGACACAGATTGCCGCTGATCCCCTCGCGAATCTCATCCTCCGTGGGGTTGTCGTTCTGGTTCAGCAGCCATGCCGATTGCATGATCATGCCCGGTGTGCAGAAGCCGCATTGGAGTCCGTGCTGATCCCAGAACGCCTGCTGCAGCGGATGCAGCGTGGCGCCATCGGCCATGCCTTCGATCGTGCGGATGTCCGTGCCGTCGGCCTGAACCGCGAGCATGGTGCAACTCTTGGCGCTCATGCCGTTCACGTGGATCGTGCAGGCGCCGCAGTTGCTGGTATCACAGCCGACGTGGGTTCCCGTGAGGCCGAAATTCTCGCGAAGCAGGTGGACGAGGAGAAGGCGCGGTTCGACGTCCGCCTCGCGCTCCGTGCCGTTGACGGTGACGCGTACGTGTTGGGTCGTCATGCTGGCCCCCTACCCCTTCGCTCGTACGAGCGCCGCTTGCAGCGCCCGGAAGGTCATTTCGGTCACCATCGCTCGCTTGTATTCGGCGGGACCATGGCTGTCATTGCCCGGGCGGCTCTGGCGCGACGCCGCCCCGGCTGCATCGCGGAACATCGCCTCGCCTGGCGTGGCGCCCCGAAGGGCGTCCTCGGCGTCCGTCGCGGCAAACGGCGCATCGCCGACCGCAGTGAGCCCGATCCCGATCTGGGTGATCCGCCCGTCGCCCCCAAGCGTCAACTGGACGGCGGCACCGACGGTCGAGAAGTCGCCGGCTCGACGCTCCAGTTTCTGGTACGAACCGCCGCTGCGCGCGGCAGGGAACGGGATCCGGATCTCGGTCAGGATCTCGGTCGGCTCGATGTCCGTCTGGAATGTGTCGACGAAGAAGCCTCGGGCCGGCACGACGCGCTCGCCGGCCGTGCTCTGGAGAACGATCGAGGCGTGGAGGGCCTGCAGGACGGCCGGCCAGTCCGCCGCCGGGTCCGCGTGCGCGACGGACCCGCCGATGGTGCCCCAGTTCCGGATCTGCGGATCGCCGATGCCACTGGCTGCGTCGCGCATGATCGGAAGGGCGGACGTCAGGGGCTCGTACTCCATGACCTGACGATGGGTCGCGCGCCCCCCGATTCGGATGACATCCCCATCCCGGGAGAGACCGTTCAGGCCACCCACGTCACGGAGGTCGACAAGCAGCGCCGGCTGGGCCAGCCGCAGCTTCATCATCGGCAGGAGGCTGAACCCTCCGGACAGGACCTTGGCTTCGCCCTCATGCTCCTTCAGGATTCGGAGCGCTTCGCCCAGATCTCCGGGCCGCACGTAGTCGAATGCAGACGGGATCATCGCTCGATCGGTCCTCCTGGGGCCCTCCGGGAGAGGGCGCGGCCCGCCTCCGATTGAAGGCGTGGCGTTGGATAACGATCGGGCCGGCGAACAGAACACGAAATTCCGTTCGTTGGTCCGGGTATCCAACGAGTATCACCTCGAAACGCGGGCGCGTCAACGACTTCCGACGGCATCAGCGTGACGAGGCGACCAGCTCACGACACCGATGTCACGGGCACCGGTAGCCGCGATTTCGACGCCGCCATCGCCCGTGGAGATCGTCAGCGCGTCCATCGCGTCGCTGAGTCGACGGTCGGCGGACGTTCCGGGCGTGGTCCAGACCTGGCGGCGCAGAAATCCGAGGAGTTCTTCGCGATCTGACCAGCGGCGGCGCTCGCCGGCGACCATCACGACATTCGGTTTCACTCGCCGCGCCGCAAGCAACTCGAGGAACTGGGGCAACGCCGGCAGGCCGACGCGCTCCTCGCCGTGAACGAGCGGCCAGAAGGGTGCCGCAATCGCCGCGGGACTCTCGACCATGAGGACGGCAACGCAGCCCTTGCGGGACGCCGATTCCATCGCGTCCAGGAAGGGGAGAATCGCCTCAACGTCGTAGCCCACGTGGGCGATGAGCGCCACATCCGCCACGGGATCGGGCCCAAGCTCGGCGCGCAGCGTGGCGTCGGGCGGCCAGCGAGCGTGCACTGCCCGGACGTTCTCGATCCCCACCCCGGCTGCGCCAATTCGGAGCGCCTCGAGCATCGATTGCGAAGGGTCAACCGCGACGACTTCCTGGACAGCCAGGGCCAGCGGAAGGGCATAGCGTCCCGCGCCTGCCCCGATGTCCAGCCACGTGTCATCGGCTTCTGCGATGGCAAGGAGCGCCTCGAGAACGGGGTCATCCCGACGCGCTGGATCGGCCACGAACATCCGGCTGACCGGTCCGTAGAAATCGCTGCCATCGGGAGTCGTGCGGGCCCGGTCTACCTGCTCGGCGTTTGCACGAACCCTGGACGCCCAGTCAGCCGCGACCATGGCGACAAGATCGTCAGGGTGATCGACGTCAGGATTGGCTCCCGGAAAGGGTCGATCGCGCACGAGCTCCGGCTGGCGATCCAGCAACGGTCCGAGTCCACGATCCCCGGACGATGCCGCCACGAGAGCGGCCGCGGCCGGCTCGAGTCGCACGGGATTCCGCGAGCCATCGGCGTGGCGGGCGCTGACGACCGGCCGGCCCGGATCGAGCGGTTCGCCAAGTAGCTGCAGCACGACCTGGGGGTCCAGCAGCGGCTGGTCACCGAGGGTCACCACGACGAGATCCGGACGGGGCGTTGCGGACATGACGGCATCCCAGCCGAGCTGAAGGGAGCTTGACAGGCCCTGTTCCGGGTGGGGATTTCGAATGCGCCGGGCGGAACGCCACGACATCGCGGACTCGAGTGGCCGGGCATCCGCGCCGACAACGACGACGGGGTCCTCGATACCGGCGACCGCCAGCGCGTCGAGCACGTGCTGGAGCACCGGCCGACCGTTCAGCATCGCGGTCAGCTTCTGGCCGCCGAACCTGCTGCCGCGGCCCGCGGCCAGAACGATGGCGGTGGCGCGCAGAGTCGGATTCGGCCGATCGATCACAAGCCCGTGGCGGCCAATCGCTCGCGCATCGGGATCCCGGTGCCGCCTCGCCGTACGGCGACGATCTCGGACATGATCGCGAGCGCGGTCTCGGCGGGATCCCGCCCGCCAAGGTCGAGTCCGATCGGTCCGTGGACGCGAGCGATCTCAGCGGCCGAGAGGCCCGCCTCGCGGAGCCGCTCGCGGCGATCGGCCTGGGTCTTGCGCGAGCCGACCGCGCCGACATAGCGGCAACCTCGATGCGTGGCGTCGATGATCGCCGGCTCGTCGAACTTCGGGTCGTGGGAGAGGATCGCAACGGCATCATTCGGCCCGACATCGAGCTCGTTGAAGGCCTCGTCCGGCCAGGCCACGACGATCTGGTCGACGTCCGGGAACCGCTCCGCTGTGGCGAATGCCGCGCGCCCGTCCACGACCACGGTTTCATAGCCGAGTTCTCCTGCATATCGCACGAGTGAACGCGCGACCTCGACGGCTCCAACCACGACGAGTCGCGGCCGCACAGGAAACGCTTCGACGAAGTACGACCGACCGTCAAGTTCGACCGTCCGCGACCGGCCATCCTCCAGGATCTCGGCGGCGGCACGCCCGAGCGCTGCGTTCGTCGTGTCATTGCCGGTTGAGCCCTCGAGGATCGCACCCGCGGCGTCGATGACGATCGAAGGCTCGGGCGCGGCGCCCGACCCTCGTTCATGTGGCCCGAACACCGCTGGAGGAGCGTCGGCGGGGAGCAACGTCACGACCGCGGCGGACCGTCCGCGGGGCCCGAGGGACGCCGCCGCTGTCTCACGGATCGCGTCCGGGATGTCGGGCTGGACGAGGACGTCGATGGTGCCGCCACACGCGAGGCCGACGTCCCATGCCTCTTCGTCGCTGATCCCATAGCGGATCACGCGGCTGCGTCCCGCAAGTCGGGCGAGGGCGATCTCCTCGGCTGCCGCGCCCTCCACGCAACCTCCGCTCACCGAACCGATCAGGCGCCCATCTTCAGCGACGAGAAGGACAGCGCCCTCCGGCCGCGGCGCCGATCCGAACGTCCGGACGACGACCGCCCGGCCGGCGCCCGTCCCTTGCGTCCGCCATGAATCGAGGGTCTCGAGCAGATCTCGCATGGCGCCATCGTAAGCGCCCGGTTCGCCTCCGGCGTTCGAACCCCCGGGGAGATCCCTGGAAGCGCTCCGCGCCGGAGGCGATGAGCCCGAGCTTGACCGGGTCTACATATCGGAGGCGCCGGCGCGCGCGTCCTCCCGAATGTTCTCTGTCGGACGGAAGATCAAGAGGTAGGCAAGGCCCAGCAGGAACACGATTCCAGCGCTCAGCGGAACGAGCCAACGGTCAACGAACGACTCGAGCCCCTCTCCCGATTTGACCGACAGAATGAGGATCGCCGACACGCCGTAGACGAGGCCGATTACGTTGATCGGCATCGCCCAGCGGCCAAGCTGGAAGGATCCGCTCGGACGCCAGCCGCGCCGGCGCGCGATGAGCGCCGCGAGTACGACGCTCTGGAACCCGATGTAGATGCCGACGACGGCGAACGAGATGATGATGTACACCGTTGCCGAGGGCAGCAGGGTGATCAACGCCGGAATGATCGTCGCGACGAGGACGGCGCCGGCCGGCATGTGCAGGCGTGGGTGGACACTCGAGAGCATCTTGGACCCGGCCACCATGCCGTCGCGAGCGAAGGAATAGACGAGCCGGATCGCTGCGCCCTGGATGGCGATCGTGCACGAGACGAATGCAAACAGTACGAGTGCCAGCGCGACCTTGGACCCTGTTTCACCGAACGTCGCGAGCAGGATAGATCCGATCGGGTCCGGGTCCGCGCCGCTGATGACCGCTCCGATGTCCGGGACAGCCAGGATCAGGGCGATGGTGATGAACACCGACACCGCGCCACCGACGCCCAGCGTCAGGAACATCGCCCGCGGGACTTTCGCAGACGGGTCCTGGACCTCTTCAGCGATGTCGCCGCAGGCTTCGAACCCGTAGAAGATCCAGACGCTGAAGAGGGCGGCGGCCAGGAAGGCCCCAAGGTAGTCGTCTCCGCCGACACCGTACGTCTCGAAGATGACGCCGATGTCCTGCTTGCGATCAACGAACAAGAGGATCACGCCAAGCACGAGGCTCCCGGCGATCTCGACGACCAACCCGGCGCGAGCCAGCAAGGCGAGGCGGCGGATTCCGAGCATGTTGAGGACTCCACCGAGAGCGATGACCGCCACGGCGACGACGATCGTGCTTTCGTCGGTCAGCTCCCATCCGAAGAGTGGGGCCGCGAACAGATTGGCCGCATAGGCCACGGCCGCCACGGTGATCAGCAGGGCGATCGTATACATCCACCCCGACATGAACGCGTAGCGCGGACCAACGAGCCGCTTCGACCACTGGTAGATGCCGCCGGCCAGCGGGTACTGGGAAGCAACCTCGGAGAACACCCCGACGACCATGAACTGACCGAAGATCACGATTGGCATCGACCAGATGAATGCCGGCCCGCCCAGGCCCAGGCCGATTGCGAACAGCGAATAGACGCCGACGACCGGCGAGAGGTAGGTGAACCCAACCGCGAAATTGGAGAACAGGCCAAGCGATCGGCTCAGCTGCTGTCGATATCCCAGCGCGGCGAGTTGACGTTCGTCGGCCGCACCCTGTGCGCTGACGTTGGACGCTGACGCCATCAGATCTCCTTCGAACTCTGGAACTTCCTGGTCGCCAAACGGGGCGAGCATTCCCGGTTTGAAGATCGCGACCGCCGCTGCCGGCGCAAGACGCAGTGTAGATGTGCGACGAGCTTGTCAAGAGCCATTTCCGCAGGCCAGTGGCGGCTCGATTCGAGCGCGACGTACTTGTGACGACGGCGCGCTCGAGACCGGGGCTGGGCCGGGCCGCGGAGTTCAGCCGAGCGGTCGGGCGGCTAGTGGATCCATCGGCTGTCGAACGACCTTGGGGGGCGGTGAGAATGCTCGGCCCGGCAGGGCTCCCGGCGCCACCTGAGCGGCCGCCTCACTTCCCCGTCGCGTGTCTGACGCCCGGCTGCCGGCAAGGATTTCGCCGAGCCGTTCGAGACTGGCGACCGTGCCGGCCGCCAGGAAATCGTCGATGTAGGGGTAGGCCGCGCGCATTCCTGCGGCAAGCGGCTGGTAACCCGGCGTACCGGCCAGCGGATTCAGCCAGACCAGCCGATGGCAGTTGCGGCGCAGGCGGGCCGTCTCGACCTCGACGATCCTCGGGTCGCCGCGATCCCAGCCGTCGGACACGACGATCACGACGCCACTCGAGCGGAGCGTTCGGCGCGCCCAGCGGTGGTTGAATTCGCGGAATGATTCCCCGATCCGAGTTCCACCGGCCCAGTCGGTCACCGTGTCCGCAACCTTGGCGAGAGCCCGGTCACGGTTGCGGTCCTTGAGCAGCCGAGTCACCCGGGTCAGGCGTGTCCCGAAGACGAAGGATTCCGTCTTGACGGCCGACGAGGCGGAGAGCGCCTGGATGAAGCGGAGCAGAAGGCGCGAGTGGCGCTCCATCGAGCCGGAGATGTCGCACAGGACAACGAGCGGACGGGGGCGCTGGACCTTGCGGCGCCAGACCCAGTTCAAGATCTCGCCGCCGTTCCCGAGGTTACGCCGGAACATCGCGCGGGGGGCGAGGCGTCGGCCATGGCGATGCAACTCGTAGCGTCGAGTCCGCCGGAGCTCCAGCTTCGGTTCAAGCAGATCGACCAGGCGCTCGGCATCTCGAAGCTCCTGCGCCGTCATCCGGTCGAAGTCGCGGTGGCGCATGGTCTCTGACCGGCTGTATGCGTCCGGCGAGATCGTGACGACATCGGGAGCTGCGTCGTCCTCGGCATCGCCTTCGGTCGGGATCGGAATGCCCTGGCGATCCTCCGGCAGATCCGATCGCTCGTCGCCGGACATCAACGCGTCCTGCGGCGTGCCTTCGTCGGACGGCACCGCTTCGGGACGCTGCTCGGACCCCGGGGCCTCCAGGTTCGGATACAGCGAACGACGGCGCCAGTAGCGATCGAACACCCGATCGTAGACGGGTCGATCATCGCGGCGGCGCGTGAACACCGCGGCCCCGGCAGCTCGAACGAGTTCTCGATCCCCGATATCCACGATTCCGAGCGCCCGGGAGAAGTCGATCTCGGCGCCCAGGTCAACCGGCAGGCCCGCCGCGCGCAACGCTCGTCCGAACCCGACGGCTCGCGCGAGCAGCCGATGTCCGTCAATCGCCTCACGAGGCCCGCTCTGAACGATTGCGGGATCCTGCATCAATTCCGCCTAGCGGCCTGCCGCGGCCTCAGCGAGATACGCCTTTACCGTGTCGCCGCGGACCTGGCGGATGTCCTCCTCGTACTTGAGGACCACGCCCAGCGTCTCGTCCACCACCTCGGGCGTCAGATCGGCAGCACCGAGCGCCATGAGGGCGGATGCCCAGTCGAGCGTCTCGGCAATCCCGGGAACCTTGGTCAGGTCGGCTTCACGCAGCCGGTGGATGAAGGCGACGACGGACCGGGCCAGGGTCTCGGGCGCCGCCGGCACGCGCGCCTGGACGATCTCGAACTCCTTGGCCGCGGATGGATAGTCGATCCAGTGATAGAGGCAACGGCGCTTCAACGCGTCATGCACCTCGCGGGTCCGATTGGAGGTGAGGATCACCCGCGGTGGGCGCTCTGCCTTGATCGTCCCGATTTCCGGCACGGTGACCTGGAAATCGGACAGGATCTCGAGCAGGTAGGCCTCGAACTCCTCATCGGCGCGATCGATCTCGTCGATCAGAAGGACCGGCGGCTCACCGTCAGCGCCCGCTTCGAGTGCCTGGAGGAGCGGGCGCTTGATCAGGAATTCGGTGCCAAAGATGTCGTGCGCCGTGGCGTGCTCCGCCTGACCACGCGCTTCAAGCAGCCGGATCTCGAGCATCTGGCGTGGGTAGTTCCACTCGTAGACCGCCGTGTTGACGTCCAGGCCCTCGTAGCACTGAAGGCGGATCAGTCGGGTCCCGAGGGTTGCCGCCAGAACCTTGGCGAGCTCTGTCTTGCCGACCCCGGCTTCGCCTTCGAGGAGCAACGGACGACCGAGCTGCAGGGCCAGGAACACGGCGGTCGCGATCGAGCGATCAGCGATGTATCCGTGTTCGCGGAAGGCATCCTGAATCGCATCACTGGAGGTCAACTCGTGTGGCATGCGAGCGATCCTAGCAGGCCCCCGCTTCTCGATATCTCGCCCGGTCGCTGGCGCGGGCTATGACGGCCTGAGCTCAGCCGGCGGTACGGCCACCCTGAGCAGCCGATAGGTCCCCGACGTTCGAAGATCGCGGCGCTCGCGTCGGGCGGTAGCTCGGATCCGGCCACGACTTCGATCTGCCCGCCCGAATGTTCAAGCTCGATCGACGGGGCATCGCCGAGCTGGTAGCAGATCGCCACCTGGCAGCAGGTGAAGGCGAGACTCCCGGCAGGCAGCTCACATGTCTGTTTGGCGCCCGAGACATCCAGCCACGCGAAGCTCGATGCGTCATCGCTGAACTCCGCCCGATGTAGCAGGCGAGGTCGGAATTCGAGCCGTCCCGCCACGACGTTCACTCCCAGCTCGCCGAGCCGCGAGAGGATCTGCTCCTTCACCTGTCCCGTCATGCCTGGCTGCTGAGCGCCCCGATGGCTGGGCGTATGAGAGTACGGATCGGTCGGGAATGCGCCGTACGCCTGCGGCGTCTTCCGGAAACCGAGTCCGTCTCGGACGTCGTCATAGATCGCCGCGAGGTCCGCGGCCGCGGCAGCATCTGCACCTCGCCGATGACTATCCTGCACTGTCAGGAGCAGCTTCGCGTTCATATGCCAGTAGACGCTCCCCAGCCCCTCGAACATGAAGAACGTGCCGCTCCGTCCGGTGAACTCGTCGTGCGCGAAGGTCGTTCGCCACAAGTTGAGGACCGCGGCCTGGACGTCCGGAGTCGCCTTGGCAAGTGCGAGCCGACGCTCGACGTCCGCGATGGTGCTGAGGTCTGCCTGGAAGTGCCATGCGCCGCTCCGGTCCTCCACGAACAGCGACGGATCATCGATCGGCGGTCTGCGGTGGAGTGAGTTTCGCTCGAGAAACGGCGTCAGGGGTCGGTCCGGATAGAGCAGATAGCTGTGCTGGTCGGCTCGATACAGCTCGCTTGTGCGCAGTGCCCGCAGCACCGTGATCGCCTCAGCGTCGCTGAGCAGGCCTGAATCAAGGATGGCGACCTGGCCTTCGAGCATCGGCCCGAGATGGTCAACTACGGCCCGCTGGCCGTCGATCCTGAGCAAGTTGTAACTATGAAACAGCCCATCGGGACGACGGCTCGCCCGAAGCGCCTCGTCCACGATCGGAGCTGCGGCGGCGGCGAGCCGCCGGACGGCCGCCAGGGAAGTTGGGACGTCATCCCCGTGCTCCCCGGCGTACACCGCGCCGCGATGGGCCTCGCCCGCCGTGCCGAGCTCGACCATGATCCGATACCGGGCCGCGTCGTCCAGCGGCCCGCCCGCTTGCTCGAGAATCTCGGTCGTTCTGGACAGCAGCGTGGCAACCGAGCTCGACAGGGGGAACTGTCCGTCGCCGACGATGAGCTGCCCGAGGAATGCCAGGTAGCGCCGAAGTGCGCCCAACGTGACGACCGACAGCCCCCACCCGGCGAGCGCGTTGTTCGCGTCGTTCCACTCCGGACGCTGCGTGTTCAGCCAGATACCACCGCCCGGCACGAAGTTCGTGAGCTTGACCAGGAGGGGCACAAGGAGCTTCTCGATGAGGACGACGAGCCGGACGTTCCCAGCCGTATCCCGGACGAGCTTGCCGTCTGCACCAAGGTCGGCACTGGCGGCCAGTAGATCGCGGTGGAGTGCCCGATCGAATTCGATCGTCGCCCGAGGATCGGACAGGATCGTGGCGAAGTCCGCGATTCGGTAGGGCACGCGGGCGGAAGCGTAGATCCGCTCGCCCAGACCCCTCGCCAAGGCCCCAGGCTCGTGTCGCTCGTAGCCCTCGAGGAGGCGCAGCAGGTACACGATCTGGTGATCTCCCCAGTAGCCGATGTGACTCCATGGATCGCGCGGATCCACCACCTCCCAGTCGATCCCGGATCGAGTAATCCGGTAGGGGTTGTAACCGTCGGCGGTCGACGCGTTCAGGAAGACAGCGATGGACTGCGAC